>CALUNK010000055.1 GCA_944321985.1 Candidatus Methanomethylophilaceae archaeon
TCCTTGGCGTAGTCCACGTCGTCGTTGATGGTGGAGTTCTGAAGGTCCACACCTTCCATCGCCACGGCCATCTTCTCCACGAAGTCGGCGAAGGACCTCCACCACTTGCCGTTGAGGGGGACCTCGACGAACTTGCCGTTGAAGGACGCGGTGATCCTGGGGACCGGCTCCCTGCGGGTGTTGGTCTTCTGGTCGAAGGTGGAGACCAGTTTCAGGCCGATGTAGACGTTGCCGTTGCTGAAGCTCATGATGGGGGTCTTCTGCGTCGCGGTGTCCTGGTCGACGTTGACCTGCCCGAAGGCGGCCCTGATCTCGTTCTGCATTCCTGCGCTCTGCGCTCCGTTAGCTGCTTTCTCTGCTGCCATTTCGTTCACTCCTTTCGAGTCGTTGTAAGAGGTTTGGGAAATGGTTTGGGAAAGGGTTTAGACGCCTTAACACGCCTTAATTAGTTTGTCTACTAGTTGCATTGCTATTCTTACAAAGGACGAGTGTGCTACGCGCAAAACCATCCGTTATTTGCACGAAGACAAACGGTTGCTAACCCTGTGAAAAATCAGAAAAAACACCATTTACGAGATATGCTGGCTAGGGGTGTGGTGCAACCCGGCGGCTGCACTCATTTTTCCCTATCCAGACACCTGTTTGGGTGCAACCTACACGTTGCGTCTGAATTTCCGAAATTGAGGAGATTTGTTTCTGGACGTTTCCGCCCGATTTACCACCTGTTCCTCGCCTCCCCGATGGCGTTCGTCCCACTGCTTCTGCAATGGTACTCCCTGGTCGTCCCGGTGGACTCGTGACCCATGACCAGGTCTTGCCGTCGGGGACCGAGAGGGCGAAGGGATCGGCGAGCATCTCGGGGACGAATGCATAGGGTCAATGACATAATCAAGCGTCCTAGGGTCTCCGAGGGGATGTCCCCGAACATGGCCAGGGCCCTAGCGAGAAAGAAATAGAAAACCGCAACAGGAAGGTTTGGAGGTCCAGCGTTTTGACGAAGACGAACTTCATGAACCCGGCGCTGGACTCTGAGGATGTCCCGGAGGACGCACTCGACTACGCACTATACTCCCGAATCTGCCACGTAAACCTGGAATTCGGACCCACTGGGGAGAACGACACCTAGAGGTACAAGGCGATGCTCGCATGATACCCCGACAGAACGCGGGCGGAGACGGGCTCAGAAGACTTGGACTGAGCCTTTGACAAACAAGAGGTCCCCCTATCAATCCAATCGAGAGAACCCTGTTATGCCGACGAAACAGGGTCGTGGATGGAAAGGAAATTCCGCGGGCGACGGGCCCGCGTAAGTAATTTAAGAGATTGTCTGACTGATGGCCGTCATTCCTTCTTCTGCTTCCTGAAGCACATGAACCAGTCAAGGCAGTACATGTCCGGATCTTTGGACTCGACACGCTCCTTGGCAGTGCCGCAGGAACCTGCGGTGGGTACGATGACGTCGTCTCCGGGCCTCCAGTTGGCGGGAGTGGCGCAGTTGTCGGAGTCTGCCTTCTGCAGAGCGAGAATGACCCTTTTGATCTCGTCGAAGTTCCTTCCTAGGGAGAGGGGGTAGTAGATGATCGCCCTGATCTTCCCCTTGGGGTCGATGAAGAACACGGACCTAACGGCCTGGGTGGTGGATGCCCCGGGCTGGATCATGCCGTACTTGGAGGCGACCTCCATCTTGATGTCCTCTATGAGAGGGAATGTGACCTCGGGCTTGCTGATGCCGTTCCACTCCAGCTCCTGGATCTTCCTCAGCCATGCGATATGGGCATAGAGCGAATCTACGGAGAGTCCGATGAGTTCGGTGTTCAAGGCCTTGAACTCGTTAATCATAGAAGCGAACGTCATGAATTCGGTGGTGCACACAGGGGTGAAGTCCGCGGGATGAGAAAAGAGGATGACCCATTTCCCTTTGTAGTCCTCGGGGAAGCTTATCTCCCCCTGGGTGGTCACCGCCTTGAAGGCGGGTGCGTCATCGTTGATCAGTGGCATCCTAAACTGGTATCCGTTGTCGTTGTCCATTCGAAATACCTCGGAGGATATTAACGGCGTGAACATATATCAACAGATGCAGGCTACTATTATTTAAGTATGCTTAAATCCGAGGAATAGACTCGCAGTCCACAGACCTCGGGCATCTCGTACGGATTCACGGGGAGGGGACGATAGGAAAGCACATCGAGGAATGTCTGGATAATGACCATCTGGATGTCCCCGACGATAGGAAGCAGACGCACAGCACTCTGATTGATGACACGGACTACACAGTGTTGTATCCTGAAGACCAGAGTAACGCCGGCGTCAAGACGTTCACATACAAGATCACCGTACTCACCGTGCATGTGCCCGATGTGGGTGGCCTCCCGTACAGGGCGAGAAACAGACAGCCATCCCTGAAACGACTGGTCACGGTATCTAGAACGAATCCTGCGGCCAATGTCGGGGACTACACCGCAACACTCACCCTCAGCCACAACGCGAATAGACACACGAATACTGCTTGAGACAGAGATTTCGACGGAACCCTGGGGTGGTCCATCGTCCCTGTGAATGCCACAGTGGCATCTCCTTCAGCATCTTCGGCAGCCGAGGCGACACTCTCTCGGATTCTACACGGTCGGGTTGGTCGGTCACAGGAGTGGACGGGGAAACACTGGAAGGACACTTCGAATGGCAAGATTCGTGTGCGACAGCCAACAGCTCCTGAAGCTACACAGCCCGGTTTGGTTACAGGTATCTCCTCCTGAAAGCCCTCATGAAGCCGAAATCGACGGACCCATTCATCTTGGACGCCCACTTGTCCTGGACTGTTCGTCCGTATTCTCCGCAAGTGAGGTGAACTTCTCCTGATGGCTAATCACACACGGTTTGACCGCATCCCTATTCTCCCTCGAGATTCTTGGATTGTCAAGGGCCTTCCTTACATAGTTCTGGTTCATGACGATGGAATTCACTCTGGACATCCTGGTGTTCAGATAATCGTCCCGCGCATGGGGTTCATACAGGGTGCGAGCTCTGCGCCTTGCCCTGTGGAAGCTTGGACCCACGTTTCTTGGAAATCGGGATCGCGGCCCCCCACTGCTCGGACGTCCCAACCCCCTGAGCACCCGAAAACCGGCCTTCAGAATGCCCTGCCTTCGGCCCATGGGAAATCCTTCCACGCGCCTTTCGTGAGGAGATGTTCGATAGCGAGCATCAGATACCTGGCTTTCTCGTGGCAGTCCTCCGGACCCCACGGGCAGTTCCAGAACATGCTGCCGAATAAGTACGACTGCGCGAAGGACGTCCAGGAGTCGAAGGCCTCCATGCACCCATCGGCTATCTGGTCTAGGTATTCCCACGCCTCGTCTTCGGTGATGTATCCCATGTAGTAGCCCCAGCGGGTCACGTTCGCCGCCCTGCCGAGATCCCATCCGCGGAGCATCGTCTGATCGTACAGGCCCGTGTACATCTCGGTGAACAGGTACCTGGAGTTCGACATGATGATTTCGTCCCTCTCCATGTCATCCCTGAGCAGGTCCTGGGCGGAGCCTCCCCCGTATATCAGCCTGAGGTTGGTCGCATAATCCGCCGTGCTCCCGCTCTGAATCAGATGTTCCAGTACGCTGATCAGGTCGTTCCTGCCCCCGACATTCCAATCCTCCAGTATGGCCTCGACCATCTCCCTGTTCCGGACATCCCTCGGCCCCACTTCGAGGCCGTCGAGACTGTGGCCGTTGAGCGTGGATATGATGCCGGTGAGGAGCACCTCGAACCTGCGCATCCCCTTGTGATCCGCCGGCAGCGGTTCCCTCTCCTCCAGCCATTCCAATGATGATACGACCGTCATGATCTCATCGTATCCGAAGTACGACGGGGATATGGACCCCAACACCGATTCCGTCAGTGTGTAGTCGCCTTCGTTCACGGACTCCAGGAATGAGGGCTCCCTGCCCTCCCCCATCTGCTCGATGGCCGTCTCCTCCTGGTTATCGAGGGCCGCACATCCGGGGCCGTCGGCGACTCCATTCATCTGCATGATCGCCTGGATCTGCATCTGTATGCTCTGATCCAGCTGTGAGCAGATCTGTTCGACCATGGCTGGATCGGATGCGTACATCTGACGGTATGCGTCCTTCTGAGCCTCCACCTGGGCCTTGATCATATCGATCTGCATCTGAATCTGCTGCGGATCCATCCCTGTCATGAATACAGAATCGCTGATGCCCGTTTTAAACCTGCATGCACGATTATTCTTGCAGGCTTTGGGATCTCAAAGGCGGGACGTCCTTCGGACTCCCCCCCCCCTTCGAGTCATGGAATGGTCGCGTTGAAATGACATTCGAAGGACTGGAAACGGATGGGATGGGGACGCCATCGCCGCCTGATTGCATAACCGCCTCCGGAAGGGTGATGCCACCCCGGTAAGGTCGTACAGGAGCTGTGCTGGGGGAATCGCTAAATCACTGAATCCGGACGGGGATCCCGCCGACAGGAAGCATGTCGTACTGGAGGACGGGCACATCGTCAATGACCGTGGATGCGCTGTCGCATCCGGCACCGTCGCGTATCCGCATCTCCCAACCCCGCGGACCTTCGAAGGCCAAGAGACGCATTCGATTAGAGGGATCCCATGTGCTCTGATCCCCTGAGACGATTCCGGCACTAGGTCTCGGTGAGGATTGCCCTATGAATCTCTACATGGCCATCCCGACGATTCGGATCGGACGGACCAGGGATGCGCCCGCGGGGACGAGTGCACTGTATGCCGTCTGCGTCCCCGAAGGTGAAAAGAGGTTTCATGCCAGCGGACGATGCCGCCGGCTGTTTCATGGTCTCCGGATCAGGAGCTCCCGGTCTGCCTGTTCTTGTTGTTCTTGTACACGTATATCGCGATGATTGCCGCGATGACGACTATGACGACGATTATTATCCACCAGGGGAACCCGGAACCTCCGGAACCGTCCCACTTGGCGTAGACGCTCATGTCGCTGGGTATAGGCTGGGTGGGATCGAAGCGATACTGCTCCTCGCAACTGGGGTCGGTGAACCATCCGCCGAACACGTAGCCGTCGCGGACGGGGTCATCCGGAACCATCACGTGCGGTTCCCCCTTCAAAATCATAGTGCTTTCATCCACGTACGGCGACCCCACCACAGTGTCACGGTCGTAGAACGTCACTACGTACTTCATATCCGAATCTCCCGACTGGGACATATGCAACGGGATTAGGTAGTTGATTACCGTGCTCTCTCCTGGCCAGGTACGGGTGACTTTGACATAGTCGTAATCCGTCAGTTCTATTTCTAAAGTGTAGCCGACGAATGTCTGGATGACATTCCATTCCCCGTCCGGCCCTTCTATGGATGCCCTCCAGATGGCGATCTTCCCATCCGTTCTCCATATTTTAGCCAGGTCTCCATATATGTAGTACTCGGCCCCTTTGTCCAATTGCTGCGAATCGTCCCCGGACTCGTCCTCTTGGAGGTCGGCTACCGGATCCCCATCCACCATAATCGTCTCCGATGTATCGGCTTCCGTGTCCTCTGCCATCAGGGTCACGCACGTTAGCGCCACCGCCAGGACGGCGAGTACTGCGATCAACGATTCTTTCTTCATGACTATCACATCCTCGAATCCGTCTTGTTTCGGATGAACCGTGAATTGCGATTCGCTGCGATTCTCACGGCACCTATATGATTAAGTTATGAAAGTTTAAGAACTTTGACTACGGACGGGAATACGCTGATTCCCATCGATAATCCGGCTTCTCGGATAACACAGGTTCGAGTCTTCTAACGATCTTCAGAGAAAGGAGACATGAATCAGCAAGACACGATGCTTCCATGACGTTATGAACACCCGTTTCGAGAACGAGGGATGGGATCCTGGGTCTGCCCTCCGCCTCGTTCTTATGTCTGTAGAGGTTTAAACTCAACCGGCAACAGCCTAAACAGGGGCTGGGTCCATATGCTCCCGTCCACGATTCGATATACCCGCAATCATCCCAATGACCTGAGGGTGCATACCGCCCCTCCATCCAACCGCTGATCCGGGACAGCGAAGGAATCTCTGAAGGAACACTTCCCCGGATACCGGAAAGGTTTCAACGAGGACCTGGTGACAGAACAGGAGGGGGTTTGGAGATTAGGCGACAAACAGACCTGCTCCCTGTTTGGTATCTGAAAAATCGATGTTGTCGAGGACAGCATCACAGTGGGAGTCGGCAATCCGGTGACAACGGTTCGGTGCCCGGGGAAAGGCTGAAACCTTGGCCGGATGGAACCTCCGGCCGAGGCTATGCAGACGGGCAGAATCAGGTCGCCGCCGGCAAACGTATGAGAATGGAGTCGCGATGAGACGAACCCGATTTAAGAGCCCATGTCGAGGAGGATGTACGCGTATTTCGCGTCCCTGTCCTGGAACTTCGGATGATCCTCGAAATCGACGTACTCCCCATCCAGATTGAACTTTACATTCATGGTCTGGAGAAGGTCCTTTGCCTGTTCCCAATCGAGCCTGAATATGATCGTGTCCCAGAGGTTCCAGGGGAGGATCACCCTACCTTCGACGATTTGAGACATGGCGTATGAATCATTCCACGAGGCCGCTTCATGATAGACGCCTCCGAACTCTCTGAGAGGCACGGTCCATTCGGTGAAATAGCCTTCGACGTTCACGTACTGACCCTTGGCGCACTCCGGCCTGTTGTCGGTGGTGAACGGCACATTATAGTAACATGGCTTCAGTTTTCCAAATCTTCCTGAGAAATACGACATGATTACCTCCGAAACAGGATTGGAGAACGCTTCCATAAACATATCGATGTTATGTTTGTAATGAATGAAATCCGGATGACGTTTGACACTGTGGATGGATCGGACATCAGTCCGATGCAGGACCGACCAGTGAGTAGGAATGCCGCATCCCCTCTTGATCGCCTGTTCGAACCATCATTTCCCGATTCGAGCAACGGGTGATCCGCAAAACTACAGGGAAGTTACCGATTGACGGAATCCGTTGACGGCTCCCTTGATGTCATTACCCTTTGGTCCGTCACCAGACGCCATCGCTCCGTGACCGTGCCGTCGAGTTCGTCGTGGGTTCTCCCCATGCATGATGAAAGGGATATGCGGATCGCCTGGAGCTGCAGTTTCAGGTACTCCTCATCCTCGAACATGGCATAGTGGACGCACGCCCGGACGAAGACGTAGATCACTCCCTGTATGAAGTCCACAGGCAACCCCAGATTCCCGGACAGCGTTTCTGCGTACTGACGGTAGCGGACGTTCACGCCTCTGAAGAACTCCCTGCCGTGCTCCATGTAGCTCGGGCTCGAATACACCTGGTACATGGTCCGGTATTTTGCCCCGTGGAGTTCGGCGGTGACATAGGGCATCTCCTGCAGGAAGCGTTCGATGTCCGCAAAATCTCTCGGAGCCCTCTCCATGAAATCGTCCTCCACCTTCGCCATGCAGTAGGCTGTGGACTCTATCACGATGTTGTCCTTGGTGCCGAAATAGTAGATCAGGTTCCCGTTGGTGACCCCGCAGGCGTCCGCCAGCATTTTCAGGCTGGTGTGCTCCAACCCGTTTTCGCATAGGACGTCGAAGCATGTTTCCAAAAACGCCACCCTCCGCTCCGGGATTCCTCTCGTATGCTCCATTGGTGTCCCCCCGTGTCTGATTGACCGAACGGTAAACCAGATGTAATAATATATCCCCCTCGGTCGGACAATGCGAAAACTAGGGGCTGTGAGGCCGTTGAAAGAGTTCAGAGACGATGGACGTTCGCCTCAGAGAAGAGCTTCCGATCACCTCCGGATCTGGAGAGAACCGTATAGCCGCCCGTGACAGAGGGGGCCGAGCGCCATCCCCCTCCCCACTGCGGCTGTGGGAGTCTCCGGCACCTGAGCCCCTCCGTCCTCACGATGGGATTGCGCTGGCTCATCCGCGGTCCGGCTCGATCAGTATTCCGATACGAATATTTTAGAGACTAACAGTTATCTATCAGGAATTACACTGCTTTCCCCTTAGTTTGAAATAAAGGTAGCGGGGCAGGAACTTGACTAAGACTTACGAAGAGATCAACGAGAAGATCCGTACCGGAGAGGCGGTGGTCATGACCGCCGAGGAGGTCGTGGACCTCGTGAAACGGAAACGAACGGAGAAGGCAGCTGAGGAAGTGGACGTCGTCACCACTGGTACTTTCGGAGCCATGTGCTCCTCGGGAGCGTTCATCAACTTCGGCCACTCCAGCCCGCCCATCAGGATGACGAACATCAGGCTCAACAACGTCGAAGCCTACGGGGGGCTCGCGGCGGTGGACACCTACATCGGCGCCACGTCGCTCATCGACCCTCCCGGCAAGGGGTACGGCGGAGCCCACGTCATCGAGGACCTCATCGCAGGCAAGAAGATCCACCTCCAGGCATGGGGCCCGGGAACCGACTGCTACGTCAGAAAGAGCATCGACACGTACATCACGCTCGACGACCTGAACGAGGCCTATCTGTACAACCCCCGCAACCTGTACGAGAACTACGGCGTGGCCACCAACACGTCCAACAGGACCCTGTACACCTACATGGGCAAGCTCATGCCCCACATGAAGAACGCCACCTACAGCTCCGCCGGAGAGCTCTCCCCGCTCATCAACGATCCCCACCTGGACGTCATCGGGATGGGCACAAGGATCTTCCTCGCCGGGGGTGAGGGGTACGTCGCCTGGCAAGGCACCCAGTTCAGCACGACCTCCGAAGAGGTCAACGGAGTCCCCGTCAAGGGATCCAGGACCCTGGCGGTCATCGGGGACATGAAACAGATGGACGCGAAGTACGTCAGGGGGCTCGACATCACCGGATACGGGATCTCCCTGGCAATAGGGATAGGCGTACCCATTCCCGTCCTGAACGAGGACGTCATGCGCAGATGCTCGATCACCAACGACCAGATATTCGCCGAGATGGTCGACTACAGCCTGCCCTCCGACAGGAAGTGCATGCAGAGATACAGCTACGCGGAGCTCCGCTCCGGCATGATCGAGTACCAGGGCAAGAAGATCAGGACGTCGTCCATGTCCTCGCTGGCGGGAGCGAGGAAGGTGGCGAACCAGCTCAAGGACTGGATCGAGCACGGCGAGTTCCTGCTGAACGCGCCTGCGATGATGCTCCCGAGGGAAGGAGAGGTCAAACCGCTTCTCGAGAGGGGTGCGTAAAATGGAGAAGAAATTCAGGATCGACTTCGACGAGAGCAACGTCCTCGAATCCGTGACGTACACGCTGGTCTCCGAGTTCAACCTCAAGCCCAACGTCCTTAGGGCGGACATCGCCGGCGACGGCAGCGGCATCATGCTGCTGAGCATCGAGGGCGACAGGGACGACATCATCAGGGGCATGACCCATCTCCGCGAGCAGGGCTTCGGCGTCAAGGAGCTCAAAGGACACATATTCCACGACTACGACAGGTGCTGGAGCTGCGGTGCCTGCACCTCCCTCTGCCCTACGAGGTCGATCTACTACGACCCGGACACGATGGTGGTCAAGCTCAACACCGGAACCTGCATCGCCTGCGGGTCCTGCATCAACGCATGCTGCGTGAAGGCAATACAGCTCGAACTATGAGGTTCCCCCT
>CALUNK010000056.1 GCA_944321985.1 Candidatus Methanomethylophilaceae archaeon
GCCGCGATGGCGTCGGGCGGAAACCTTTTCCTTCTCCGGAAGACGGCCGAAGACGGCATGACCGTCGCGGTCTGCTCCCGCAAGATATCACCGAGGTTCGTTTGAAATGAAGGACGTTTTCATCTTCTCAGGCACCACAGAGGGCAGGACCCTCGCCAGATGGCTCGCATCGAAGGGCGTCATGGTCCACGTCAGGGTCGCCACAGACTACGGCGCGGAGGTCATGGAGTCCGACGACAACATAGACGTTCAGGTCGGAAGCTGCGGAGGGGCCGAGGGCATCGCCAGGGTGATCACCGACAACATGTACGAGATCGTAATCGACGCCACGCACCCGTATGCAACCACCGTGTCGAAGCACATCCGCGACGGCTGCGCCCAGGCCGGCGCCGAGTACATCAGGCTCAGGAGGGCCGACTCTAACGTCGCGGTCGACTCCGACATAGTCGCAGTCGACTCCGTGGCGGACGCCGTGGATTACCTGAAGGACAGGGAAGGCATCGTACTGGCCGCGACCGGCTCCAAGGAGCTGGACAGATACACCGATATCCCCGACTACAGGGAGAGGGTCGTCGCCAGGGTGCTGTCTACCATGGACTCGGTGAGAAGAGCGGTCGAGCTCGGTTTCGAGGGTAAGAACCTCGTCTGCGCCCAGGGACCATTCTCCGAGGATGTCAACTACGCCACGCTCAGGCAGATCGGCGCGAAGTACCTGGTCACCAAAGACTCCGGCACCGTCGGAGGCTACGAGGAAAAGGTCCGTGCGGCGCGCAGGGCGGGGGTGACCGTGGTCCTTGTCAGGAAGCCCGACGACACGGGCTACCCATACGAGGAGGTAGTGTCGATGCTGGAGCAGAGGCTCGGCATCCCCCGCGAGGGGCCCGTGCAGGCCCCCTCCGGGAGGAGGAGCGTGCTGCTCGTCGGGATCGGCATGGGCCCGGGGGACGTGACCGTCCGCGCGGCGGAGAAAATAGGGGAGGCTGACCTCCTGATCGGCGCCAGACGCATGCTCGAGGCCGTGGACACCAGCGGGAAGGACGTCCTCGCCGAGTACAGGTCCGACGTCATCGTGGACTACATGGACTCCCATCCGGAGTACGGCAAGATCGCCGTGCTGCTTTCCGGGGACACTGGGTTCTACAGCGGCGCGAAGGGGCTGCTGTCGAGGATAGACAGGTCGAGGTACGACGTCGACACCGAGGCCGGGATCTCCTCCGTCGTCTACCTGTGCTCGAAGATAGGCGAGACCTGGCAGGACGCCTACCTGACCAGCGCCCACGGCAGGGAGTCCAACATAGTCGGCCTGGTGAACACCCACCCGAAGGTGTTCACGCTGCTTTCCGGGGAGGACACCGTGCACGCCATGTGCAGGGAGCTCTTCGACTACGGGCTCAACGACGTCTCCGTCACCGTCGGCCAGGACTTCGGCTATCCGACCGAGAGGGTGTTCATGGGGACCCCTTCCGAGTGCCTCGACAACAGCTTCGGAGACCTCTGCGTCGCCCTGATAGTCAACAGGGACCCCGACACCAGGAACCCCATAGGCATCCCGGACGAGGAGTTCACCCGCGGCGACGCCCCTATGACCAAGAGCGAGGTGAGGGCGCTCTCCGTGGCCAAGCTGAAACTCTCCCCCGGCTCCGTCGTCTACGACATCGGCGCCGGAACGGGCTCCGTGTCGGTGGAGATGGCCCTCACCGCCTACGACGGCAGGATCTACGCCATCGAGAGGGAGGATGTCGCGGCCGACCTGATAGAAGTCAACAAGAGGAAGTTCAGGGCATCCAACATCGAGGTCGTCAGGGGGATTGCCCCCGAGGCGATGGCTGACCTGCCGGCTCCCACCCATGCCTTCATCGGCGGCTCGGCCGGGAACCTGAGGCAGATCGTCCAGTGCCTCCTCGACAAGAACCCGGACGTCAGGATCGTGATCAACTCCGTCACGATTGAGACCATGTCCGAGACGCTTCAGGTGATAAGGGACCTGGGCCTCGTGGAGGAGGAGTTCGTCAACGTCACCGTGGCTAGGTCCAGGCACCTCGGCAGGTACCACCTGATGACCGGCCAGAACCCCGTGTACATAGCGGTGGTGAGAGGCAGATGAGTCTCCCCCGCTTCATGATCGCGGCCCCGGCGAGCGGGTCCGGGAAGACCCTCGTCACCTGCGGGATCCTGCAGGCCCTGGTCTGCAGGGGGATGAGGGTGGCGTCTTTCAAGTGCGGCCCCGACTACATCGACCCGATGTTCCACTCGAGGGTCATCGGTGCCAAGTCGAAGAACCTGGACGCGTTCTTCGTCGGGGAGGACACCCTCAGGTACCTGTTCGGCAGGACGGCCGAGACCTGCGACATTTCCGTGGTCGAGGGGGTCATGGGGTTCTACGACGGCGTCAGCATCCTCAGCTCCGACGCCAGCTCATATGACGTTTCTCAAAAACTAGACATTCCAGTCATCCTGTTGCTGAACTGTAGGGGCACTAGCTTGTCGGTACTACCTATGCTCAAGGGATTCCTCGAGTTCAGACCAAACAACATCAAAGGAGTCATATTCAACAACATGTCACAGAGGATATACGAAACTCTAGCGCCGGCTGTCAGAGAGATGGGCGTCGAACCAATAGGTTACGTCCCCAAGGTCAGCGAACTGGTGCTGGAAAGCAGACATCTTGGCCTAGTGCTCCCATCGGAGATTGAGGAACTCAAGGACAAACTCAGAAGGCTGGCCGAGATTCTGGAGGAGACTCTGGACATTAATTTACTCGTTAGGATCGCATCCGAGGCACCTGATTTGGAATATACAGCACCTGAGGTCAGGAGAATCGACGGCAGAGTCAGGATCGGCCTCGCTGACGACGAAACATTCTGCTTCACATACGAAGATAACGTGGAGCTTCTGGAGAGATGCGGGGCAGAAATCATCAGGTTCTCCCCAATGAAAGACCCGAGACTCCCGGATGTAGACGGGATAGTGCTCTCGGGAGGCTACCCTGAACTGCATTCCACCGTACTGGAATCGAACGTGTCGATGCTGGAGGACATAAAGGAGAGCATCGCTGCGGGGATGCCGTGCATCGCAGAGTGCGGCGGGTTCATGTACCTCCATGACAGAATGGAGGGATCCGACAAAAAAATGCATAGGATGTGCGGAGCGATTCCCGGGGAAGTCAGAAACACAGGCAAGCTCACGAGATTCGGCTACGCAACGTTGAGTCCACTGAGTCACGAAGGAGTTATGAAGGGGGAACTCACGATCAAAGGCCACGAGTTCCACTACTGGGACAGCGACAACTGCGGCTCGGACTGGAAAGCCGTCAAGACCGGCGGCAAGGAGTACACCTGTATGCATGACACTGGCCGGATGCTCGCAGGATACCCACACATTTACTACTACTCCAACCCGGAGTTCGCCACCAGGTTCCTAGAGAGGTGCTTGGAGTACAGAAGATCGAAGGACCGGACGTGTTGACCTCCGGAGCTACTCTCAGTCGACTGAAGCGCCATTGTCAACCCCTGTGAAATCGAATACTGGCACTTGGTCGAGAGACATCGCTCCTCGTAGTAATTTTCCGATCCCCGGATAGGATGGATGCACCCCTAATCCGGGGGTCGGGCCGTGAACGTATGCCGCTCACTCCATTTCGATCGGGACGGCCCCGGCGAGCTCCGGGTCGGTCTTCGAGACTATCCACCAGAATGGCCTGGCGGCCGAGGAGCAGTCGTCCCCGTAGGAGGTCACCGCGAAGTACCTCACATCCGAGAACAGCGACTCCAGGACCCTGACGAAACCATCCTGGCCGTTCTCCATGAGGTACCCCCTCACATCCCTGTCCCTCAGCTTGGGGTTGAGGATGTCGTTCTTGGTGGCGACGACGGCAATGGGCACGTCGCAGACCTTGTTCGGGCTCGTCCCGGTGATCTGCGAGAACATGAAGTGGAACGACTCAAACACGTCCATGGGGGTCGCCCCCTTCCTCTGCCTGGTCAGGGCTATGGGGTCGAAGACGAACACGATGCCGTCCGTGTAGTTGTAGTACTCCTCGAAGAGGGACTTGCCCTCCTTTGGCTCGAACTCCTGACCCGAGATGTCGTTGATGAGGAGCTCCTTGTCCTGCATGGTCCTGGACCTGAGGAACAGGCACTCGCTGTCCAGCTCGCCGGGGGCGGTCTTAGGGGTGACGTCCTTGGCGATGACCGCCTGCTTCGAGATCCCGGAGGTGACCGGCTCCACGGACACGTCCCTGGTCCTTGCCATCCTGGTGATCGTGTCGACGGCGGCGAGCATCATCGTGGTCTTCCCCGCCCCGACGGCCCCGACCATGGCGACCGCCACGGGCATGGCCTCCCTCGTTTCTATGTCCGCACCGCAGTAGGGGCAGATCGTCCTGAGCCCCGACCTCTTGCCGGATGTGCAGGGGATCTCGTGGCCGTTGTTGCACACGTGATTCTTGTATCCGTACTCGTTGGGGACAGGATAGTTGAGGTCGAGACCACATTTGCATTTGACCTTGGGTCTCTCGAAGTTCCTCTTGCACTTGGGGCAGACCGCGAACTGTGTGGATTTCTCGTACTCCTTCCCTTCGCGCTTCGCCGCGGACTTTATCTTGGCGCCTATGGCCGACCTGACGACCAGATACGGGATGATGAGACTAACCGTCATCAGGAGAGACCACATGGCGTAGAATGGCAGCAGCATCAGAGGCACGACGACCAGAGGCTTCGACCTGTCCCAGCACGCCACGAGAAGGCCCCACGGCGCGGTGAGGCACCTGGCGGCAGAACTGGGCCTGTGGGTCCAAAGGTACTGCGCCGGATTCGTGGTCCCCTTGCAGTCCAGGGAGGGCTTTGAGGCTATTCCGAGCGCGGCGAGGACGAACCCGAAGACCACGAGCGCGATCTCGATGATTTTCAACGTGTCCGCGTCATCCGTGACAAGTCCACCGATGAAGGACAGGAAGGAGTCGTAGAGGTTCGTGAAGAACCCTGCGTACTCCCCCAGATCGATTCCCAGTTCCCCTCCGTGGGGCATGAAGAGGAACACGGACACGACGCCTGTGTCTATGAGGTTCTGCACCGTCAGCATCAACGACAGCGCGGAGTATATGAGTGCAATTCCAAAAACGATCCCCACAATCGCTTTGTTCATCCCGTTCATCGCATGGGGTATGGAGCGTAGTTTTATCTTTGTATCGTCAGCGCATATATGAGTACAGGCAGAATATCGACACCACGACCAACACGGCGCCTATGACGGTCATCATCGTATCCGTGATTGCCCCCGGGTAGACCGCCAGGACCACGCCCACCGCCATCATCACTATCCCCACCACCATGGCGGTGTTCTTCCTGCGCTTGTCGGCCTTAAGGTTGGTGACTATGGCGAGCACACCCAAGACGATGAGGAACAGCGCCATGGCTAGGACGAGTATGCTCGTCATCCTGCCCGTCGCGACCACCAGCAGCATTCCGATGACGGCCATCACGACGCCAAGGACCAGGTTCGGTGTAGAGTCCATCCGGATTCCGCGGCTTATTAGGGATGAGCCGAAGATTATCAGCATCACACCGGCGAACGTCACCACCACGGAGATCGCTCCTGCCCCCAGGACTATCATGATCAGCCCCACGAACAGCATGAGCACTGCAGTTGCTAAAGGGTCTCTCTCGGGGAGCACCCTGTCCACATCCCTTCCCATAGTTGACGTATTGCCGTGGGTTGTATTTTAGGGGATGCGCCAGAACCCTAATATCATGCCTGCCGGATTAGCCAACATGGTCAAATCTGTATGCGCATCCCACATCCTAGTGGGAAACGAGAAGGACGCTCAGAAGATACTGGACCGCATCGCCAAAGGTGAAGACTTTGCAGACCTGGCGAAGAGGTTCTCCAAATGCCCCTCCAAATCCAAAGGAGGGAATCTCGGCTGGTTCGGCAAGGGCGACATGGTTCCGGAGTTCGAGCAGGCCTGCTTCAACGGCAAGACCGGCGATGTTGTCGGGCCCGTGAAGACCGAATTCGGATATCACATCATCAAAATCACTGGACAGAAGTGAGCCCCGGATATGGATTAAAGGGCCGGCATAAGCCGGCCCATATTTTTACGTCTCAAATCAAGACGAGATCTTCTTCAACTGGTAGCATTCGTACAGCTGGAGAAGTCCTGATATCAACATTATCGCTCCGATGACGATCATCACGACATCCGCAGTTCCCTGCAGGTTGAGAAGCGCGTATACTCCGAGCACAATCATCAGAACGCCGACAATTAGAGAGACCGCCTTGCTACCCCGGGCCACTGCGAAATTCCCTCCGAGACCGAAGAGAGTCACGATTCCGACGACGATCAGTCCGAGCGCGAGAATTGCCATGAGGAAGTCCTCTAGCAGCTCGGTGAGCACTATGAGTGCGATTCCCAATACGAGAAGGATCGCCCCCATCGCCAGGGTTGGAGTGAACTTGGACTTTACCCCACCGTAGAGAGTGAAAACTCCCATTACCAGACAGAGGATGCCCGCTATGATCAGGATGATGTCCAGAGACTCGCCCTGAAGGATTATCATGATCAGACCGAGCACAACCAGGAATATCCCTGATATCAGGGAATCCTTCCAAGGATTGAATTTCTCGATGATTACTTCCATCTTTTCACCTGTGGCCAGTATCCAACCTCTGGCTCATAATATTTGTCACCTTCTCAGCCTGACCACGGCCGGCACCTGATGACAGAGATCCTGACCATACAGCACGTCCGCACCCGGGTTCGACGAGATGACCCCCTCGTAGGAATCCAGAAGCGACCAGTGCTCCAGGACGATGACATCCGGACGGTCCACCCGGCGGTTTTCCGTCCAAACCCTGAATCCCATGGACTCGGCGGTCTCCACAACGTACTCCACGATTTCTGCCCTGCAGAAACGTCTGGGACCGAGGACAGAGTCTGTCGACCTGTCTCTCAGGAAGGCGAGGACGCGGTCCGACATGCGCGTGGAGTCGTCGGTAGTCACGGGGCATTGTTCCATGCTCCCAGAAGGGGGAAGGAGTTTGAAAGTTGTTTGTGACTGCCTACCTATCGCATCAGATTCCCATGTCCTTCCTGACATCTCCGTCGATGAGGAATAGAATCATGAAGAGATAGACGATGGCGTAACAGATGGACTTGACAATGTCGACCCATCCGCCACCGATGCTGAGAAGGCTTCCGATGAACAGTACGACGAAGACGACCAGAAGAATTATCCAAAGGATCTTGTCGAAGTTCGTTGCCCTTCCGTCGTTGATCTTTCCGCCAATAAACACGATTATGATACCCAAGATGACCCAGAGGATACAAATCCAGAAGGATTCTTCATTGAGAATCCCGCCGATGGCGGCGAACAGGTAGATGATGGCTGTTGTCACTCCGACGACCTTGACATAGTTACCGAGAACGTCAATCTTCTTGGAGATAGCTCCACTACGGACCTTGTTTCCGAATAGGAAATAGACAATGGCTGCAATCAGAGCTCCGATTCCAGCGATGACATATCCTATGTTGTTGGAGATCGAGTCGGTCTGACCGGCGCCGTTCCAAATCTGCACGATGGCACTGACAATCATCAGGATTCCGATGATGAAGAACGCCCATCCCGCAATCTTTGTATTATCTAAGAACGACATAGTTACACAAATCGAAACCTTCTCTATTTAAGTTTGAGCATGGTACACGGAACACGTCTGGATATTTAGGTAGGTTTAAATATCAAAATGCCCAGCTAGCACATCCGCCGTGGAAAACCGGTAAAGGTTCTTTTATAAAGAACACAATTCGGCCGCTCATGGTTTACTCATGCCCAGTAGAAAGCGACCCCAGGGACAAGCTGGAGGACTTCGTCAGGAACCCAGAATTCAAGGTCATAGCGGGCCTTAGGACCGAGGGCCTGGAGGGGCTGATCGAACTGGTGTCCGCCGAGATAAGAAGGCAGGAGCCGGAATCGAAGGTCATAATGGTCGACAGAGAGGTCATGAGCGACAACGACATCGACTTCCCCAAGGACCTCGAGAGGTACTTCGAGGGCGAGATGTCGACAGGTAAAAAATGCAACTTCCTTCTGTGCGACGACCTGCCGGTGGTCAACTGGCAGACCGCCCTCCAGAGGATGGGCGGCCGCAACGCCCAGGTTTACTGCTTCTCCGTGGCCTGTAGACAGATACCGTCCTGCTCGAAGATGCTCTGATAAAGGATGGGAAGATAGGGACGCCCGGGGACGCCGACCAATGCGGCGACCCTGGACGGTCCGTTTCACCCCTGCTCCGGGAACGCGGCCTTGATGGCCAGGAGCATGTCGTGGAAAGTGGTCTCCTCCGGGACTATGTCCGGTTTGAACCCGAGGCTCTCCAGCCTCTCGGACGTGGGCCTCCCGATCGCCGCGATCTTTATCTGACGCAGATACTCGTCGCCCCTCTCCTTGCCGAAATGCGCCTCCAGATGCGTAATAAAGGAGGACGCGGACATCGGCGACGTGAAGGCAATTACGTCCATCTGCCCCCTCTTCACCGCGATCATCATATGGAGGAGCGCCGGGCACATCCCGACCTCCTTGAGCTTGTACGAGGCTATGTCGACCAGATCCGCACCGGCATCTTTCAGACCGTCCGCCAGGATGTCGGAGCCACTGTCGGAGCGGATGACGACGATTCTCTTGCCGGATGCCTCACCCTTCAGGAGGTCCACGAGACCGTACGAGGAGAAGTCCTCCGGAACGGCGTCCACCTGGAACCCTGCTACGGTCAACTTCTTGGTGGTGGCGGGTCCGATGGACACAATCTTCGCCCCCCGGAACACATCGGCGATGCGATCGCCGAAGAACTTCTGGCACTGTTCCACCGCGGTCGAGGACCCGAACACGACGACGCATCCCTCGGTCACGGACTCCTCCAGCCTCCTGAACTCGGACTCGTCCCCGGGCATTATCTCCAGCGACGGGGCGGCCATGACGTCGAAACCGAGGTCCCTGGCCTCCTGCACGGAGTCCTTTATCCTCACAGATGGACGGGTGAATCCGACCGTGGTCATGCCAGATCCCCCAGGATGTCACGCATTCCGGCTACGGACCCGACCACCATGATGCCCGGGGGCTCCAGGGCGTTGTCCCTTATGGCCGCCTCGAGTCCCGAGACCGTGGTTACGGCGACCTTCTGCTCCGGAGTGGATCCCTTGGAGATGACCGCCGCGGGCGTGTCGGGGGACATGCCGCCCTCGATAAGCTGCTGCGAGATGTGGCCGGCGTTGCCGAGCCCCATGAGGATTACCAGAGTGCCGTGGCCTCCGACGAGGGCCTTCCAGTCCACCCTGTCCTCGGTGCGGTCCGCCT
>CALUNK010000057.1 GCA_944321985.1 Candidatus Methanomethylophilaceae archaeon
ACCGTCAACCACACCATGCCCGGTGGAGCTGTCGTTCAGGAGCACATGGCCGAGGTCAACCCTGCCCTCGTCTGGGATTCTTACGTCAAAGTCTACTCCGGAGACGATGAGCTCATTGACGAGATCGACCCCAGGTTCGTCATCGACATCAACAAACTGTTCCCCGCCGAGCAGGCCGAGCAGCTGAAAAAAGCGATCGGAAAGACCCTCATGCAGGCTGTCCGTGTGCCCACCATCGTCGGAAGGCTCATGGATGGAGCCACTGTCTCCAGGCACGCAGCCATGCAGATTTCCATGGCTTTCATCTCCGCCTACAAACTCGCAGCCGGAGAAGCCGCCATCGCCGACTTCGCGTACTCCGCGAAACACCAGTCTCTCAGCATGGGAACCATGATGCCCGCCAGGCGTGCCAGGGGACCCAACGAGCCCGGAGGAATTCCCTTCGGATACATGGCTGATATCGCTCAGTCTGATCGTGTCTACCCCGATGACCCCGGACGTGCTGCCCTTGAGGCTGTTGCTCTCGGAGCCGCCGTCTTCGACCAGGTTTATCTCGGTGGATACATGTCCGGTGGAGTCGGATTCACCCAGTACGCCACTGCTGCGTACACCGACAACATCCTCGAGGATTACGTCTACTACGCCATCGACCAGATCAAATCCAAGTATGGAGGATTCTGCAAACTGGATCCCACCGACATGGACGAGCTCATGAAACTCGGTGACGATGTCAATGCATACGCCCTCGAGATGTACGAGCGCTACCCCGCTGTCATGGAGACCCACTTCGGAGGATCCCAGAGGGCCACCGTCTCTGCTGCCGCCACCGGTATCGCGGGAGCCATGGCCACTGGAGTTGCCGACTGCGGTCTGAACTGCTGGTACCTCTCTATGCTCCAGCACAAGGAGAGGACAGGAAGGCTCGGATTCTACGGATTCGACCTCCAGGACCAGTGCGGTTCCGCTAACTCGTTCGCCTACAGGTCCGATGAGGGTCTCCCCATGGAGGTCCGTGGACCCAACTACCCCAACTACGCCATGAACGTCGGTCACCTGTCTGGATACACTGGTATCCCCAAGGCGGCCCACGTCGCTCGCGGAGACGCCTTCACCGCCAACCCGTTCGTGAGGGTAGCCTTCGCTGATCCCGCTCTGGTCTTCGACTTCGCTAACATAACGAAGGAGATCGGACGTGGAGCTCTCAGAGAGTTCCAGCCGGCCGGAGAGAGAAGCGCAGTCATCAAGGGATGATCTCGTTGAAAGTTGGCGACCTGTTGAAGTACACCCCCACCTCCACTGTGGGTAAGGTTACCGACATCCGTGAGAAGGATGGTAGAGTCTGGGTAAAACTGGATTTCACCGACCTTTACTATGATGCCGTGAACTTAATCCCCGCGGATTCGTCGGAGTACATCGAGGTCTCCTTCAAAGAGCGCAAGGTATCCGAGCTTGGACAAATGAAATCCATAGAAGATATCAAGCGTGAGACCCAGGAAGTCGACATTTCCGAGATGATGCCCTCTGGAGGCGGATAAACTATTCATCAAACCCTTTACACAGGGGTTCGCCCCTGTGGTCTTTATTTTTATGAATTCCAAAAATGGGGAAGATGTTTCACACCCGGCATCAGAACCTGATTCCTGTCATGCGGATGTACTCGGAGATAATGTTCGCCGCGTTCTGCACGCCTATTCTGCCAGTGTCTATCGAGAGGTCGTAGTTCGGTGCGTAACCCCAGGTCATTCCGGTGTACCGCTTGTAGTATCCGGCCCTCTCGTAATCCTTTGTGGTGATTCTTTTCTCCGCGTCTTCACATGGTATGTTGTTCCTGGATGACAAGCGCTTGACACGGTCAGGGAACGGAGCATGTACGAAGATCTTTACGACGTTATCGAAGTCCCTGAGTACGAAGTCCGCGCATCTGCCAATGAAGATGCAGGGGCCGTTTGATGCCAGGTCCCTTATGATCTCGGACTGGGTGATAAACATGGGATTGGACGGAGGTATGCCCCAGAAGAAGGCGTGGGGGTTGCCGTCGCTCTCTTCCTTCTCCTCCACTTTATCTGCAGTCAGACCGGTCCTGTCTGCCGTGACCTCAATGATCTCACGGTCGTAACATGGTATACTCAGCATCTGAGAGAGGATTCTGCCAATCTCGCGACCACCGCTTCCGTTCTCCCTGCCGATGGTGATGATGAGGTCACTCATTGGGGACACCCTCTGTGCTGCTCATACGGATCATGCGCATGTGTTTGTGCTTCATGATGTGCCTGGCAATCGGTTGAGCGATGATCATCTCTACCATAAACGCGACGCAGAAGTTCACCGGCCAGTTGATAGGCCAGTTTTGGAAGCCCTCCAGATTGATCATTCCCGCCAACAGGGATCCTACGAGTGGACCGACCCCGGTCATGATCACCGACATCGCTGATACGCAGCAGATAATGTTGAGGGCTATCTTGGAGTTCACGCTGTCGGATGGCGAGGTGTATCTGCGGAGCATGAAGTCTGAGAATCTCCCGACGACGAATGTCATCAGGATCATAATCACCACCCACAGCAGAGGCAAGGCGACGATGGCATCGGTGATGTACTCGCTCTCGATTCCTCCTTTTGTCTTGCAGATATTGAATGTCATCATTATGAATCCGGTTATGGCGGCGATTACGCCCCCATATACGAGTCCCTCTTTGTTGTTCCAGGGAAGCCTTAGCTCTTCCATCAGTAAACCTCCGAACCAGAAAGACGAACTGTTTCCGGAGGTCTATCAGAAACCCTCCTTTTGTTTTACGAACGCAGTCTGGATGTTCGACGGATGGGACAATGGGACAGTCTATTTCAAATCGACCCGACAATAAAAAGTCGTAAAAAAGGACTTTAATGTCCGTCCCCGAACATACATCCGGGGACGGATCAAGAATCAAATCCTGTTGAACGCAACGAGGACGGATGCGAGCTTGGGGTTGTCCTCAAGCCCATAATATTTTCTGATCATCAGGTCGCAGGTCGGTGCCGGACTGCAGGAGATGACGTCCTTGCATCCATTCTCCCTGTTGAGTTCCGGGAACGAGACAGGTGGCATGGTGAACTGCTCTCCTCCGTTGGCAGGAACGGTGGGGAACAGGACGAAGCCGTCCGAGAGCCACACAACGTCCTCCCTGTTCTCGTACTTGCTCATGGTGAACGGGAAGACTTCCTCGCCGAGGCGGTGTCCGTCCCCCGAATCCAGAACTACGGTGGGTTCCGGTGGGGGCCTGAACCTAGGGTCCTTGATGATGCAAATGACGTTCTCGCGCTCTAAGGCCTGGGTGAAACCCTGGTTGTCCACGGCAATGTTGCCCATAGCACGAACCTTGGCTTCCTCCTCCCTGACCTGTTCAAGAATCGTCCTGTCAAGGTAGAACGCATGGACGACCCCCCTCAGACCTCTGATGATCTCCAGTTGTTTGTCGCCAGGGGCGTCTACATCAATCGTCATGAAGAATAAATTAGTAAGAAGTTGTATAAAATAGTTTGTTTAGGTTGGATGTATGCGGAGATCACTTGAGTCCCGCTTCACTTTCATCGCTGATGAACGAGATGGTGCTGTTGCGCTTTAGTCCGAGGCCCCCGGCGACTTCTAGTGCCTTGACGATGCCAGCCGGTACTGGACAGGCGGTGTGAGGGATGCTGTCGTTGGCAAGCTTGTACACCTCGGACTCGTGGAACTCTGCCTCCACTTCGGCGTAAGGGCTCATGGGCTCCAGTCTCCAGGACATCTTTAGGATGTTGGGGCAGTCACTCTTGATTTCGATTTCCACCATGCCCATGTCATTCTCTTTGGCTATGATGAGGGTCTTCATCTTGCAGACCCCTGCATCGACACAGACCATGCACTGTTCACTCATTGTCATCACTTCTAAGCCTTATCAAGTTGTTAATCCCTGCCATGGAGCGGATGTCCACCACTCCGATGGCCGCGATGATGCGGTTGTCAAGCTCGATTGGCGTGACGATGACCCTGATACCTTTGTAGGGGCCCGCTGTCGCGATTTTCCTGATTGTGGTGCCCGCATTTATTACCTCTTCGAGGACAGGGCCGCTGTACGCATTGTCGATCACCACCCCGTTCTCGATTCTGATGCCGAGGTTGTCCCTGCTCTTGGCGCATACCGGGAGGCCTCCTACGAGGTCGTGGATGGCGAACGCCAGGGACAGGAGCTCGTTGCCTGTGGATCTCTGGGTGAGGATGTCCTTGAGCTCTCTGTTGAACTGGAGGCCGCCCATGATGGTGAGGCCAGCTATCACCGCGCCTATCTCCGCAGACTCCTCGGTGGGTCCTGTGCCGATGATGACGACATCGTCGTTCTTTAGAGAGAACACCGATCTTATCTTGGACTCGATCTCCGGGTCAACCGGGTAGTCCGAACCAGGGAAGATCAGTTTACCGTTGGTATATATCAGCGTGGTGGCGCCTGTAGCTCCGGATTTGATTGCCGCATCTCTCTCCTCGCAACCGTACTTTACGTTCCTGGCCATTCTGGGCACGCGAACGGCGTAGTCCCTGTCCCCGATGGTCAGGTCACCGATTGACACGTCTGCCACGTCCATGTGGACGGACTTCTTGAACTCCGCTCCGGCTTCGGTCAGCAGGATCCCGCTCTTCCCGATGGTGATCATGCTCTGATCCTGCATCATCGAGAGGATGGTTCTGGTGCTGCCCTCTCCTATACCTAGGAGCTGGGAGAGTCTCTTCCTGCCGACAGGGCTGGACTCGTCGAGGCATTGGAAGGCTTTCCAGATGTGGTAGTCATTGAATTTCGGTACCGGACCGCCAAGGTTTGAGGGGCGGGAAAGCATATGGATGCATCATTCATCCAATTAATAAATATATGTACTGCTGGATAGTCGAATGTGTGCGATGATTTCACGTCGTTAACGGTTATTTCTTTCAAAAAAAATCCGCGATAGTTTATATCAGTGTAACAGTTCAGACAAATATGGCTCAAGAGTCGGTAGACCTACTGGTTATCGAGAACGTCTCAAAGTCGTTCGACGGGCGCTGTGTGCTCAGGAACGTCAGCGCCAAGCTCTCCACCGGGAAGATCCTTGGTCTTATCGGGAAGAGCGCCGCCGGAAAGAGTGTTCTTATTCATATGCTCAGGGGGAGCGAAGAATACGCTCCCGACAGCGGACGCGTTATTTACAATGTTAACCGTTGCAAGAAATGCGGCGATCTGGACCTCCCGTTCAAAGGTGCGAAGTGTCCCAAGTGCGGAGGCGAGACGGAGACTCTCGCCGTCGACTTGTGGTCTCTCAAGCCCGACGACCCACTCAGGCAGGCTGTCAAGAGCCACATCGCCATCATGCTTCAGAGGACTTTCGCGCTTTTCGGCGATATGACTGTCGTCGAGAACGTTATGGAAGCCATACCCGCGGAAGTTCAGGGTGACGAACGCATCAACAAAGCCATTGAAATGTTGAAGCTCGTCAACATGACCCACAGGACCACCCATATCGCTAGGGACCTCTCGGGAGGAGAGAAGCAGAGGGTTGTCATGGCCAGGCAGCTCGCCAAGGAGCCGTTGTTCTTTCTGGCGGATGAGCCCACCGGAACCCTCGACCCCACAACCGCCGAGATTGTCCACAAGGGACTCATCGACTATGTCAGGGAGAAGAATATCTGCATGATCTTCGCCTCGCACTGGCCAGAGGCGATTGAGAGGATGGCCGACGAGGCGATCCTTCTCGACGCTGGCGATGTGGTAAAGCAGGGCGAGCCTAAGGCCGTCACCGCCGAGTTCATGAAGGACTACCACTTCGAGAAGACGCAGCACGGGGAGCTCGGGGATTCCCTCATAGTCCTTGACAACGCTGCAAAGCACTATTTCTCCGTCGTCAGAGGAGTCGTCAAGGCCGTCGACGGGGTTTCCTTCGATATTAAAGAGAGGGAGGTTTTCGCCCTCGTCGGATACTCCGGAGCTGGAAAGACCACAACATCTAGGATGATTGCGGGGATGACTCCCGCCACGTCCGGTTCGGTAAAGATTAGGATCGGGGAAGACTGGGTGGACATGTCCGAGTCTGGATTTGCGGGCAAGGGGAGAGCCACCCCTTACATCGGGTTCCTACACCAGGAGTACACGCTGTATCCCTTCGACACAGTCCTTCAGAATCTGTCGACCTGCATTGGTATGAAGATGCCGGCGGAGCTTGCCAAGGTCAAGGCGATTCAGGTTCTTCAGAGCGTAGGGTTTGAAAAGGACAACATCGAGAAGCTGCTGTACACCTATCCCGACTCGTTGTCCGTGGGGGAGTGCCAGAGGATTGCCTTCGCGCAGGTCCTCATCAAGGAGCCCCGCATCATCATTCTGGATGAACCCACTGGAACCATGGATCCCATCACCAAGACGATCATCGCGAAGTCCGTCATCCGTTCCAGGGAGACCTTGGGCGAGACATTCATAGTAGTTAGCCACGACATGGACTTCGTCCTCAACTGCAGTGATCGTGCCGCGTTCATGAAGGGCGGAAAGGTCGTGGCCATCGGGAAGCCCGATGAGGTTCTAGAAGAGTTCGCAATGGAGCCGGTCCCAGAAGGTGAATGACCATGAAGCAGAAGATGGGAAGACATCTCAGCTTCGTGGAGTGCAGGGAATCGATGGGCCTTGGGGTAGGAGGGGGTCTCGCTCAAAGGGCGACCATCTCTGAATCTGGCAGGGACGTCGTGGCGATTGCTATGGGTCCTGGGCGCAGGCACATTACCAAACCGGTCTGCGAGATCACCTATGCGCTCAGAGAGGAGGGCATAGACACCAGTGTTCTCGTGGTGAACGCCGGTTCGGGTGTTCCTGCGGACGCACCTGATGTAACCACTGGGTCCTGCTTCGGTCTGGATCCTATCGAAGCGGACAGGATTCAGCAGTATAAGGTCGCTCTGATCCATCTGGGTAACGTGCGCAATCACATCGTCTACAAAGCGAGACTGATTCTCAGAAACGTGGACATCCCCGCCATCATCGTCACCCAGTGTCCGGTGGACTACGAGGATTTCGCCGCCATCGGGTGTAAGACGAAGTATGTCATGCCTCCAGATGACAAGATCCAGACGAAGGGAGAGATTGTGGAGATTGTGACCGGCGTCGTCAGGGGGGTCACCACCCCACAGGACAAGCTGGACGAGATCGTCTCCAAGGTGCAGTCCATGCTACCGGAGGGTGAGCACAGATGATAGTAACAGTCAACGGTGTGGACAAGAAGCTCAGATCTGGTTCGACCCTGAAAACGGCCATAGCTGACGAGCCATACATCAAGGGCACGCTGATTGCCGTCCACCTTTCGGAAGAGAGAGTGATCTCGGAGACCAGGGACTTTGAGTTCGAGACTGACCGCGGTTCGTTCGTAGTGCATCTGAATGATTCGCCGGAAGCCGAGGTGTGGAGGACGCAGTTTATCGACAAGATGCCCGGTGTAAACACAAGATGGGTCACCCACGACATCGCGGCATTCGGTTCATTCCCCACGGAGTTGGAGACCGACCGCGGAACGTACTCTTACAGGACCTACGACTGTTTCCTCTCGCTGGGAGGTTTCGACAACCACACCACATACCTGATGATCGCACGCGACAATCATTCCGGGAGCTACGGGGCAGGGCACGGCCTCATCGGCAGGGTAACCGTCGGCAGGCATATCCTGGACGACATCAGGGAGGGGGACAAGATCGTGTCTGTCCGCCCGCTCATGTCGGAAACCAGCACCGAGAACGTGAAGGTCACAGACGATCTCTCCATGAAGCTGGAGGATGGCTACAGGGTAGAGACCAACGTCAGGATTGCCCTGGACCAGGATTCCCCTGAATCCGCGGAGCACCTCCTGATTCTCTCCTCGGAGGGGACTATGGGCGTGACCGAGGCCACAGGAAGCTTCCTCGCGTGCTCCGAGGATATGGACGTCAATATTCCGCAGGAGGACAGCAAGGTCAGGGATGTCGGCACGGTCACCGTCAGGAGCGACGGGGTCGGAATGGGGCGTCTATATATGTATAAGGAGAGGAGGCAGGTCTCTGTCTCCCACAACGCCGCCGGACAGGTCATCATGGGCCACGCGATAGTCGCGCATGCCCCCGCTGGCAGCAGGATGACCGTCGTCACTGAGCCCGCTAGAGCGCTGTCCGTCGGTATGACGCAGGCTGATGGTATGAAGTTCTTGGAGTCCAAGGGCATCAGGCAGATAAGGACAGGAGACACGTCCGATGACGCGATCATCGCCGAGCAGGGTCCGGAGAACACCATAGAGGCCCTCAGGAAGGGCGAGGTTGAGACTTTCGGGGTGCCGAAGGACAGGGTTTTCAGGATTCAGATATCTAAGAAGGATCCGATCAGCGAGCACTACTTCAAGAAGGTCACAGGGCTCAGTCACAAGCCCATAGGGATATTGAAGGTCCAGTTCACGTTCGAGGGCCTTCCGATGGTCACTTTCTACGGAGACGAGTCTAGGGGCAAGAACCTGTACCCGCAAGATCCGTTCAAGAAGATCAAACGCGGTGATATAGGACTCACTAACCAGGCAAGGCCCCATCACGGTCTCATCGGCATTAGGCTTGAGGACAGCAAGGACTTCGGGCCGACTGGGGAGGAGCCATACGGAACCAACGTCGTCGGGAAGTTCGTCGACGATCTCGATAGACTCATGAAGGATCTGAAGGAGGAGGATGTCGTCTACATCACGGAGGAGGAGCTATGAGCGAGGAGAGGGAGACAAGACTGTTCATGATTTCGCCCAGGTCCATGCTCACACCGGACCAGCTGTCCCGTATGGTGCATTCTTTTGGCGAGTCCGCAATCATCAAGGAGACGTGCTATGGGTGCCTCGTGGAGGCCCCCAGGGAGACTGTCCTGCGCATCCTGGCCAAGGTTAGGGAGAAGTATCCGCATGAGGTCTTCTCGAAGGTCAGGGCGTATCCGTGCAGCGACCCCCGCAGGTGCAGGGCGCAGCACGGTACGAGGCCGGGATACGCCCAGCTCGAGGAGGAGTGGGCGTTGCTCGCCCATATACAGTACGCCTTGGACAAGGTCGAGGAGGGCGCGAAGTACGTGCCCCCGAAGGAGAAGAAACGCATTCCGGTAAACGATTTCAAGAAGATTTGCGAGGTGCAGTGATGAAGGTCTTCATAGATCCGCCGAACAGCCTGGTGCTGTTC
>CALUNK010000058.1 GCA_944321985.1 Candidatus Methanomethylophilaceae archaeon
GAGACCCTCGACGTGTTGGCGATCAACTATCACGAACCATGAGGGATTGAAATGCAGAGATCCAGAGGAACAAGGACAAAGACCCGTAACGTCCTCAAGAAGAAAGTTAGGGCACGCGGCCTGTCACCCATCACGAAAGGACTCCAGACCTTCGAGGCTGGAGAGAAGGTCAACATCATCATCGACCCCAGCATCCACAAGGGGATGCCGTTCTCCAGGTTCCACGGACTGACCGGCGTCATCATCGGACCCAGGGGAAGTGCCTACGAGGTCAGCGTCAAAGACGGCAACAAGACCAAGGTCGTCGTCGCCCGCCCCGAGCACCTCGTGAAGAACGCCAACTGAAACGGGTGAAATGGACATGTCTGAGCAGTACGTCACACTGGCCGAAGTGAGGGAACTCCTCGAAGCTGAGGCGGAGATCAGGGGATACGACAACCTCCTCCAGTCGCAGAAGGCCGCGCTGGACCATGCCCAGACGGTTTGCAGCATCTCCCTCGATCAGGCCAACGCCATCATCGACGAGGTCAAGAAGATCGACATCGTCACCGATGCCGTTGCCCTGAAAATCGCGGACCTCCTCCCCAGATACCCGGAGGACGTCCGCGCTATCTTTTCAAAAGAGAGGGTCACACTCGAGCCCCAGCAGATCCAGCAGATAATCGACATCGTAGAGAAGCACATCTGAAGGGAGGGATCCCCCTGGAAGACTACGCATACATTCTAGACTATCTGCCACAGGGTGCGACCGGCGGAGGGTTCTCAAGAAGGGAGCCCGTCTGCTACGCGATAGGGGATGAGGAGTTCAAGCTCTTCGAGCTCGTGCCCAAAGCCGGTGCCCAGGTGGACATCGGCGTGAGGACCTACATCGGCAAGGATTCGGCCAACGCCAAACGCGACATAATTGACCATGTCAAGAGACGTATCAACTACAACGACCTCACCAACAACGCGCAGGCCGAACTCGAGTACGCCATCAGCGACATCGTCGTCGCGAAGCAAAGCCGCTTCATCAGGTTCTTCAACGAGGCCGAGGGGATCAGCATGCGCAAGCACATGCTGGAGGAACTCCCGGGACTCGGAAAGAAGTCGATGACCGCCATCCTCGACGAGAGGAAGAAAGGCAGCTTCAAGGACTTCGCGGACCTGGCGGAGAGGACCGGGGTAAAGAACCCCGAGAAGCTCATCGTCGCGCGCATAATGCTCGAGATCTCCGATCCCGAGAGGAAGCGCTACCTGTTCGTGTCGAGATGACCGAGACCGGCAGACTGATCGCCGAGACAGGCATAGTCCCGAAGAAGAGCAAGGGACAGAACTTTCTGACAGACGGCAGGGTGGCCGACAGACACATCGCCTACGCCGGGATCCGCGAGGGGGACCGTGTCCTTGAGGTCGGGCCTGGCTTGGGCATACTCACCGAAAGGATTCTGGAACTTCCCTGCAGCCTCACCTGCATAGAGCTCGACGACATCCTCGCACAGTACGTCTCGGAAACATTCGGGGACAGGCTCACACTCATCCACGGCGACGCGGTGAAGGTCCCGTTCCCGGAATTCGACGTCTTCGTCAGCAATCTGCCGTACAGCGTCTCCACCCCAGTCATATTCAAACTTCTGGACTGCAGCTTCAGAACGGGTGTCGTGATGGTCCAGAAGGAGTTCGCGGACCGCATGGTCGCAGATGTAGGCAGCCCCGACTACTCACGGCTCACGGTTAACCTGTTCTATCGTGCCGACTGCGAGATCATGGAGGCCGTTCCCGCATCGAGGTTCAACCCCCGCCCCAAGGTGGACTCCGCACTGGTGAGAATAACCCCAAGGAAGGCACCGTTCGACGTCCTCGACGAAAAGACGTTCCTAAAGGTCACGGAGATCACGTTCAACCATCGCAGGAAGAAGATCGGTACCTCCCTCAAAGCGGCTGGGATGGTCAGGGCCGGCGACGACGTCCCATACCTTGACGAGAGAGTCGAGAACCTGCGCCCCGCGGAGATCGCGGAGATCGCCGATGCGATTCACCGTGCGAAACAGGACAGGCTCTGATCGCCTGGGTCATGCGTGTGCATGCATGGCGAGAGATGACGGCACAGGGCGCCCTACGATGTTGGGCATGAATCAAGTTGATATACAACATCTTGTATAAACGCCAAACATCATGAAACACGACCACATCGTCAGGCGCATCCTGATCTTCGCTTTTGGACTTCTGGTGATATCCCTGAGCATAGGGTTCATCACCAAGGCGTCCCTCGGCACACCCCCCATATCGTCCATCCCGTACAGTCTGTCGCTTATCTTCCCGTCCCTCACTTTGGGCAACTTCACGATCGTCTACAGCCTGCTACTGGTGTTCCTGCAGCTGGTCATACTTGGGAAGCAGGCCGACAAGATCAACCTGGTGCTCCAGGTCATAATCTCGTTCGTGTTCGGATACTTCATCGACTTCGGACTGATGATACTTGGAGACTTCGCTCCCGAACTGTACTGGGAGAGGCTGGTCTGCGTCCTCATAGGATGCCTGGGACTCGCGTTCGGCGTATACCTGCAGATCGTCGCGGACTTCACCATGGTTCCCGGAGACGGCTTCGCATACGCCCTGTCCGTCAGAATCAAGAGGAAACCGTACAAGGTCATCCGCGTATGCTCCGACGTATCCATGATCGTCATAGCGGCGGCGATCGGATTCGTGGCCATGGGCAACACCGGAGGCGTGCGCGAGGGAACGGTCATCTGTGCCCTGCTCATAGGAACTATCGCGGGGGTGTACTTCAACAAGCTCTCGTGGCTCACCAGAAGACTCGTGCCTGATGCGGATGAGATAGCACAGAGGACAGGCACCAGCAGGGCGGAAGGATCCGATGCAGGCAACTGACGAAGACTACCACAGGACAGTCAGACAGTTCCAGAAGATAGCCCGTTGGATGATGCAGGGCAGGGACATTGACCTCAAGGACCTGGACCTGACCTCGATACAGGCAGATGCACTCATGTTCTTCGACAAGCACCCCCACAGCCAGATCAACGGCCTCCGCGACCACCTTTCTGTCAGCCACCAAGCGGCATGTGGCCTTGTTGACCGCATGAGATCCAAAGGACTCCTGAATGTGGAAGTGTCAGATGAGGACGCTAGAGCGAGAAGAGTATCCCTCTCAATGGAGGGAGAGAAAACCTGCAGAGAACTGAGAAAACGTGGTGCATCCGCTGGTCACGCAGCTTTCGATTGTCTGACCGAGAAAGAAATGTCGAATCTAGCAGAGACACTCAACAGGATAGAAGCCCACATGAAAAAGGACTGGAAATGATGGATGTCAGCGAGTTCAAAGAATACATGAGAAGTGGAAAGCCCACTGGAGATAACCCCGAAATCTTCACAATGCTCAACGAGTTGAACGACAGGGCCCGCAGAATCACAGGTGAACTCAATCTCGGATATCATCCGATGGATGATATACGTTCGATTTTCTCGGAGCTCATCTGTGCAGAACTGGATCCGGACTTCAGACTGTTTCCTCCGTTTTACACAGATTGCGGAATCAACATTACAGTTGGGAAGAACGTGTTCATAAACTCGGGGTGCTGCTTCCAGGACCAGGGTGGCATCGTCATAGGCGATGACGTTCTGATAGGCCACATGGTCGTTCTGGCCACACTCAATCATGAGTTGGAACCGTCGAAACGTCAAAGCATGATCCCCGGACCGATCGTCATCAAAGACAAGGTGTGGGTTGGATCCCATTCGACCATCCTGGCGGGAGTGACCATCGGAGAAGGAGCCGTTGTGGCGGCAGGTGCCGTTGTAACCAAGGATGTACCCCCCAACACCGTGGTCGCCGGGGTCCCTGCAAAAGTCGTCAAGACCATCGTTCCAGAGCCGTGAACTGGTTATATCCAAGAAGTGGATACCGCCCATGATCACATGCAGATTGGTATAGTAGGCAAGCCGAACGTCGGCAAATCCACGTTCTTCGGCGCGGCGACGATGGCGCCGGTCGAGATCGCCAACTACCCCTTCACAACCATCGAGCCCAACAAAGGTGTTGCCTACGTCCGCACCCCCTGTCCCTGCAGGGAACTGGGCGTCACATGCACACCCCACAACTCGCTCTGCGTCGACGGGACCAGGATGGTCCCGGTCGAGCTCCTGGACGTGGCCGGGCTCGTCCCCGACGCGTGGGAGGGCAAGGGCCTGGGCAACAAGTTCCTGGACGACCTGAGACAGGCGGACGCACTCATAAACGTCGTGGACGTCAGTGGCTCCACAGACATCGAGGGCAACCCGGTGGACGTCGGGTCCCATGACCCCACTGAAGACATATTGTTCCTCAGAAGGGAGATCGAGTGCTGGATGAGGGAGATCATCAAAAACGGGTTCTCCAAAATCGCCAGACAGGCCAGGATGCAGGGCAGCAAACCCGAGGTGATCCTCGCCGAGAGGCTGCAGGGGCTGAAGGTCAACGAGGGGCAGATCAAGGAGGCCCTCAGAGTCGTGCCCCTCCCGGAGGACCCCACCAAGTGGGACGACGACATCCTCCTGCAGCTCTGTGCCGAGATCAGGAAGCAGTCCAAGCCCATGATCGCGGCGATGAACAAGGCGGACATCGCCCCGGAGGGCAACATCGAGAAGGTCAGGGCCATCAACGACGTCTGCGTCGCCACCATGGCGGAGACCGAACTCGCCCTCAAGAAGGCCGCGGCAGCCGGACTCGTCGACTACACCCCCGGCGACGAAACATTCACGATCAAAGAAGGCGCCAAGATCAACGAGGGCCAGAGGAAGGCGCTGGAGTACATGGCGGAGAAGATGAGAGCCAACGGCGGCACCGGGATCCAGAGATGCATCGAGGAGGCCGCGTTCAAGATGCTCGACCTCATCACCGTCTACCCGGTCGAGGATGAGAACAAGTTCACGGACCACTTCGGAAGGGTCCTCCCCGATGCGTTCCTCGTACCACGCGGCTCCACTGCCAGGGACCTTGCATACAGGATCCACACAGACCTTGGTGAGAAGTTCATCCGCGCGGTGAACGCGAAGACAAAGCGCACCGTCGGAGCCGACTACGAGTTGCAGGACGGCGACGTCATCAGGATCGTCGCCAACAAGTGATTCCATGGGCACGTGGGACGTGAGACTGATCAGCGCCTCCTATGTGATGGAGGACGACCTGCCTGTCATAGAGTTGTACGGAAAGACCCGCGACAAGGAGTCCATAACCATACTTGTCCACGGGTTCAAACCGTACCTCTTCGCCGTCGGTCCCACGGATGCCCTCGAGAAGCAGTTGGCGGAGGACCCCGAGGTGGTTTCGACCGAACGGGACACGCTGCTGTACAGGGCGAACCCCACCGAGGTCCTGAAGGTCACTATCAAGAGCCCATGGAAGATTTCCGAATACCGCAACAGATTCAAGAGAATGGGATTCGACGTCCTGGCATCGGACATCCCCCTGCACCACCGCTTCTTCTACGACGAGGACATGGGCTCCTGCATCCGCGCCACCGGACAGCCCGTTGAGAGCGACCGGTGCACGGATCTGACTGTGGACCTCGAATCGTTCGAAAACATAGACTCCTTCGATCCCGGCCTGAGGATCCTGTCCTTCGACATAGAGAACAGCGTCGAGCACGACTTCATCTACTGCATTTGCGCGGTCATCGGGGAAGATGACAGGATAAGGGAGTGCGAACCGATCTACGGCAAGGAGAAGGACATCATCGACTCGTTCGCCGAACTCATCCGCAGAGAGGACCCCGACGTCATAACAGGATACAACATCGACAACTACGACATCAGGAAGATACTCGAGAGGTCGAAGATCAACAAGATGAAGGACGCCCTCCCATGGGGTCGCGACGGCGGACAACCCCGGATTGTCAGCGAGAGGTTCTGGAGGGTGAAGGGGAGGCTCATCTGCGATGCGTGGTGGGCCGTCAGGAAGGAACTTCGCCCCAAACAGGAGACCCTGAACGCCGTATCCCTTCAGCTCCTGGGCGAGAGCAAGATGGACGTTGACCCCAAGCACATGGACGAGGAGTGGACGAACAACAGGGACAAGGTCCTGAGATACTGCACCAAGGACGCCGAACTGGCACTGCGCATACTGGTCGAGGTGGACACCCTGAGGAAGGGCATGGACCTGGCGGCCGTGTCCAAGCTGACGGTGGAGGACGTCCTGACGTCTGGCTCCTCGCAGCTGGCAGACTCGCTTCTCATCCGCGCCGCGGACCGCGGGAAGATAGCCGTCCCGAACATGGGCAGGGCGGGGGCCTCGGACCAGATCGAGGGAGGGTACGTCCACGACATGGTCCCCGGCCTCTACCACTGGGTGTGCGTCCTGGACTTCAAGTCGATGTACCCCTCGCTGATCATCGCCAAGAACATCTGCTTCACCACCCTCTCCCCTGACGGCGAGATCGTTGCCCCGTCGGGCGCGAGGTTCATGTCCAAGGAAAGGCGCGTCGGACTGCTACCGACCATCCTGTCCAACCTCATGGACCAGAGGGACGACATCAAGAAAAGGATGAAGGCGACCGAGGACAAACATGAATACCGCTACCTGGACGGACTCCAGGCGGCGGTGAAGGTCCTGATGAACACATTCTACGGCGTGTTCGCATCATCGTTCTACAGGTTCACGGACAAGAGCATCGGAGCCGCGATCACATCGTTCGCCAGGGCGAACGTCAGGGGGATCATCAACGAGATAGAGTCCGAGGGCATCCATGCGATCTACTCCGACACGGACTCGGTCTTCATGCAGTCCCCCGAGCACAACCTGGAGGGCTCCATAGAGTTCGGAACCAGGATGGCCGAGAAGTACTCCCGCGACGGAGGGACGCTGGAGTTCGAGAAGATCCTTGAACCGATGTTTACCCATGGCATGAAGAAGAGGTACGTCGGGAGGATCGTATGGCCGGAGGCACAGGACGAGCTCCTTGTCAGAGGATACGAGATACGCCGCTCCGACTCGTTCGACCTCCAGAGCAGACTGCTCACCGACCTGTTCGACAAGATTCTGGACGAGAAGAACGACGAGGCCCTGGCCCTGGTGAAGTCCACTGTGCAGGAGGTCCTCACGGGGAAGGTCGATCCTGCCGAGCTGGTAATATCACGTACGTGCAAAGGCCTCGACGCCTACGAGAACCCTGAGAGGATGGCGAACGTTCAGGCGGCCAAGAAGCTCATCGAGATGGGATACGACTTCATCCCCGGCATGAAGATCTCATGGGTGGTTACAGACGGCAACTCCACCCCGCAGAAGGTCGAGCCTTACGTGAGCGGCGTACCCTTCACCGCGAAGCCGGACTACAGGTACTACGCAGAACGCATAGCCCAGACCGCATCGAGGATAACCGAGGTCTTCGGATGGAACGAGAAGGACCTCATGATGGGCAGCCAGCAAGCGACCCTGTTCAGCGGTGCGTTCAAGACCTCCGACAAACCCCCTGAAAAGGAGAGGAAACAGGAGAAGGCTCCTGCCAAACCGAAACCCAGAACAAAGAGCCTTGACGAGTTCTTCTGAAACCGGATACAGGCTATGCTGTTGAACGGCATCAATCTTATACCGAACCCAGATTCGAGGGCTCGAAGGCGACCTCATGACTCCGAAGCAGTGGCTCCCGCTGATGGCTCTAGTCATCTGCGTTTTTATAGTGAATATGTCAGAGTTCGTCCCCATCGGGCTCTTGACGAACATCGCCACGGATTTCGGCATCAGCGAGTCCAGCGCCGGCATGCTCATATCGATGTACGCATGGGCGGTTGCCATCCTCTCCCTGCCCATCATGCTGGCCCTGAGGAGGATGGAGTTCCGCAGGATGCTTCTCATGTGCATCGCGCTGTTCGCATTCTTCCAGGTCCTGTCAGGACTTTCCAGCAGCTACTGGATGCTCATGGTGTCGCGTATCGGAGTCGCGGTCGCACACTCGATCTTCTGGTCCATCGCCACGCCCCTGGCAGTGCGCATCGTGCCCGCCCACCTGCAGAAGCTCGCCATAAGCGCGGTGGCCACAGGGACGTCCGTCGCCATGATAGCAGGACTGCCGCTCGGGAGAATCATCGGCCTGGCACTGGGATGGAGGATGACATTCATAGTCATCGCCGTGGTGTCCATCGCCGCCCTGATTCTCCTCGTGATCGTGTTCCCTAGACTGGAGAACCCGGGCACATTCACCCTTAGGAAGCTGCCCGGCCTCTTCAGGAACAAGGTCCTGGTCGGGATCTACGTAATGCTGGCAGTTTACGTGACCGGATACTACACGGGATACAGCTACATAGAGCCGTTCCTGTACCAGATCGCAGGGTTCTCGGACAACGTCGTGACAGTCGCCCTGACGGTGTTCGGCCTCGCCGGGATCGTGGGCAGCATCCTGTTCACTAAGTTCTACGACAGGACCAGATTCAGGTTCATGATGGCGGCCCTGCTCGGATCCGCAGTCTGCCTGCTGCTTCTCAACCCGTCCTCGGTCGCTCTGCTCGCCGTTATGGCCGTATGCGCTTTCTGGGGCCTCTTCGCCACATCGTTCAACGTGGCCTTCCAGAACGAGACCCTGCGCGCTTCCCCTTCGGATGCCAGCGCCATCTCCATGTCCCTCTTCTCGGGGATCTTCAACGTCGGGATCGCCATGGGCTCAATCATCGGCGGATGGGTCACCGACGGACCGGGCGTAGGAAACATCGGGTATGTCGGTGCCGCCTTCATCCTCGTGGCCACCGCGATATGCGCGACATGCGTGATCCGCGGGATTAAGGCGACAGACCGGAGGGGCATCGGACCTTCGGAATGATGACGATTGCGGGTGGCGCAACAGGGTTTATATATGCGCCATCCGTGCCCCGTCCTGTGCTCCGCTTAGGAGCGCGAACGGAAATGTGCCCGAGAGGGTGAATCCGTAAAGGTGATACAAATGAGCGAAGAGACTCAGGAGACACGCCCGGTCAACGGGAAGAGCATGTACA
>CALUNK010000059.1 GCA_944321985.1 Candidatus Methanomethylophilaceae archaeon
ATCGACCACATGAGGCTCAAGGCCGGCAGGAACAACGTCTACGACTACGAGACCGTGGAGCGCTACCGCCTGACCAAGGGCGAGAGCTTCGACAGCATCCGCGGATTCTTCGAGTTCTACGGGTCAGCGGGCAGCGAGCTCGATGTGTACTCCAGGGTGAAAGGCTTCGACCTCTCCGAATGGTACGCCATGAGGGAGTCCGGCGAGATCCTCCTCGGAAGGTTCGTCAGGGGCAGGGTTAGGTTCGTCCTCAGGGAGGAGGGGGACCGTTATGCCGCGCTGAGGCACGAGGAGGTCACCGACACAGACAGGAAGGTCCTGAACATGATCGACGGCATGGGTCGCGCCACCATGAGGCAGCTCGTGGCCGCCACAGGCATGGAGAAGGACGACGTCAAGCAGTCGGTGATGCGTCTGGACCGCTCCCTGCTGGTCATCCGCGACTTCGACGAGAGGGAGGACTGGGGCACGGAGAACACGTATGCCGTCTACGAGCCCGGGATCCCCGACGGGGAGTCTGCCAGGGACCTTGTCCGCAGGGCGATCAGGGCCTACGGGCCCATACCCGTGAGCGTCATGAGATATCTCGTGGACATCCCTTTCGACGAGATCGAGAGGTTGGCCGTGGAGGAGGGTGCGGTCTCCATATCCGTCGGAGAGGGCCAGGTGCCGATGCTCGTCATGAAGGACGAGCTTCCGATGCTCGAGGAGGTTCCTGAGCAAGAGTTCCCGGTCAGGGTCCTGTCGCTATTCGACCCCGATCTCGGTTCCAAGTGGACGGAGATATCGTCGCGCTACGGGGACAAGTGGATCTATCCCCTGGTCCGCGGTGACACGGTCGTGGGTGCGTTGGAGCTATGGGAGATGTCGGGTTGCATCGAGATACGCGCCATGGACCTGGACTCACCCGACCTCCTCCCCGAGGCTCTGGACGCCATCGACGACATGATGGGATTCTACAGGATGAAGGGCACAGACATAGTGCGCATCCGCGAGATCCTCAACACCGACGCCGAGAATTTGGACGAGTCGATGGTGGAGGTCCTGAAGTCCCGCGACTACCACTTCATCAACGGCTTCTACGCAAGGGGGAGGTTCGATCCGTGGAACATGTCCGAGCAGGAGATGCTCGGTTATGTACTGAACAAGCAGCACGTTCCACGTAACGAAAGGTACCAGACGGTAGCCGAGGCCATGGAGCACCGCGGCTACATCCGCGGGGACCAGGAGCTCATGGTTCGCGTATCCGAGAGGACGACGATGAAGAAGCAGATGGAGCGCGGAGGGCTGCTGAAGATGGTCCTCTCGCCCGCGTACGTCGGCTACACCACAATGTCCATGGCCCAGGTCTACAGGGCGGAGAAGGGGTACGATCCCGGAAGGAACGCCAGGGACCTCCTGAAACTCATCTCCAGGAAGCAGCCCGCCTCCAAGAAGGAGATCGTCGCGGACTCCGCCTTCTCACCGGAGAAGACATCGGAGCTGCTGTCGGAGCTCTCCCGGAACTCGATGATCTACCAGGACGGCGACGGCCGCTACAACATAGTCCCGGACAACGGCATGGGGAGGAACGAGGCCCAGAAGGCCCTCGTACGCAACCACTTCAGGGATTTCGGCATGTTCTCCGCGGAGACGCTCTCGCAGTTCGTCGGCGGAAGGATGGTCGTCACAAGGACGATCCTGAGGGAGCTGGAGGAGGAGGGCTTCCTGAAGAAGGGGTTCTTCGTCAAGGACGATCCGACGCTATACTGGATGCTCGCGGAGGATGTCGGGGTGAAGCCCGCCAGAATCCTGGACAACTTCGTGCTGAATTCCCAGGACAACCTGCACATCTACCTGCGCAACCTCATCAAGGCTGAGACGGGTGCCGGGTCGAACTCCGTGATATTCAGCGGCACCCGCATCGTGGGCAGCTTCAGGGGCAAGGTATGCGCTTCCGGTGCGAAGGTGGAGGATTTCCAGGGCTCCGACAGGGCGGCCAGGATCCTCAAGGAGGCCGCACAGTCGGTGGGTGTCAGCCTGGAGACCCAGAGGCAGCGCGATGACGACGACTGGGATGTCTCAGAGTTCTATCTGAAGGTCAACACGGGGGCGTGAGCCCCACCTCCAGAAGGGAGACAACGGCGTTAAATAGTAGGATTGTCTAGCACGGTGCATGAAGATACCGTGCGAGATTGTGGTCTGGTACGTTCTGCCCATGATACGCAGAGAGGTCTCCAAGGAGCTCGTCTACACCCATGGGATGACCCAGGCCGAGGTTGCCCGCAGGTTCGGCGTGACCGACGCCGCCATCTCGCAGTACCTCAAGAAGAAGAGGGGAGGCAATTCCCTCGTGGACGACAACCCCCTGTACCCCCAGTTCCAGGAGGAGGTCAGGATCTCCGCGGCGAAGATCGCGGAGGGCAAGAGCGACTTCCCGACGGAGATGTGCCGGCTCTGCTGCGTCGTCAAGAAGACCGGGCTGCTGGCCATAATCTATAAGGCGCAGACCGGCAGCGTCCCGCCCACCTGCGGCAAGGCAACGGTGGACGAGAGCGCCTGACGTCATCGCTCTATGAACTCGCGGTGGTAGAGGAACTCCTGCGCGTAACCCGCGTATCTCCCGAACCTCTCGCGTCCGTACTGGGACACGACCTTGTAGGATCCGGTGACGCCGTAGAGCTCCTCCATGGACTTCTGGATCCTCGCGTCCACGGGGAAAGCCTCCAGATGCCCGTATGCGAACAGCGCGACGCAGTCCGCCACCTTCGGACCCACCCCTTTGATGCCGATGAGTTCTTTGATGCAGTCCTCGTAATCCAGCTCCGCGATGGCATCCGGATCGATCTCCCCGTCTTCCACGCGCTGTGCCAGTTCCACGAACCTCTGCTCCCTGAAACCTAGCCTGCACGCGCATACGCGGTCCGCCCCGTCCAGGATCTGGGACGGGGTCGGGAACGCGTGCCTAGTCCCTAGGTCGTCGCCGAATACGTCGCAGACGGATTCCACCATCTTCCCGATGCGGGCGACGTTCGCGTTGGTCGCCAGAAGGTAGGTGGCCAGACACTCCCAATGCGGCTGATGCAGTATGCGGAGCCCGGGGCAGTGCGCCGATAACGATGCGACGTACTCATCCCTCGAGGATATGTCGGCCAGTATGCCGGCGAGATCGTCCTCCGCTCTGAAGTAGCTCCTGAGGCGGGGAAGGTCCGAGCAGCCCTCGATCTCCGCTCCGTAGTCGGTCTGCTTCATTTTGATGACGTCCCTTCCGATGACACCCGTCCAGATGTCGCCCTCCTTCCTCCAGCGGTGGGCCTGGCCGCATCCGAGCGTCGGATCCAGGGAAACCTCGAGTTCCAGCCTCATGGATTGCCGATGTGCGGTACGTTCTCAAAAACTTTGATTTGCTGAAACGCCAACGATGTCTCAACAGAGCCCGAAGGGTCATGGCATAACGCGGTTCGACCACGCGGCGGTCCGTCGTATTCGTGCGGGTCCTGCATTCCGGATCCATTGTGAAGTCGGTGCCATCCCTTTCCCGGGTCGGAATCCGATCCCTTTCGCGGAGGTCGTGCGTGGCGCGCTCACAAAAATTAACATCGTGAACCATCTACGGGGACTCATGAGATTCGGTCCTGCTGGTTACCCCTCCGCAGGCAAGACGCCGGAGGGTTCACTGGAGTACACAAGGAGCCTCGGGCTGGACGCCCTGGAGGTGGAGTTCGTCCGCGGTGCGAGGATTAAGCCAGAGAGGGCTCAGGAAGTGGGGATGAAGGCCAAGGCCCTGGACATCAGGCTGAGCTGTCACGCCCCTTATTTCATCAGTTTCAACTCGGACTCCGACGAGACCCGGGAGAAGAGCATCGGGTGGGTAATGGACACTGCACGTGCCGCCCACAACCTCGGTGCCTACATCATCGTCATACATGCGGCGTCCTACGGCAAATCCCCCGAGACGGCGCTCCCCAGCGTGGTCGCCGGGCTGTCGAAGTGCAAGGACATGCTGGATGACGAGGGGATCAAGGACGTGATCCTCGGGGTGGAGACCATGGGCAAGCTGGGTCAGTTCGGGACGTTGGACGAAATCGGCAAGGTCATGGAGAGCGTCGACGGCGTACGCCCTGTGCTGGACGTCGCGCACGTCCACGCCAGGGGCCACGGCTACCTGAAGACCGAGCAGGACATGAGGGAGCTCACGGACCAGTTCTTCTCTCTGGCGGGGGACATAGCGCACTTCCACATCAGTTGCATCAAGTACGGTGAGAAGGGCGAGATCTCCCATCTGCCGTTGGAGGCCAAGGACCCGGACCTGCAGCTGCTGGCAAACGTCCTGCAGGACACCAGGCAGGAGTGCACGTTCATCTGCGAGTCGCCGCTAATAGAGAAGGATGCCGTGGTTTTCAGGGACATGTTCCCCCAATACCGTGTCTGATTCAGTTAAATCGGGGACCGCGATACGGTAGGCATGGATTCAAACAACGTCAAGACGATGGCCGTCACTGCCATCGTCATCGTCATCTGCCTGCTGTTCTCGTGGGTGCAGTACGGCGACGATTCCGGGGACGAGCCTCAGCAGGAGGAATCGTTCGAGGGCACCTGGTATCCGGTGTACACATACAACTCAGGGGTATCGGGCGAGATTACCGCACCCGAAGAACTCATCGCCACCGTATCCGACGGGGTCGTGTTCCTGACCGATGGGGAGACCACTCTTCAGTTCCCCCTGACATCCTCATGCGAGGCTGTGTCCGTGAGGGACGGAGCCGGTTATCAGCTGTACCTGGAGGATGGGATTCTGTACCTGGTCAGGATATTCAGCGAACCGGACATCAACGGGATCATCTACATAGCGATGTCCAAGGACTCGACGGCGACCTTCCCGATAGACAGGGTCGACCTATCGGGCACCATCATGGAGATGTCGGGATCCATGACCGACGGCATCGGGTTCAGGCAGGGAAACCCTGTCACGCTCACGGTCGACAGTCACTCCTTCCATGTCGCGAAGGGAACGATCGTGTCCGAGGACGGGTCGTACGGCTTCACGGGCTTCGTCAAGAGCGACGGATCGAGGTCGGTCATCATCGGTTGCTACACGGTCTCTGACGGATCCAGCGGCGTGTTCAACGCAGTGATGGAAGGGGAGGAGGGCGCGTTCGCACTGGAGGACACGTACACGTATGCCGGGCAGACGCCCGGAATGGCAACGAGTCTTGCTGACGGGACCATAGATGTGGTGACATCTACCGAGACCATGGTCTTCGAGGTGGATTTAGAGGGTTGTCTCGCGAACGTCATAAACGAGGTGGTACACCTCCCGGGATCCGTCATGTGGACGCTGGGCGACGACTACCTGCTGTTCGGTTTCGGCTCCATAGCGGCGTTCGATGGTTCGGAGTACGTGTTCATCATCAACAACCTGGTCGCCTGAGCGGTCGGGTCAACCTATTAAATACGGGGATTCATTCCCCACCTCCAATGCCACTGTGGCTCAGCGGTAGAGCGGCGGTTTCGTAAACCGTAGGCCGGGGGTTCGATCCCCTCCAGTGGCTCCATTCCATTCTTCACCCACGCGTCCTCTGCATCACGTCGTTTTTCAGAGTGTCGTCCTCATGGGTTTCTCCGAGGTCGAAAATCTACCGTATCGAACACCATGGGGACTTCGCGTGGATTTGCGGAGGTGCCGAGCGTCCCGGCTGACCTCCGAGGGTCGTTCCGGGGGGGGGGAACCGACGGGATTCCCGGGATCAGAGGGTCAGCAGTCGTGCTTCCCGTCGTCTCCCTTTCTCATGTAGGTGTTCACGATCTTGATGGCGCAGACGTCGCCGCACATGGAGCAACCCTCGCTCTCCTCGGTGCATCCCCTGCATCTGTATCTGCGGGCCTTCTCCTCATCGATGCACGTGTCGAACATGGTCTCCCAGTCAAGTGCCTTCCTGGCCTTTGCCATCCTGGTGTCGCGATCCCTTCCGATCCCTCTGCAGAGGTCACCGACGTGCGCCGCTATCTTCGAGGCTATCACACCCTCTCTGACGTCGTCCACATCGGGCAGAGAGAGGTGCTCCGCCGGTGTGAGATAACACAGGAAGTCCGCCCCGTTCTGCGCCGCTACCGCCCCCCCTATCGCTCCGACGATGTGGTCGTAGCCGGGTGCGATGTCGGTGACGAGGGGTCCCAGGACGTAGAACGGCGCATGGTCGCACATGCGCTTCTGGATCTGCATGTTCATTGGGACCTGGTCGAGAGGAACGTGACCCGGGCCCTCGACCATGCTCTGGACCCCGGCTTCGCGCGCCCTTCTGACGAGGTGCCCCAGGGTCATGAGCTCGGTAATCTGCGCCTGGTCGGACGCGTCGTCGATGCATCCGGGCCTGAAGCCGTCTCCGAGGGACAGCGTGAACTCGTACTTCCTAGCCATCTCGAGCAGGTAGTCGAAGTTCTTGTAGAGGGGGTTCTCCTCCCCGTTGTGGAGGATCCATGCGGTCAGGAAGGATCCGCCCCTCGACACGACATCGGTGATCCTCTGGCACTTCTCCAGCCATCCGACGCTCTCCCTCGTGATCCCGCAGTGGACGGTCATGAAGTCCATTCCGTCCTTGGCGTGCTTCTCGATGCCGTTGAAGATGTCGTCCTCGGTCATCTCGACGACCGCGTTCCTTCTTGCCGCCGTGAGTCCCGTCTGGTAGATGGGGACGGAGCCCATCATCACAGGGCACTCCCTGAGCAGCCTGGCCCTGATGGCATCGATGTCGCCGCCGGTGCTGAGGTCCATGACGGCGTCGGCGCCGTATTTCAGGGCGACCTGTAGCTTTTGGAGCTCGGCGTCCAGGTCCACGATGTCCCTGGAGGTTCCCAGGTTGACGTTGATCTTGACAGAGAGCCCTTCTCCGATGGCCGCCGGTTCGGGGTCGTGAGCCGGGTTGCAGGGCGCGCAAATGCGCCCCGAGGCTATCCCGTTGCGGATGAACTCGGGACTGACGTTCTCCTTCTCGGCGATCTTCTTCATCATCGGGGTGATTTCTCCCCTACGGGCCGTCTCCATTATGGTGCTCATTGCGGATCGCCTCCGTATCGTTTCATCATCGTTAATAAGATGTCGTCACCATGTGTTTGTTCGATCTGGGACAGCGATGTTTCGAAACGATCATGATTCCGACGATCGAATCGGATCCGCCCTCCTTCCCGTACGCCGGCCCAGCATTGAACTTGTGCATCATTCGCGCGCGTGTACGCGCGTGTACGCGTGTATATATAACATGATGCGATAGGTCATCCGATTATCATGGATGGGAACATGAAGCACGCCGAGGAGGAGTACGATGCGGACAGCATCGTGGCCCTCAAAGGCCTGGAGGCCGTGAGGAAGAGACCCGGTATGTACATCGGGTCCACGGATTCCCGTGGACTGCACCACACGGTGTACGAGGTCGTTGACAACGGAATCGACGAGGTCATGGCAGGGTTCGCCACCGAGGTGGACGTCACGATCAACGAGGACGGCTCCATCACCGTCGTGGACGACGGGAGGGGCATCCCCACGGGAATCAACCACGAGGAGGGCAAGTCCGCTCTGGAGATGTGTCTGACTGACCTCCATGCTGGAGGTAAGTTCAACCAGAACAGCTACAAGGTCTCCGGAGGTCTCCACGGGGTGGGAGTGTCGGTCGTCAACGCCCTCTCGGAGAGGCTCGTGGCCACGGTCTACAGGGAGGGCAAGATCTGGAGGCAGACCTACCACATCGGGATTCCCGACGGGCCCGTGGAGATCATTGGCGAAACCGACCGCCATGGGACCGAGATCACGTTCTGGCCGGACGGGGAGATGTTCGAGACCGTGGAGTTCGACTACACCACACTGCAGAACAGGTTCCGCAACCAGGCTTTCCTCAACAAGGAGGCAACAATCAACTTCGAGGACAGGCGCACGGGCAGGAAGGAGAGGTTCCACTACGACGGCGGCGTGTCCGAGTTCGTGCAGTACCTGAACAGATCCAAGACGCCCATCCATCCCACGCCGATACATTTCTCAGGAGAGAGGAACGGCGTGATGATCGACATCGCCATGCAGTGGACCGACGGGTACAACGAGGAGATCGACTCCTTCGTCAACACAATCTTCACGCCGGAGGGAGGGACCCACCTCACCGGGTTCAGGACCGCCCTCACCAAGACCATCAACGACTACGGCAAGGCGAACAACCTCCTGAAGGACACGACCCTGGAGGGGAGCGACGTCCGCGAGGGCCTCACAGCGATCATCAGCATCAAGATGTCCGAGCCCCAGTTCGAGGGCCAGACAAAGGCAAAGCTGGGCAGCAGTGTCGCCCAGGGCGCCGTGTCGGGTCTCATGAACGACAAGCTCGCCGAGTACCTGCTGGAGAACCCGTCAGTGGCACAGGTCATCGTCAAGAAGGCAATCTCCGCCTACGAGGGCCGTGAGGCAGCCAGGAAGGCCAGGGACGCTACCAGGAGGAAGAGCGCCCTGGAGAGCACCAGTCTGCCGGGGAAGCTCGCGGACTGCTCCGAGAAGGACCCGTCAAAGTGCGAGCTTTACATCGTGGAGGGTGAGTCCGCAGGGGGCAGTGCCAAGCAGGGCAGGGACCGCGCGTTCCAGGCGATCCTTCCTTTGAGGGGGAAGATCCTCAACGTGGAGAAAGCCAGGCCCGACAAGCTCCTGGACCACGAGGAGATCAAGAACCTCGCCATCGCCATAGGGGGCGGCATCGGGAAGGAGTTCGACGTCACAAAGATCCGCTATCACAACATAGTCATAATGACCGATGCGGACGTGGACGGTGCGCACATCGGAACCCTGCTGCTCACGCTCTTCTACAGGCAGATGAAGCCCCTCATCGAGGCCGGGCACGTCTACATCGCCATGCCGCCTCTCTACAGGGTCTACAAGGGCAAGAAGCAGATCTACGCCTACAACGAGGAGGAGATGGC
>CALUNK010000060.1 GCA_944321985.1 Candidatus Methanomethylophilaceae archaeon
TTTGCAGAGGATGCACGGTGTTTTTGAAGAAAGACGTCGATGAATGAACAGGATCGGGGAATTAGGAAACACACTAGATTTTGGAGCAACCTTTTTAAGCGGTATCAGGATGCGGTTCCGATGGCAAAGAAGAAGAGACGGTTGGTGGAGGAGCCCCAGGAGGAGTACGAGTTCACCCCGACCGAGTTCAACGAGAGGGAGTTCATCCTTAAGGACATCTACATGACGAAGGTCTTCATGGTCATCGCGGTCCTCGCCATCATCGTGGGAATCGTCGGTGCGGTCATCTGCAACCACACCGGCTGGTGGTGGCTCGCTACGATCATATCGTTCGTCGTGTGCGCACTGCTCACCAAGATCCTCGGAGTCCTGAAGTTCAGGGTCGACATGCTCGAGCTGAAGTCGATGCTCGGGAACTATCTGCTGTTCCTGATGCTCGCGCTGGGTATCTGCATCCTGTTCATCAACGAGCCCTTCACGAGCATCCTGTGAGAAACGATTTTCCCAAAATCCCTTTATTTTTCCTGAGAAGCGATAGGTCGGCCCCGGGGCTCCAACGCTCACGCTGGACGATGCGACTTTGCGATCGAAAGTCCTGTCAGATGATCTTCTCTTCTTTGAGAGCTGCAATCAGAAGTCTGACTGCGTTCCCTCTGTGGGAGACGGAGTTCTTCTCGTCCATCGGGATCTCGGCGAATGTCCTTTCCCCGTCATGAGAGAACACGGGGTCGAACCCGAACCCGCCATCGCCCTGTTCCCTGTCGGTGATGACGCCTCTGCACCTTCCGGTGACGACGATCCTCCTGCCTTCCACATCGCAACCGATGCAGCATCTGAATTCGGCACCCCTGTCCTCCACGCTCTCCATGAGTCTCAGGATTCCGGGATTCCCGATGGTCTTCTGAGCATATGCGGACCACACTCCCGGGAATCCTTTCAGGGCGTCCACGAACAAGCCGGAGTCGTCGATAATGAAATCCCTCACGCCCTGGGCGATGATGGCGTCCATGCCCTTGTTCACGACCTCCTCCAGGTCGGAGGTCTGGACTTCGTCGTAGGGGAGTCTGACATGCTCCATCTCTATCCCGTAAACCGAGAGCTCTCTCTGATACTCCGCGACCTTGCCAGGGTTGGATGTGATGACCTTCAGCTTCATGTGTATCTCCCTCTGTTCTTGATGTCTTCGACCTTCCTTTTTATCGCCTTGGGATCGGGGATGATGGAGTAGTACGTCTCCATCATTGCCTCATAGGCGGGCATCAGGTCGATGTGCGCGGAAGTGAACGCCCTCTCCAAGAGTCTCAGGTCCACACCGATGTCCTCGGTCTCCGCTCTGGTGCAACCCATGGACAAGTCGATCAGGCAGATCTGCCCGTCGTCCGTCAGAATCATATTGGACGTGGTCAGGTCTCCGTGGCATATGCGGGCGGTGTGCAACCTGGCGACGCATTCGCCAACCATCCTGCATATCCTTTCTGCATCCTCCGGATGGTCGTCGAGGTGGTCCTTCACCATCGTCCCGTGCATGCGTTCCATGGTGATGGAGCACTGCTTCAGGTCTATGTCGTAGATGCACGGCGTCCTGACCCCGGCGTTCCTTGCCTCGTGCATGATGCGGGCCTCGTTCCTCGTGCGCGAAGACCTAATGTGGGCATCCAGCTCGGGGAGCCTGTAGGTCTTGGGGGGCCTGTACTTCACCACGGCCTCATGGCCGAGGTAATAGGTCTCGGTGATGACCGCCTCGGCGCCCTGGGCGCATTCGGAACCGTCATGGGACATAGGTTGCGAATCAATCGTCCAGTATAGATATCTGAGGTTCACCCATGGGTCGGAGTTATATCCTGTCTAAGCGATTCTTATTCGGTCACATGAGATACACCATCACAGGAGACAATCTGCAGTTCGTCAACGTCGAGCTGCAGCCGGGCGAGGAGTTCAACTCTGTAGCCGGGGCGATGGCATACATGAGCGGCAACATGAGGATGGAGTCCAAGATGGAGGGGGGCCTTATGGCGGGTCTGAAGCGCTCTCTGTCGGGGGCTTCGCTTTTCCTCCTGAAGTACGTACCGCAGGGAGGCGTAGGCACCGTGGGTCTGGCCGGAAAGGCGCCCGGGAAGGTGCTGGATCTGGATGTAGGCAAAGGGTCCTGGATAGTCCAGAGGACAGGGTATCTCGGTTCCGAGACCACCGTGCACCTGGACATGGCCTTCCAGAAGAAGATGGGTTCCATGCTGTTCGGCGGAGAGGGCCTGATACTCCAGAAGCTATCGGGGTCGGGTCTCGCGTTCGTTCACGCATGCGGGGACCTGAACATCGTCGACCTCGCGCCGGGACAGCAGTACAAGGTGTCCACGGCGAACGCGGTGGCGTGGGAGGAGTCCGTATCCTACGACATCACATCCGTAGGGGGGATAAAGACCGCGCTTTTCAGCGGAGAGGGCCTCTTCGTCACCACCCTCACCGGTCCCGGGAGGATAGTGATACAGTCCATGACTCTGGGAGACCTGGCGGAGTCGCTCATCCCGTATCTGCCGCAATCAAGTAGCTGAGTGGTATTATGGACGGACAGAAAGCAGACAATGTTAAGAAGGCCGGCACCGGGAAGTCCGCGTTGGGCTTGCTGGTCATCGTGCTGATGATCTGCGTGATAATCGCAGTTGTCGCCTACGCTCTGATGCAGCCCGGGGTTCTGGAATCTCTGGTTCAAATCCTGGCCATAGTCGTAATAGTGGTAGTCGCCCTGATCATCATAGGGTATGTGGCGATGGCCATCATCGCTCTGCCCATGTACGCCTACAAGGGCGAGCAGTACCAGGAGGGCGTCGACTACAGCATCGACGACGTAGACCCCGTTGAGGGCAAGAACCTCAAGGACGAGGAACGCTGAACACCCTTCCCAAACCGTTTCCCTTTTACCCGTCCCATGGATACTCCTTGGTCATGGGGTTCGTTTCAGGATGCGTGATCTGCGGAGCGCCGCTGGTCTACAGCGAGGGGCAGTCCGATGTCGTTTGCGCCGTGTGCGGCGGCTCCTTCAGGAGCAATGTCGTCTGCGAGAAGGGCCATTATGTTTGCGACGCCTGCCATTCCGACGGTGTCTCGATGGTGAAGCAGGCCTGTCTCACATCCGGATCCAGGGATCCGATCGAGATAGTCACGGACCTGATGCGTCTCCCTGGCATTCACATGCACGGTCCCGAGCACCACGTAATCGTCGGCTCAGCGCTCCTGACGGCATATCGCAACAGCGGCGGGGATGTGGATCTGGGTTCCGCCCTGGATGAGATGAACGCCCGCGGCAGCAAGGTCCCAGGAGGGGTGTGCGGACTGTGGGGCAGCTGCGGAGCGGCGGTCAGTTGCGGCATGGCATACAGCATCATCACGGGATCCACGCCACTGTCCGGCGACTCCTGGGGGAGATGCAACATCATGACATCCAGGTGTCTGGAGGCCATAGGGTCCCTCGGAGGGCCCAGGTGTTGCAAGCGTGACTCCTACAGGGCGCTCCTGACGGCCTCGGAGTACATCCGCGAGACCCTGGGCGTCGAGCTCCAGACTTCTGTGCCGGTGTGCGGGTTCTCGTCTCTGAATCCTCAGTGCAAGGGTGATGCGTGCCCATATCACGCCAAGTGATTTATCATCCGGCGCGATTAACCCATCGTGGACAGGATACCTCTGGGATGCCTCCAGTTCGACCGTCTCCTGGGGGGCGGGATCGAGGTCGGTAGCGTGACCCTTCTCTACGGAGAGGCGGGTGCGGGGAAGACGAACGTCTGCCTCCAGATCGCCCGCAACGTAGCAGCAAAGGGAGAGAAGGTCGCGTACATAGACACCGAGGGGCTTTCGTCCGACAGGCTGAGCCAGGTGTTCGTCGGTCAGGAGGAGAGCATCAAGAACCTCCTGATATTCCAGGTCCACAGCTTCGAGGAGCAGTCGGACCGCATTGACAAGATCGAGAAGCTCGCCGCAGCCGGTTCGGTCTCCTTGGTCGTCATAGACTCCCTGACGATGTTCTACCGTCTGAACTACGACGACTCACGCACGAGGAACGAGTTCATCAGGCAGACGGAGGTCCTCCTCAACACCGCCCGCCAGTACGAGATCGCGATCCTGGTGACGTCGCAGGTTTATTCCAACATGAGTACGGGCGGGGTGGAGTTCCTGGGCGGGCACGCCCTGCATCACAACGCGAAGACGATCATCCGTCTCGACAAGAGGTTCGACGGCAGGCGTGAAGCTGTGATAATGAAGCACAGGAGCCTTCCTGAGGGAAGGAATGCCCTGTACAGGATCACCGAGGCCGGGATCGAGGACATCTGACCCTCGGTTCCGCATCGGGTGCTTCTCTCAGCAACAGATGGGACACCATGGTGAGTACAGGGAGCTCTATGAGCGGGCCGATCACAAGAGTCAGAGTAACCAGCGGTTGATCGGGGAATTCCGCGACGGCGATCGCCAACGACAGCAGCGAGTTCCTGGCCAGTGAAGTGAAGGTGAGCGCGGTCCTGTCTGCGTACGGAAACCTCAGCGCCCGACCCACGCCCTGGGACACCACCAGCAGCAATACGAAGAAGATTACCAACGGGACAAACACCGTCAGAAGCAGAGACAGGTTGTCCAGGAGGGCTCTCCCCTCGGATGCGAACATGACCAGGACCGCCAGGCACAGGAACAGCACCTGAGTGTCGTCTCTACGTTCGGACACCGTCCTCTCAAACGCCTTACGCTTTCCGAGCAGTACCTTCGTGATGACGGAGGTCGCGAACGGTACGATGAGGACAACCGCGACGTCTGCGATCATCGAAGCGGCGTCGATATCCACGCGGCTACCCATGAACAGCATGAGGTAGACCGGCAGGAGCAGGACCTGCAGGATCAGGTTAAGCGGCAAGATGGACATCCCGAGTTCCACGTTTCCGCGGCTTATGCCAGTGAAAACTAGATACCAGTCTGTGCACGGTGTGACCAAGAGCATCATGATCCCCATTGCGAGTTGTGGCGAGTCGGGGAAGAACGCCACCCCGAGCATCCATGCGACAATCGGAGTGAACACGAAGTTGAGGCACAGGGCGGCAGTCGTGAAGCGAACGTTGCTGAACGATTTGGCTATGGCCCTCAGGTCTACCGACAGAAAGAGGACGTAAAGCATCAGCATCAGGAAGATCTCGATGAGGGAGGACCATCCTCCCCACGGGACAACGACTCCAAGGCATGTGCCCGCAACTGCCGACAGGATTATGATGACCGGCTGCAGCCTGCCAATGCTCATGGCCGTTCTTCAGTCTCAGGATAGAAAAAAGTGTCGAAAACGGGCTTGACACTTCATATGATTGTGTCAAGGGTCCTGTCTGGCGAACCTGTCGAGACCTGAGAGTATGAACGCACCTATCATGTCGCGGTTTCTCTCGAGCCTGCGGTCGCCATCACGGAACGACTGACGGTTTATGGCAAGGCAGCCGTTGAGCTGGAATGTGAACAGCGTCTCGGCATCTTTCGGGGACAACTCGTACCTGTGTACGAGCTCCCTAACGTAAACATCCCTTGATTTCTCCGATATGCGTTCGGTCACGAATCCCACGAGATCCTCGTCCAGGAGAAGGGCCCCGTACTCGGGATGCAGACGGATCCTGTCACACATCCCGTAAGGGCATGAGTAGCATCCGCACTCGTCGACGCACCTGTACGTTCCCATGGGCGAATCGTCGGAGAGGATGTCATCGGTCAAGTCCTTGAGAGCGTCGTCAAGGCATCCGTAGTGCAGGTAGAAGGTGCCGCGACTGATTCCAGCGCGCTTGCATAGGCCGGACACGGTGATGTCGTTGTAGCGGGACGTCTGAATCAGGTCCAGTAACGTCCCATGCACACGGGATCTCTTGTCCACATTCTGCCGGTCGTCCGTCATCTCGGATGTAATGTGTTTTATCCCGGACCGGAAAAATCGGTCCGGGAAGGGGGTGGTCAGACTTCCCTGTCAATCGCGTAGTTGGCCAGGGAGATCATGAACTCCTTCTCTTCGGTATCGGGAAGGAACTGGATCTTGGAGATGGCTATGTCCACCTTCTCCCTGGCAAGTCTCAGGCCGTACTCGATGGATCCGGCCTTCTCCATGATGTCCTTGGCACGGGCGCACTGCTCGTCGGTGGCATCCATGTTCCCCAGCACGGACTTGAACTCTTCGAGTTCGGCGGGATCCTTGATGTTCTTGAGGGCGTGGATGACCATGCAGGTGCATTTGCCCTTGCGGATGTCGTTACCGACGGACTTCCCTGTCTTGGCGGGGTCCCCGGCCACTCCGAGGTAGTCGTCGAACATCTGGAATCCGAGGCCGAGTTCGATCGCGTACTCGTTGATCGCCTTGACGGTCTTCTCGTCGGCCCCTCCGATGATGGCCCCTCCCGCCGCGGCCGCCGCGAAGAGGACGCTCGTCTTCAGCTTGATGGTCTCGATGTAAACGTCCTCGGTGACGAGCTGCCCCTCGTTGTTGACGTCCATCTGCTGTCCGCGTGCGAGGTCCCAGACGGCCTGGCTGATGTACCTGAGGGCATCCCTCATCTTGTCGGCGGGGACGTCGAGTTCGCAGATGATCTGGAACGCCTTGGCGAACAGCGCGTCACCGGCAAGGATGGCCGTGGGCTCGCCGTATCCGACATGGATCGTGGGCATGCCCCTGCGGACTTCGTCCCCGTCCATGAGGTCATCGTGGATCAGGGTGAAGTTGTGGATGTACTCCACGGCGACAGCTAGGGGGACGGCCTTGCTCTTGTCTCCTCCGACGGCTCCGCAGCAAGCGACTGCCATGGCGGGGCGCATCCTCTTTCCGCCAGCGTACGGATACTGTTTGGAGGCGTCCATGAGCTTCTTGGGCTCCTCGTCCCCGATGTAGCTTTTTATGGGTCCGTCGAGCTCGGCGGACATCTTCTTCAGATACTCTTTGGCGTCTATCATAGCGCATCAATCCATTGTTTGGTCTCTCCGAGGACCACATGCCTGGCTTTGGCGAGGGCACTCAGGTCGGCGGACCCGGTGAGGAGCATGGCTGCCCTCAGCTCCTCCTTGATAATAGTGAGTTTCTCGATGACCGCCTGGGCGGATTCCGTGGCCTCCCTCAGAACGGCATTCGCGACCCCGGCGCAGGTGGCGCCCATCGCAATCGATGCGGCCACATGTATCCCGTCGAGGATTCCGCCCGAGGCTATCAGCGGGAGGCCGCAGCTCCTGCATTCGTACAGAGACGCCGGGGAGGGTATGCCCCAATCGAAGAATGTCTCCCCCATGCTGGTTCTGACGTTGTCCTCCGCATTCATCGCCCTGTACAGCTCCACGGCGGAGAAGCTGGTGCCCCCCATGCCTGCGATGTCTAGGCCCAGGATCCCGATGCCCTTCAGCTTGTCCGCGACGTCGCGGGAGATCCCGGCGCCGGTCTCCTTGATCATTATCGGATATTCCTTTGCGAGGGACCTTATGGCGTCGCGAACGCCTTTGGCGTTGGTGTCGCCCTCGGGCTGTACGACCTCCTGCAGGTAGTTCAGATGGATCGCGACCACGTCTGCGTCGATGAGGTCCTTGGCCTGTCCGACCATCTCGGGGCTGAACAGATCCTTGCTCTTCTGCGGGACGAGCTGAGGGGCTCCGACGTTCCCAATAACCAGCGGGACGTCGAACTCCTTGATGACGGAGTAGCTCTCTGGGCAGGTCCCTGTGACCCCCGCTCTCTCGCTTCCGACACCCATGCCGATCCCGAGCTCCGCACAGGCCTCGGCGATGTTCGAATTGATCTTCTCGGCACCTTTGAATCCGCCGGTGATGGCGGTGACGATGAGCGGGAATTCCAGCTTCTTTCCGAAGAGCCAGCAGGTGGTGTCTATGTCTTCGGCGTCAATCTCGGGAAGGGCGTTGTGGACGAACCTGACGTCGTCCCAGTAGCAGTATCCCGGTGCGGTTCTCTCGTTTACGCAGATGTTGATATGATCCGCCTTCCTCTCTCTGATCTGTGTCATTTGAATCACATCCTGGCGACCGTGCAGACAACATCCTCGCCTCTGAGCAGGGAGAGGAGCCTTCCCGGGACGGTGCCGTTGACGAGTACGCAGTCCCTGCCCTCGTCGCATATGCGGAGCATGGCCTCCATCTTTCCGCGGACGCCTCCGGTGACGTCGTCGACGTTCGATTCGGAGGACACGTCCTTCAGCGTCTCGGTGTCGAACTCGGGGATGAGCTCCGCGTCCGGGTTCGTCTTGGGGTTTGCCGTGTAGAGGCCGTCGATGTCCGACACGAAGATCACGCGTTCGGGCTTGTATATATCCGCCATGATCTCCATCATCTGGTCGCCCGAGACTATCCCGAATCCGTTCACACGGTCCATGACCACATCGCCGAACGTCACCGGCATGATGCCCATGTCATACAGCGATTTTATGGCCTCTAGGTTGTCCGGGACTATCCTGCCGTCCTCCATGACGAAGCAGCTTCCCGGCGCCACCGATGCCGCTGGGATGCCGCTATTGATCAGGGTCTGTGTCATAAGCAGGCCGAGCTCCATGGCGTCGTGATGAACCTGGGCAGCCGCGGGGATCTGATCCCTGTTGACGAGACCGTTCTGGATGGAGTACTTCTTGGCAAGCACATGGCCGAACGAGCCCGCACCATGGACGATGATCACAGGCTTTCCGGATTCGGCGATCTCGCGGCAGAGCCTTTTGGCCCTCTCGTTGTCGAACTTCTTGAACTGGGACTTGTCTGTTATGACGCTCCCGCCCAGCTTGATCAGTATCATCGTTGGATGATGATGGTTAATGTATATTATGATTGAGCGCAAGTCAAGAACAGCCTCTCGGCCATCAGAAATGGGAGAAGAAATCTGCCCTCTTTTAATCAGTGGCCCGTGTATATCAGTTTGCTACAACAGAAAAACACAGGGCCATGAC
>CALUNK010000061.1 GCA_944321985.1 Candidatus Methanomethylophilaceae archaeon
ACGACCAAGACGATGGAGTACTACACCGCATACGCCATCGAGGAGGCGATGAGCATGGACAACCTGTTCGTGTTCATCATCATCTTCGCATACTTCGGGATCAAGGACGAGGACCAGCACCACGCCCTCTTCTACGGGATCGTGGGCGCCATCCTGTTCCGCGCCATCTTCATCTTCGTCGGGGTCGAGCTCCTGGACAGGTTCGAATGGCTCCTGTACGTCTTCGGCATCATCCTGCTGATCGTGGCCCTCAGGACCACGTTCGGCAAGGACGACGACAACAAGGAGAACGGGATTGCCAGGTTCATGAGGCACCGCTTCGACTACGTCGACACCGAGGAGACCCGCGGGAAGCTCTTCGCCAAGGTCAACGGGAGGCGCGTCGTCACGGTCCTCCTGCTGTGCGTCATAGTCATCGAGATGACGGACATCGTGTTCGCGCTGGACTCCATCCCCGCGGTCCTCGCCATATCCACCGACACCCTCGTCATCTACACGTCCAACATATTCGCGGTCATGGGCCTGAGGTCCCTGTTCTTCGTCATCCACGGAGGAATGCAGTCCATCAGGTACCTGAAGTACGGGCTCGGGGTCATCCTGCTGTTCGTCTCCGTCAAGCTGCTGGCCCACTCCTTCATCGACATCCCGGTCCTGCTGTCCCTGGTCGTCATCGTCCTGGTGCTGTTCGTGACCATCGTCGCGTCGGTGATGAAGAACAGGTCCGAGGCGGGGAAGGCGCAGGCGCCGCCGCAGACCTGAGACCGAAGGGCGGCGGGCGCGTCCCGCCGCCCGCCCTTCCCACCCTCCGCCAGTTTTTATTTTGATTCGCCCTTGTCCACAGCATGAGGCAATGCATGGACTCCGAGAACCTCCACAGGAGGCTCAAGAAGATCTCGGGACAGATCGCCGCCATAGACCGCATGATCGACGAGGACGTGCCCTGCGAGGAGGTCATGGTGCAGATCAACGCCGTCAAGAGCGCGGTTCACAAGGTTGGCCAGATCATAATGGAGGGGCACATCCAGCACTGCGTCCGCGACGGCATAGAGCACGGCGACGCCGAGAAGACGATCGCCGAGTTCACCAAGGTGATCGAGCAGTTCTCCAAGATCTGAACCGCTTCCGATACCCCCACAGGGTATATATACGGATACCCCGTAGGGGTATTCAGAAGGTGATTCGCTTGTCCTTGGTGAAGGACGCGATATTGAGTCAGAAGATCGAGTTCTCCTGCATAGTCATAGGCATAGCTGCCCTGGCGGCGTCGTTCCTCGCCGAGTGGGCATGGCCGATAGTGTTCGTACCGATAGCCATCTGCGGCGCGCCCATCGTCTGGGGCGCGATAGTCGGGGTCGTGAAGGAGCACGACATCACCGCGGACGTCCTGGTTTCGGTGGCGATAGTCGCCTCCGTCCTCATCGGCGAATACGACGCCGCGGCGGAGATCGCGATAATCATGCAGATAGGGGAATTCTTCGAGGAGGCCACGGTCGACCACGCCAACGCCAGCATCATGAAGCTCGTGAACATGAGACCCACCACCGCCAGGGTCGTGAGGGACGGCGCTGAGGCCGTCGTCCCCATCGAGGAGGTCCGGCTGGGCGACATCGTGCGCATAGTGCCCGGGGAGATGGTCCCGGTCGACGGCACCGTGACATCCGGGTCCACGTCCGTGAACAACTCCATCCTTACGGGGGAGTCGGTCCCCCGCGACGTGACCGTCGGGGACCGCGTGTCCTCGGGGACCGTGAACATGTACGGGTCGGTGGACGTCGAGGTCGACCGCGTCGGGGACGACACGACCCTGGCCAGGATGGCCAGGATCATCGAGAACGCCGACGCCGGGAAGTCCAGGATCGTCCGCACCGCGGACCGCTGGGCGGTGTACATCGTGGCCATAGCGTTCACCGTGGCCGTGCTCTCCTACCTCGTGTTCCAGGACGTCTACAGGTCGGTCACCGTCCTGGTGGTGTTCTGCCCCTGCGCCCTCATCCTGGCCACCCCCACCGCGATCATGGCCGCCGCGGGCAACATGTCGAAGAGGGGGATACTTGTCAAGGACGGGGGCGCCGTCGAGAGGATGGCGTCCGTGGACACGCTCCTCATGGACAAGACGGGGACCCTCACCACCGGGGAGGTGGCGTGCCACGGGTTCACTAGCACCGACCCCGGGACGGACGCCGAGGCAATCGAGAGGCTGGTCTCCGCGGTGGAGTCCCGCTCCGAGCACCCCCTCGGCAGGGCGATAGCCGCCGCCCACACGGGGGACGTCGCGGAGACGTCCGATTTCAACTACCTGCCCGGCCTGGGGGTCTCCGGCACCGTGGAGGGGAGGGCCGTCGTCGCGGGCAACGAGCGCCTCATGAGGGGCCTGTGCCCCGGCAACCTGGACCTCACCGTCGGGGCCGCCGCCGAGGCCAGGGACGACGGGTACACGGTGGTGTTCGCGGGGATCGACGGCAGGGCCGTCGGCTTCGCCGTGCTCTCCGACACCCTGAAGAACGGCTCGGCGGAGGCCGTCCGCGACCTCAGGTCGCTCGGCCTGAGGACCGTGATGCTCACCGGCGACTCCCGCCAGGTCGCCAGGAGGACGGCCGATGCCCTCGGCATGGACGAGGTGGTCTGGGAGTGCCTCCCGGAGGACAAGCTGAGGAAGGTCAAGGACCTCGAGGGCTCGGGCAGGACGTGCATGGTAGGGGACGGGATCAACGACGCCCCGTCGCTCAGGCGCGCAGACGTCGGGATAGCCATGGGGGGCATGGGGAACGAGATGGCCACCGAGAACGCCGACATCGTGTTCGTCGACGACGACATCTCCAAGGTCGGCGGGGTGGTGAGGCTCAGCCGCCGGACGCTGCTGACCATCAAGGCTGGCATAGCGTTCTCGATAGCCCTGAACTCCGCCGCCATGGTCCTGGCGGTGCTGGGCCTCATGGGCCCCGTCGCCGGGGCGCTGGTCCACAACGTCGGCTCGGTCATCGTCATTGTGATGGCCGCCCTCCTGCTCAGACACGACTGCTGGGGGCGGTCTGGAGCGGGGACGGCCGCGCCCGGCGCGACCACGTCGCCGGCCTGAGCCGTCGGAAACACATTCGACGAATGCCGTCACACGCATTCGTCGAATGACAACCATTTTTTATACGATGTCCGTGCTTCACGGCCCATGGCCGACGAATCACAGCCGACCAAGAAGGCCAACCCGGCTCCCCTGGGGCTGCTCGGGTTCGGTATGACGACCGTCCTCCTCTCGCTGCACAACGCCGGCGCCCTCCCCCTCGACGGGGTCACCCTCGCAATGGGCGTCTTCGTGGGGGGTCTGGCACAGCTGCTTGCGGGAATCATGGAGTACAGGAACGGCAACACGTTCGGGACCGTGGCGTTCACGCTCTACGGGATGTTCTGGCTCACGTTCGTGGCGACGCACGCGGGGATCGGGGGCATGTCCGGGGAGGGATCCACCCTCGGCACCTGGCTCCTCCTCTGGGGCGTTCTGACGCTCTTCCTCCTCGTGGGCACACTCAGAGGGAGAAAATCCACGATGTTCGTGTTCGCCACCCTGACCGTCACGTTCTTCCTGCTCTCCGCGGGGAACTACAGCGGGATCGACGCCCTGATCGCTGCCGGAGGTGCTGTCGGAACAATGTGCGGTGTTTCCGCCATGTACACCGCGTTCGCGGAGGTTCTGGCGGAGCAGCACGGGAGGGAGGTCCTCCCGTTCTGACGGGCCGGAGACAAACGCCCCTCGGGGCATCCTTCCTCTTTTTCTGTGTCCGGATGCGATGTCTGGCTCATATTCTCCGAGTGTGGAAGGAATCGGGGGATATGGTGCTGGAGAATCGATGGAGCTGATACAGAGGATAACAAATGTTTGATATAATCAAAGGTGCATCTGCTCCTAACATTTTTCTGTAATCCTTGCATTCTGACCATCGGAATTAATCCGACAGAGATCCGCTCGGACCACGTTTCAGATTGTGATGCTAGTTCGATCTTCCCTCAAGAGGCTAGACTTCGCAGAGCATCCCAATCTGCATCCGAAACATCATTTTCGTCTCGGATGAGAGAGGTTATCAATAATGGAATAAAAAGCTAATGCACGGGTGCTCGGCATTTGTAGGAATTGCCGTCATCCCTTGAGGGCCCTTACCGCATAGTACACGGACATATCGAGACGCCTTTCTGGCATTATCATCGATTCGAAACCGTGCGAACCCAGGAACGTGACATCCAAAGCACTGATTGCGGGCGTGGTCAGCCTGTCGCAAGCCATCAGCCTGTTCGTCATCCTACCGTTGGCAAGAAACTCCTTGCTTTCGGGCAGACCATATCCGGTTTCCATGACGACATCGTCCAGGCAAGGATGCTCCCCTCTCAACATTGAAACAAGCATCAGGTACAGGCGAACTGTCGCCCTCTGCGAACGGGATGCCGTGTGTCCCACTGAGCGTCTGGCACCCTCGAGAAAGAGCCTGGTCAGCGCGAAGTCCGACCACACGAACGCGTCCATCGCGTCATCGGACATGAAAGGGCCGTCATCCTCAGATTTCCATACGACCTGAACCATGACTGGCTTCTGGAACTCTGCGAACTTCGATTCCACACGGTCCAAATTGTCGACCAGCGTCGGGATCAGACTCCCGACACTGCCCCAATCGGACCAATCCTGGTCGATTGGAACGCCTTTCTCCAATTCTTCGATGGCATCATTCTCGGATTGAAGGGAAAGAGCAATCGAAAGGGCGATGTGCTCCAGTAAGGGAGTCCTGATGCACACCTCCGGACCCATGAGACAATCGGCCTGCAGACGAGTTGAAGCATCGGGAACGACGGAACTGAGGATCTCCATCCTTCCGGAAGGCATTCCGCGGCCGTTCCTGAGGACCAGATCCGATTCGGGAATCCCATCAGCCATCTCGACATACGGATCGTACACGGAACCGAACCAGAACTCTGTCTCTTCGGAAACATTGCTGCCGTAAAGTTCGCTGGTCATGACAGTCGTCACGGAGCATCTCAAAGAGCTGTCGACAATGACGTAGTTCAAAGGCAGACTCTTGTCATCCATGTAGTTCATCAATGCGACGGAGAACGCGTTCGGGAACATCTCGCGGGACCACAGGTCGAGATCACGCATGTTGCTTCTGTGAATCCCATAGAATCCTGGCACATCCCCCATGCTTAGCCTCCTGTCATTCCTCGAGAATTTGGACCGAGGGTTCCGGAAGAAAGACCGCCAAGGAGCTTGGACGCATCCAGAAACCCTCTGTGAATCAAATGCACCTATGATAGCAATTGAAAACAAAAGAATGGAGAAAAGCAAACTCCTGGCCGCCGTAGCCATCCTCGCGATGGTCGTGTGCGTCTTCGCGGTCGCGATGCCCTCCGAGGATGTGGACGCGGAAGTCACCACACCCGGTGATGCTACATCGGTCACATACGAACAGATGCAGGCTTGGACCTCCAGTACGACAGGAAACTTCAAGCTCAGCGGAGAAGTGGAACTGAAGGAAAAGACCACTCTTACCATTCCGAAAGGAGTGTCACTCTACACAGAAACTAAAACGCTCGATGCCTCAGCGGCTCAGCTGATCGTCAACGGCCAACTGTACGTCAACGGTACGGGCGGCACGTTGATCATCGGAGGCACACAGGATGCTAATTGCATCTTCTACGGCAAGGTCGTCGTCGACGAGAACGGAACCGTAAAAATCAAAAATTCTACAATTGGTGAAATCACATACGTCGGTGCGAACGGAGTCGCGAATGTGACCTCTGGAACCATCGAGATTGTCGAAAACGAGGTTATCGGATTCACCGTGACTCTCGTCAAAGGGTCCACAATGGAACTGAGCGGTCAAACCAGTCTGTGGCAGACGGATAGCCTCGTGGTTGAAGAGAGTGCCAACCTGAATGTTAAATCCGACGTCACCATGAGGGGAACGGTCACCAACAACGGTGCCATCACCGTCGACACAGGCAAGACTCTGACCAACAACGGTACATTCACCAACAACGGTGAATTCACCAACAACGGTACCGTCACGAACGTAACGAATACCAATCTGACCTACAAGGCGACCATCACCAACAACGGTACCTTCACCAGCAGCGGCACCCTGACCAACAATGCGACCATCACCAACAACAAAGACGTGACCATCTCCGGAACTGCTAACCTCGGAGACAACTACGTGAACAACGGTACCACCGAGGTCGGATCTGCAGACGTCACCGGTACCATCACCAACAACGGTACCGTCTCAACCACTGCCAAAAACAGCGGACTCACGATCGACGGCGGAGAGATGACCTTTACGAGTCTGGATGATGCGAAGAAATACATGCCCAAGGTGACCACGGGCACCATCCTGAACATCGCTAATAAGAACTACACCGCCAACGTCTCCAGCAGCAACGACTACACGCTCGTGTTCGGAGTCCCCGCACCCGAATACGATCCCGCGAAGGACTACGCAGGCAACCCCTCTGTGGACATCGTCGTCCTCAACGTCAAGGACGCCGCAGGCAATATCTTCGAATTCGACACAGCCACTGTCACTATCCTCGGTGAAGCAATCACGCCCGGAGAGGACGGGAAGGTGACAGCCGCCGGCACGTACGGCATGACGTTCACGGTGTCGGTCACCGTCTATAAAAATAATGTAGTAGTCACCAACACCTACACGACCGTCAACGGAGTGTTCACCATCCTCCCCAAGACGCTCACTGGTGTCAAGATCGTCGGAACCGGCGAAGGCGGTAATTTCCCGCCCGTGTACTACGACGGCGGCAAAGAGGTCTGGCTCCAGCCCGAAGACTTCAAAGTGGTTTACACCATCGAAGGAAAGGAGGTCGAGCTCTTCCTCGATCAGGACTACACATACGAGTGCGTCAGTGCGGACGGAAAGTGGGTAGGAAATGCAAAAATTGTTGTCACCCTCATCAACAACTACACCACGAAGGACGTAATCGACGCTACATACATCATATCCAAGAAACTGGACGAGATGATCGTAGAACCGAATGACGAAACGGCCAAATACTACGTCGGAGAAGAGATTAGCACAGCCGATTTCAAGTTCACCGTCAAGTACGACGACGGAACCTCGGATAATATCAATTCCGGTGACATCAAGATCGTCGGATCCCAGTACTACGGGGTCCCCGGAGAGGACGGGAAGTACATCGTCGAGTTCTCCTATGCCAAAGACGATTACACGGTCAACGGATTCTGTGCGGTGACGGTCATCCCCATCGAGAAGATCGAGGTCACCGAGAACACAACCGCCAACCAGAACTACAAGAGCGTGTACGATGCCGGAGAGTCCTTCACGGCCGAGGGCATGACGATCACCGTCACCTACGTCGCCCAGGAAGGGGAGCAGACCAGGGCAACGGCCGTATTCAATTATGCGGACACAGACCCGGCCACTGGATTCGCGCTCACAGATGGTGGATCAATCAAGACCAATAGCGGTGTGACCCTATCCACCGGCTTCGTGTTCAGCTACGGAGTCTTCGACGACGCGATCGGAGATGTCGATGTCTCCGTCACCTACTTCGGAGCCCAGGACACCTTCACGGTGACCGTCAACGGATTCCTCGCCACGTACATGTACACCAACGAGGACGGAGTCTTGGCCGAGTACGGAACCCAGATCGGCATCGACGGAAAACTCGCCGCCGTATTCAACTACACTGAAGCATCCCCCGAAGGAAAGTCTTTCAGCGGATGGCTCATCGAGGGAACCAATGCCGTCTACCAGCCCGGAGACGTATACGCCTTCGGAGAGGACGACAGGATGTGGGCAGATGGAGAGATAACGTTCATCGCCCAGTATGGAGACGCTCCTGTTGTAGACCCCGTTTATTCCGAAGACATAATTGTGGGAATCTACAAGAGCGATGATGATGGAATCGTCATCACACTGACTGCCAGGGATGGAAATGTCATTCCTGCGGGAAAGATCGAGGTGAACTACACCTACATGGTCTGGAACGAAACTCGCAACACATTCATGCCTGACTATGGAATACTGACCGAAGATGTCGATGAAGGAAAGACCTTCGTCGAGTTCCCTGTCATAAATGTCACAGGCTTCGACACAATAATCGGATTGACTGTTACGTTCAACGATGTTTATTCGAATTCTGCGATCTATGAAGTGATTCTCGAGGCACCCGTTCAGTGAGGGACACAGATGAAAGCAAAGAGCATTATGATGAGCTTCGCCCTAATCGCGGCTGTCGCTGTTGCACTAATTGCAGTCCCCGCCGACAATGCTGACGGAGCAACAATCGATTTCACCGCGGAGTACGGCGTAGATTCAGTGGGCCCATATGTTCTTCTCACTAGCGAAGAATTCGGATCCAATGAAAACATCAACTGGACTATCACAGGCAACAACGTTAACCTGTCCGGCATGACGATGACCTTTAAGGGTGAGGCGTGGATCACATTAACCGAAGAGCTTGCCGAAGGACAATATACAATCGACATTGTTACAAGTACCAACAACGGCACAGCTAACTTCACGGTCGGAAGTCCCACCCCTGGTACCGACACATACAAAGTCACCGTCAACCAGCCTGAGAACGGCCAAATCACCGTGACCGGTGCCGACGACCTCGACGCCGTCGAGGCCGGAACCGAGATCACCATCTCCGTCGAATACGACGCGGATAAGTACCAGCTCAACGCCGTGACCGCCGACGGCGTGGCCATCGAGCCCGTCGGAGGCGTCTACGCCTACCCCGTCAACAGCGATGTCACCATCACTGCGGACATCGAACCCGTGAGCGTCACGACCTGGACCATCACCTGGGTGGACTACGACGAAACCGTCCTCACCATCTCCGAGGTCGCCGAGAACGAGATGCCCGCGTACCCCGGAGAGACCCCCGTCAGGGAGGCCG
>CALUNK010000062.1 GCA_944321985.1 Candidatus Methanomethylophilaceae archaeon
AGCTTGGCGTCGAGGATGATCTCGGAGTCGACATCCAGGTTGGGGAAGGTCTTCCTGAGGTACTCCCTGGCGGCCTTGAGCGCGACGGGCTTGCAGGGGAGGGACTTCAGGTCCTTCCCATCGCCGACGTGCGTGGTGGCGCGTCCGACGAGCAGGATGTAGGAGGGATCGATGATGTGTCCGCCTCCGAATGCGGGAGCGGCCTGTCCTGCGGCGATCTGGGTCTCGTCGGTGTTGTGGTGGAGGACGTGTCCGAACTCCTTCTTGTACATCCTGCAGAGGGCCTTGCTGACCTCCTCCGCGAGGGCGTCTGCAACACTGTCGGGGTGTCCGATTCCTTTCCTCTCGACAATCTCTACCTTTTTCATGGGAACGGGGATCTCGTTGAGACCCTCCACATAGATGTTCTTGCTCATCTGGCTTTACACCTCTCTGCGTGCTCTATTATTTCGCTATTAATAAACAACGTTGTCGATAATATTCGTAAAGGAATATTAAAGTAAGAATAACCAATACCAGATTTTATGAATGGATCGTTCCCGCCGGTATCGGACATCAAACGCATACGCAAGTCCCTTGATGTCACGCAGACCGAGCTGGCTGCGGCATCCGGGGTGAGCCAGAGCACGATAGCCAAGATAGAGAGCGGCAGGATGTCCGCCAGCTATGAGACCGTTGTGAAGCTGTTCGAGACGCTGGACAGCATGAGGAAGAGCGAGAAGAGGGACCTCACCGCGGCGGACGTCGCATCCGACAAGGTCGTCACCATCCAGAGTACGGACAAGGTCCATCAGGCATCGGACCTCATGAGGGCGACCGGATACTCCCAGCTTCCGGTGCTCAAAGGGGACATCCCCGTCGGCAGCATATCCGAGAGAGGCATCTTCGAGCTCCTGAGACAGGGCTCCACGATGGACCAGCTGGGTCAGACCGTGATATCGAAGGTCATGGACGAATCGTACCCCGTGATCGCCGACAGCACCCCCATGTCATCGGTGACGTCGCTGATGAGCAGCAGCGGGGCGGTGCTGGTCTCCAAGAAGGGGAAGATCGTCGGCATGATAACCAGCGCCGACATACTGAAGCTCATCTGAGCCGGAACATGTGGAGACGTCAGGCCTTCTTCGACTGTACGCCGTCACAGCGCAAGCCGGAGGATGTCAGCGTGAACATCGCCATGTCCTCTGCAGCATAGGATTCGGGGAATGCGAGCCTTGCCTCCGCCTCCACGACCGAACGGTCGTCGTAACGGTTGCTTATGTGCGTAAGGATCAGGTACCTCGCCCCGGAATCCCTGGCGATCTCACCCGCCTGATAGGCGGTGGTGTGGAAATGGTCGACCGCCTGGGCTGACTCGGAGTCCATGTACGTCGCCTCGTGGATAATTACGTCCGCTCCGCGCACGGCTTCGTTCTCGGTTCCACAGGGACGAGTGTCTCCGCTGTACGCCACCCTGTAACCCCGCCTCTCGGGCCCGATCACGTCCTCCGGCCTGACGCCGTTTACCGTCTCGCCGGCCTTTAGGCGGGCCATGTCCCTCCCGGACGACACCCCCATCGAGCGCGCTTTCTCGGCATCAAGCTTCCCCGGCATCTGGCGGTCTTGGACCACGTACCCCACGGATGCTATGCCGTGGTCGGTGACATAGGGCATGACGGTCATGCCCCTGACCTCCAACTCCTCCCCGCCTGTGACCTCGCGGACATCCAGCTCGTAGGTCGCCTCCCCTTCGGAAACCGACATCATGGCGTCCAACGCCCGAACCGTGCCCGGCGGGCCGCAGACCAAGAGCGGCTCAGTACGGTTGGAGAGGCTCATAGTCTGGATGAGCCCGGGGAGTCCGAATACGTGGTCCCCGTGAAGATGGGTGATGAGCACCGCCCGGACCTTCATGAACGAGAAAGGGGAAAGCATGAGCTGACGCTGGGACCCCTCCCCACAATCGAGGAGGATGATATCAGAACCGCTCCTCACAGCTATGCATGAGGTGGAGTGATCCTTGGACGGTACTGCGGCACTCGTCCCCAGAAACAGAATCTCCATCAGTAGTAGGAGTCGAGTTCCCTGTCGGTCTTGGTCTGCTTCTTGAACTCCTTGTAATGGTCCTTGCACAGGTGGACCTGGCGGATATCATTGGATTTCAAGGACAGCGACGTTTTTGCGACCTGCTTAATGTTGAAAGACCTCTCCGCGGGCTTATCGCAGCCCATTACGTCGCAAGTCTCCTCGGCAGAACCGTGCTTTGCCAATGCCATGGGTGGGATAACCCAATGTCTCATAGAAATAAGTGGCTACAAAATCCACACAATACATGTCGAAATAAATCAATGTGGAATGTAACCCATGCACCTGTTTTACTAACAATAAAATAATTTTACCATGGCCCCGTTATCATCTTTTTCCTCACATTGACCATACATCCTCATTCTAGTGCAACAATCAATGCCACCTGTTCAATGAACTCGTGTTGAAGATTTCCGACACAGACCCATCGTTGACTAGTACCCTCTCAAAATAAGATTGGTAATCGTGACCGTATCGTTCTGTGTCCAGATAGTACATTGCAATACCAACCATCAGCATAAAGGAAGACACAATGAAGAATTTACATATCGGCAATAATACACAACATTGCCATTTGTTTAAACTTGAACGATGATCGACACACCGCCCTAAGATGCCTAGCCTCCGACTCATTTCGCCTGTTTGAACACTACGGCATCCAAGATGCTCCTGTTCTTTCCTGGATATGGTCGGGCGAAATCTACAATTCAATTTATCTCATCATAAGAATCGAACCTGTGATCCTGCGAGCATACTCGAAACCAACACAAAGAGGATGGTGCATCGCCTGCCATCCAGACACCGGCGTCATCATCATTATCTACATCCCAGGACGATGCGGTCGCGATGACCAAGGTATCTCCGTCCATGCTCTCCGCCGATTTCTCGAGGCTCGGAGAGGAGCTCGTCCGCGTAGAAAAAGCAGGGGCCGACTGGGCCCACCTGGACGTGATGGACGGGATGTTCGTCCCGAACATAACCTTCGGCGCACCTGTCATCAAAGCCATGAGAAAGTACTCGGACATCCCCTTCGATGCCCATCTGATGATACAGGACCCAGCACGCTACATCGATGACTTCGCGGCGGCGGGATGCGACAGCATAACCGTTCACTGCGAAGCGACCGGGGACATACACAATGCCATGGCGAGGATAGAGAGAAGGGGACTAAAGGTCGGCATCTCGCTGAATCCAGAGACGCCCATGGACGACATCCTGCCCTTCCTCGAGGATGCGGACATAGCCCTGGTCATGACGGTCCATCCCGGTTTCGGAGGGCAGTCGTTCATCGAGGACTGCGTCCCGAAGATATCCGCGATCAGGGAATGGGCGAACCGCAACAACCCCTCGCTGGAAATCTCGGTGGACGGCGGCATAAACACCACCACCGGCAAGACGTGCGTCTCCGCTGGCGCGTCCGTCCTCGTAGCCGGATCGTCACTCTTCAGACTGGACGACATGGGGCCTACGATCTCCGAGTGGAAGGCCTTCGGACCGAACCGCGGGTGATGCCATGGGAGTGAACCTTTCCCCGATAACCGAGGCCACGGAGATCGACCTGGAGTACCTGCGCGGGAAGAGCGTCGCTATAGACGCGTACAACACCATCTTCCAGTTCCTGTCGATCATAAGGCAGCCGGACGGGAAGCCCCTGCAGGATTCCCAGGGTCGTGTCACGTCCCATCTCTCGGGAATCCTCTACCGCACCGCAAACCTCATAGAGGCGGGGATAGAGCCGTCCTTCGTCTTCGACGGCAAGCCCAACGAGATGAAGGCCGGCACCATTGAGGAGCGCATAGCCCGCAGGGAGAAGGCCATGGCCGAGTATCAGCAGGCCCTGGAAGAGGGCGACCTGAAGAAGGCGTTCTCCAAGGCCCAGCAGACATCCCGCATGACTCCTGACATCCTGGAGACCTCCAAGGAGCTGCTGACACTCCTCGGCATACCGGTGATCCAGGCGCCCAGCGACGGTGAGGCCCAGGGAGCGTACATGTGCCTCAAGGGCGACGTCTACGCCTCGGCTTCCCAGGACTACGACTCGCTCCTTTTCGGAGCCCCGCTGCTGGTCAGAAACCTGACCATCTCCGGCAGGAGGAAGGTCCCGGGCAAGAGCGTCTACAAGGATGTGAAGACTGAGATCGTGGACTCCGGGAAGATGCTCGAGGACCTGGGGATCACGAGAGAGCAGCTGGTGGACGTCTGCATCATGATCGGCACAGACTTCAACGCCGGAGTCCCGGGCATAGGCCCGAAGAAAGGGCTGAAGCTCATACAGAAGCATGGTGACCTGGAGACAGTCATGGCGAAGACCGACATCGACATCCCCGAATACGAGGATGTGAGGGCGATCTTCCTGAACGGCCCGAAATCCGACGATTACTCGGTCAAGCCAGGCAAAGCCGACCCGGAGGGTGTGCTGGAGCTCATGACGGACCACGGCTTCTCCCAGGACAGGGTGAACACCGTCCTGAACAAGATCGACGCCGCCCGCAAAGCGGAGTCCAACAGAAGAAAGCAGAAATCCCTTGACGCCTGGTTCTGAATCAGCACCGGACCGTCAGCCTAGCGAGGCTGCTTCCCTCGGCAAGCCTCCTGGAGAAGATGTCACGGCACTTCTTGTAGCTGCTGAACCTCCGCTCGGCAGCTTCTACGTCCCCGTACACCTTCCAGCAGCCGATGCACCTGCTGCACCTGCCCTCGTTCTCGATGTAGCCCCTGATGTCCTCAATCGGGTAGTCCAGGAAGACCCCCACCTCCGGAGGCACGTTGGGGCAGTGGGCGAACCTGTCGAAGAGCTCGGCCAGAGTCGAGCCGCAGCTCTTGATCCCGTATCCGTAGCATGTCAGGAAGTCCCTGACCTCCGGATCCGCGAGACGGGCCTCCAACAACCTGGGACGGTAAACGTACAGGAGACACCCCTCGCCGTCGATGGCGAGTATGTCCATCCTGAGCCCCTTGTGGGAAAGCTCGTACTCCAGCGACGAGACCTGCATGAGTACACCACGAGGACTGGAGTTCACTCTGAACATGCTGCCGCACTTCAAACCGGCGAGCGTCGGTGCGCAGTGACGGACTATGCGTTCATGCAGGTCAGGGACGGAGGTCTGTGGACCCTCGGGACATGTCTCGGTGTCGAGGGTACCTGGCTCATGGATTGCTTTGTCGGAAAGCCCTGACTCCCTGCTTTCGTGAATCTCCAGCTTCATGGTATTTAGGATAACCTAAAATATTTATTTAAAATTTAGGATTCATTAAAATTCTATAACCTGTCCTAAAGAATACGGTTCGTTGACCTCCCCAATCGGTACCGATAAACGTCCGCCGCCGGATATGGTCGTTGATGAACGGCACGGTGTTCGCGGACGCGCATCTCCATCCGACTGAGGCTGGGTTCAGCGAACGCTACCCGGACATCGACCGCGCCGGGATCCTCTTCGGATGCACCGCAAGAACATCCGATTGGGATGCGATGGCAAAATGCGTCGCTCCGAACGCTGTCAGATTCTACGGCGTCCACCCATGGTACTCGGAAGAATGGGATTGCGGTTCCGCGGAGAGGCTCGCCCGCATCCTGAGGGACGATCCGGAGGCACACGTCGGGGAGATAGGCCTGGACTCGAAGCATGGGGAGATCTCCGGACAGAGATCGGCCTTCGCAGAGCAACTGGACATCGCTTCCGAATTCGGGAGGATCACGAACGTGCACATGATTGGATGCGAGAAAGACATCCTCGAATCCCTGAGGGCGCATGCGGGGGGATGCAGGGCAATCATCCTGCACTCGTTCTCCTCGGAGAGCTACGTCAAGCCGTTCTCCGAGATCGGATGCATGTTCTCGGTCAACCCCAGGGTACTGGCGAGATCGGATGCCCGTCTGATGCGCCTGATGTCCTCCATCCCGGAAGACAGACTGCTGCTGGAGACGGACGCCCCCTACGTTCCGAAGGAATTCGCGGGTATGCGGGATTTCACGGACAGGCTGGCCCGGAGGATCGGGACCACCGGCGAAGAGTTGATGAGCCTGGCTCTTGATAACGCGAGGAGGATCGCCGATGTCTGAGATGAGCGATAGGACGGGGCTGCTGGTGGGTGACGAGGGGGTGAGGAGGCTCTCCGAGGCTTCCGTGATCCTGACCGGGGTAGGAGCCGTCGGCGGATACGCTCTTGAGGGCCTCGTCAGGGCAGGAATCGGCAGGATCCGCGTTGTGGACGCAGACAAGTTCAGCGGCAGCAACCTCAACCGCCAGATTCTGGCGACCGTCGACACCGTGGGAAGGCCGAAGGCGGAGGTCGCCTGCGAGAGGGCGCGGTCGATAAACCCCGGGATCGAGATCGAGCCGATGACTGTCCTGGTCGACGACTCCACGGTGGACGACATCCTCTCCGGAGACTACGACATCCTGGTGGATGCCATCGACACCGTCAGATGCAAGATCTCCCTGCTCAGGAAGGCGTCCGAGATCGGGATTCCGACGTTCTCATCCATGGGCGCAGCATTGCACCTGGACACCCAGAGGGTCCGCGTCGCACCACTCAGGAAGACGTCCGTGTGTCCGCTTGCCGGCGCAGTCAGAAAGGGCCTGAGGGATGTGGACACGTCGAACATCACCTGCGTGTTCTCAGACGAGCCCCCCTTGTCCGTGCCGACGGAGAGGGACGAGCACGGCAAGAGCGTCCTGGGGTCCCTCCCCACCGTACCCGCGGTGTTCGGAATGACGCTGGCCAACCTAGCCATAATGAGCATCCTGTCTGACGATCTGGACAGACAGAAAACACTTTAACGGAACCGCCCAATCACCCCCGACTATGGAAAAGAACAACGTGAAGATCATGGGAATCTCGGCCGTCGTCATCGTAGTCTGCCTTCTAGCATCCTGGATCTACCTGTGATACCGGCAGACGACTGAATCTGCCCCTGATCGGGGAAAAACACGGACTGACATCCACCCAAATCATTCAGACATCCGTGAACACTGCTTCCGCCGAGTACGAACAGGGAGACTTATGCACTCGCTTCGTGACGAGATGATTCACACGATCCTCCCTCGATGGGGACTGAACCGAAGACTTCCGAGTTTCAGAACACCGTGTCGGCGACCGTTGAGTATTCATTTTGGGGACGTTCGAGTCCTGGACGGAGATGACTCCCGATGGCAATCCTTCGCCCCCAGAGCAGACTGCTCACATTCTCCGACTCATCGGTCCGCCGACTGGGCGGACATAGCCTCGATCTGCCTGCGGATGTACCTCAGCGCGAACAGCCCCGCCACCGACACTATGGTCGTCCCTATAATCTCACCCATGGTGACCCCCCACCAGATGAGCGTGAGTGAGGACGCGGCGGCGAGGTTGTAGCAAAGCGGGATGCGGATGAAGTTCCTGAGCGTGGTTGCGCCCATGGACCACAGACCCTTGCCGACGGACTGGAAGACGCTGGACGTCAGAATCCCGACCATGGAGAACGGCAGGAAGATGCATCCGATCCTGACGAACCTGGTCATCTCCTCGGATAGGTCCATCGCCGACCCCGTATACGTGAAAAGATAGACGAGCGCCGGGGCCGCGGCCATCGCCAGTACGGCGATGACCACCATTATGGACACACCGTACTTGAGGGCATAGATGTAAACGGCCTTGATGCGCTCGTAGCTCCCCTGCCCGTATGCGGCCGCGCTGATGGGGACCAGGGCGGATCCGAAGGACACCGCTAGAACCATCAGCAGATCAAGGATTCTCCAGCCCGTGGTGTAGATCGCCACTCCTTTGACCGGATCGACCATCCCTATGATGATGTTCATGAACAGGGTGGAGATTGACAGGAGGATCATCTCCAGCGAGGCGGGGAAACCGACCCTCAGTATGTCTGCGTCCAGGACGCGGTCGAACCTGAACCCCTTGAAACTCAGACTGACGTACATGTCGCCGCACCTGTAGTAGCGATACGCCATGGCCGCGGCCATCATGGCGGATAGGGCGCTGGCTATCGCCGCCCCCTCCACCCCGAGCCCCAGACCGAAGATCAGGATGGGGTCCATGACCATGTGCACCACGACCCCGGCGATCTGGATCGTCATGGACTTCTTCGCATCCCCCTCCGACCTCAGAAGGGCGCTGAAGATGAAACTCAGCATGTAGACTGGGGCGCACACCATTATCGGCACGCCGTATGCCATGGTCTCGTCGATGTACGCTCCCGCACCTGCGACCTGGAACACGGGTTCGGAGAACAGGACGAATACAGATGTTATGAGGAACCCCACGATGACGCCGATGACCAGGACCTGTGCGGCGACCCTGCTGGCGCCCTCCCTGTCCCCGATTCCTATGCGCCTTGCGATTGCCTGGGACGCCCCCACTCCGAGACCATTCCCTATGCCTATCAGGATAAAGAAGAACGGGAACACGACCCCGGTGGCAGCCAGCGCCGCGGTGCCGATGCCGGAGACCCAGATGGCGTCGACGAAGTTGTTCAGCGACTGCACAATCATGCCTATGGCTATCGGAACGACCATGGCGATGAGCGATTTCCTCGGATCCCCGAGGATGTTCCCTGTCCTGTTCTCCGTCTCGGTCATCTATACCCATCCCTCTCGGGAAGCGTATTAAAGGTATCGGATGGTTGAAGCCCCGTTAACGTCCAGAGCCATCATGTTTTTAACATATGCAAGAATAGCCGTCGTGACTCACCGGGGAAAGAGAACCCCCGGCAACGAGGGAATGCGATGATAAAGCAGATCCGTGCCAATTATGACGCCAAAGGCATCGAGAAGGATGTCCAGGCATACTGG
>CALUNK010000063.1 GCA_944321985.1 Candidatus Methanomethylophilaceae archaeon
ACCAAGTACGAGAAGACCTGGCTGTTCAACCCCGCCACCAACAGGTTCCCCAGGCTCGAGACCCTGGTGATAGAGTCCACCTACGGTGGGCACAACGACGTCCAGCCTTCCAGGACGGACGCTTCCGAGCAGCTCGGGCAGTACCTCCAGCAGGCCTCGGAGCACGGTGGAAAGGTCCTTGTTCCCGTATTCGCCGTCGGAAGGTCGCAGGAAGTGATGCTGGTCATCGAGGAGCTCATGCGCAACGGTCGCATCCCCAAGATGCCTGTGTACCTTGACGGTATGATCTGGGAGGCGACCGCCATCCACACGGCTTACCCCGAGTACCTGAACAGCCAGCTCAGGACCCAGATATTCCAGCAGAACGAGAACCCGTTCCTCTCGCCCATATTCAAGAGGGTCGAGACTGCCGACATGAGGGAGGAGATATGCCACTCGCCGGACCCGTGCATTGTCCTAGCCACCAGCGGAATGATGTCCGGAGGCCCCGTCATGGAGTACTTCCGCGAATGGGCTGATGATGAGAAGAACTGGCTGCTCTTCGTAGGATACCAGTCCGATGGGAGCATTGGAAGGACCATACAGAGGGGCAGGAACGAGATCACCCTCAACATGCGCGGAAAACCCATAACCCTCAAGATCAAGATGCAGAGGGAGACCGTGGACGGATTCTCCGGTCACTCTGACAGGAAACAGCTCATGAGGTACATATCGTCCCTGGAGCCCAAGCCCGACAAGATCATCATCGGACACGGCGAGGACAGGAAGTGCACGGACCTCGCCTCGTCCATATACAAGAAGTACGGGATCGAGACCAAGGCGCCCCTCAACCTGGAGACCATCAGGCTCAGGTGAGCCTGTCCCCTTCCTAAACCGTATAAAATAAAAATGGGGGAGGGTCCCCTCCCCCTGAAGGTTTTATCAGGCCTCTCCGGCGCCCTTCCTCTTCTTGATGAGGATGGCCGCAGCGGCTATGACCACGATGGCGACGACGATCACGATCGCGTAGATCATCGTGTAATCCGTGGGTTCGTCGAATCCGTCCACCTGAGTTCCGACGGGTTCGCCGTCATTCACTGCGACGACATCGACATAGTACTCCTTGACGGTGTTTCCATCATCGTCGACATATGTCTTGATCGCCCTGTCGGCATCGATCCTGTTGGTCCTCTCGGTCAGGTTCTGATCCATGACAAACTTGGCATCCTGGAACTCCCAATCGGCCTCACCGATGTGGAAGCAGATCATCCCACCTTCGGCGGAGATGGACTCGGACTGGTTGATACCGTCGTCGTAGTTCACGGTAATGTTCCCGCTGACGTTCTCCAGATGAATTGTCGTCATGTCGTCGGTCTTCATGTCGAGATAGCCGACGTCCGCATCCACTGAGAACTTCCCAGTCTGGATCATGTAGGTTGGTGTGGACGGGATCACTGTCGAAGTGTCGTCGGAAAGCAAGGATACGTTCCCATCGATCTGCACGAATTCCGCGTTCATGGTCAGGCCAGCGCTCACATTCTTCAGCGTAGCCTCGTAGCCCGACTCTGTTCCCAGGATTCCGGAGCTCTGGAGATAGTATCCGTAGTCCAATGTAGCATTGGTCTTGGAGGAATCACTCATGATGACCAGGTTCTGGCCTGACATGGAGTACGAAAGCTCTCCGTAGACCTTGAGCCCGTCTACATCTATGATGTTCTTATAGGTGTAGTTCGGGTTAATGCTGCTATTGTTCAGAGAGAACTCATCAACGCCGAGCTCCACGACCATCAGACCGGCGTATTCATCGGCGACGACAGAATCCAGCGAAGACACAACGTTGACATTCGCAGACATTCCCTTGATCTGGAGAGACACATCAGTCCCACTGTCGGGGGAGTCATTCGTGCTGCTGTAGGAGGCTGATCCGACAGACGCCTTCATATCGAGGGAGTAGTCGGTCATTCCCTTGTAATTCAGATCGATTGCAGCAGTTATATCGCTGACCGACATCTTATCCGTCTCGTTCGAGATCTCAAAGGATCCGATGGTTACGTTTATTAGACCCTCACCCGTGTAATCCGTCAATATCGTAGGTATGTCGGGAATGTCTACGAGCATGTCGGCGTTAACGCTCACATCCTTCGCGGAGGCTGTGGATCCGTTGGAGTTGAGCACGACCTCGGAGATTCCGATCTCCAGATCTATGTCCGCATCACCGGTTTCAGCCATCTTAATGGTCAAGTTAAGACTGTTGAGCTTGACGTATATCGCTTCCGTATTCTCTTCGGCGAAGTTGGAGAACACCTTGACCTCGACGCTTCCGTTCGTGACGAGTTCGGCATCGAAACTCTGAGTTAAGAAATTGATGTTTGACTGCAAGGAGACCTTACCATCGACTGTGATTTCCACATCGTTCGCCAACACTTTGGTCATTTCCATGAAAGATACCATGGATCCAGCCTCCATCTTTATGGAGGAACCGTTACCTATGAGAACAAAATCGTCCCCTATTGACAGCTGAGAACCCTCGTCTATCAGAAATCCGCCTTCCGGTATTTCCACTGTTCCTGTGAGATCCAAGGAACCGACCTGGGCTTCGGCCGCATACGAGTCCTCGGAATACGCCCCGATAACCAACGGCACCGAAAGCATCACCGCGAAGACCAGAAGGGCCATCGTAAGTTTCTTTCTCATTTCATCACCTAAGGCAGAGTCGCCGAAAAGACATCGGCTTGGCGGTTATAAACAGACGTGTCCCGTATCGATGCGGAACTGAGAACAAGAAGACGTTTGGATTGGGATAACGGGGGGTTGGCCTCCCCTTGGGGAGGCCGCGATAGTTTTATCACCAGTTGGTGGCCCTGACCTCGAAGAAGGACTGGGCGTGCTTGCAGACGGGGCAGACTGCGGGGGCCTCCTCGCCTACATGGATGTATCCGCAGTTGCGGCATTTCCACATGGTGACCTTGTCCTTCTTAAAGACGACACCGGTCTCGATGTTCTTCAGGAGGTCGAGGTACCTCTGCTCGTGGGTCTTCTCGATTCCGCCGACGGCCTCGAACAGGGCGGCGATCTCGGTGAATCCCTCCTCCCTGGCGGTCTCAGCGAACTCCTTGTACATGATGGTGTACTCGTAGTTCTCTCCGGAGGCTGCGTCCTTCAGGTTCTCGATGGTCTTGGGGACCTTGTTATCGTGAAGGGCCTTGAACCAGAGCTTAGCGTGCTCCCTCTCGTTCTCAGCGGTCTCGAGGAAGATATCGGCGATCTGCTCGTATCCCTCTTTCTTGGCCTGGGATGCGTAGTATGTGTATTTGTTCCTGGCCATGGACTCGCCAGCGAAGGCGGCCTGCAGGTTGGCTTCGGTTTTGGATCCTTTGAGTTCCATGATTCAACCTCTGAGCACTCAGAGGAGACGAAGGTATATAACGATATTCAACGGCGTTACGTTTGTCTATATCCGTTAATAAATTTTATATATTAAGATAGGAGGCCCTAAACAAACCTGGGATGGGAAGGACGTCGTCCTCGGCGTTTCAACTTGCCCATCAGGCCCTTCTTCTTCAGATTGCCGTCCCTGTCGAACTTCTCCTTCATGAGCTTGTCGTAGTTCTTCCTGAGGTTCATGTCCCCTGGCTTAACCGACATGAGGTACTCCAGCTCCGATTTTGCCTTCTCGTAGTCCTTGACGTCGTTCAGAAGGAGGACGGTGTAGTTCTGATGGTAATCGTAGTTCTTGGGGTCCAGGGCGATGGCCTTCTCGTAGTACTCCCTGGCACGGCCAAAATCGGTGATCTGGTGCCTGAGGAACCTGGCGTACTGGTTGTACATCTCGGCAGACGGCTCCAGCTCCAGGATCCTCTGGAACTTCTCATCGGTCTCCTTGTTGTACTTCTTGAACTTGGCCAGGACCGTGACGGCCGCCTTCAGGGCGTCCACGTTGTCCGGTTCGAGGTCCAGGATGATGTCCAGCTGCATCATGCCGTACTTCATGTCATCCATTTTGTGGATGATGATGTCCGCGAGAAGGAGCCTTGGCTTCGTGTTATGCGGGTCGGTGCGCAGGTATGCCTCCAGCGTGTCGACTGCTCCCTGCACGTTACCGCTGTCGGCCTGCCTCTTCGCCTTGCTCATGGCCTCGTACGCAGCATCGCTCATAGTCTCCCGGAACGTATCCCACTAGTTAAGGAGCTTGTTCGGAACCCCGTGGACATCGATATATCTGACTGAGTGATTCTGAGTGCCATGGGAGCCAAGGAAGCGCTAGTCTCATTCGCCGGCGGACTGATCATGACCCTCATACTGGTCACGGTGGTGCCTGTCGTCGTCGACACAGTGGTCCTGAGATACATATCGGAAATCGTGGGGGACCACTCATTCCTGATGCTGTCCTCTGACGTGATCGTGAACCTCCTCGTGTGGATAGTCATCATCGGGTTCATGGTCATTCTCGGATCCGGCGGGATCCTGAAGAGGTTCGGGATCTTCGGGGTCATAGGGCTCGTGGCGGCCTACTACCTCCTTGGCGATGTCACGGACGCGTTCATTCCCCTGGCGACACTGGCCATAGTCCTGGTGATCGGCAAGACGATACAGATAAAGAAGTCCAAGAAGTCCGAAGACAAGGCATGACCGCATGCGGTGGCACGGATGGCAGTCCCCTTCATGACTCAGGGAGCCTTCCGGGACGGGCGGACATCGGCACAAGCTGACCGTCCCCCCCCCCAATACCCCGCCCACGACCGGGCAGACGGGACTCATGGGTCGTCGCTGTTCTTTCCCTTTTCGAACTTCTCGCAGATCGCCTTGCAGACCTGGATGTCGAAATTGTTCGTGTATATGGCCCCGTAGACGATGGAGGTTGCCAGCAGAGGCACCAGGAAGGAGATGTACGTGAGGATGATCTCCGTGACGCTATTGCCCAGATACACGGACAGGATGAACATCATCATGAACACCCCCAGGGCGATGAAGGTGGAGAACAGCCTCTTCCTGGCACCTATCCAGAGGTAGTAGTCACGAGGAGCCGAGGAACGGACCTTGGCGCCTACGCTGCGGACTATGACCCACGGCAGGATGAGGGAGGGGGTGAACATGGACAGCATCATAGTGACTGCCAGCATGGTCTGCCAGCCCATCACCGATATGAGGAGTGGGTTCACGAAGAGGTAGGATGATACAAGGAGGCCCAGCAGGAAGAGGTAGACGGTTACCTCCACCGATGTTGAGAAGTGGAACACGTGCGCGTCCTTCCTCGGTTCCAACACGACCTCCTCCACATCGATTATGTCCGGGACCTTGAAGAACTTCTCCGCCTTTCCGCGCTCCCCGGTCCCCGCCCTTTTCTGCATGGAGAGGAACACGCGGGCCATGTACTGGCGCATGTAGGCGCTGATGACGCTGAGTACCCCGATTGAAGTGAAGAACATAATTGCCAGGGTTCCGCCGAATCCGAGCACGAAGTTGACGACTTCATCCAGATGCACCCCGACCACGTTCATTATGTCGTAGATGGCCTCCGCGTAGTAGACCTGGCCCATGTAAATCTCCGAGAGCCACAGCAGACCCGTCATGAAGACGGCCAGCAGAAATATCACCCAGTTGCTGAAGACCCCCCTGTCCATCATGATGAGGCAGGGGACGCCAAGGACTGCGAAGCACGCCACGAAAGTCAGGCAGAGGATCTCCACAAGCTTCGAGAAAGAGTAGTCCCCCAGATACACCATGCAGCCGATCCAGATTACCAGACAGAGGGCGATGAAGTACGGGAAGGACTTGATGAGACGCTGGTCCCTGTCGGGGACGGATTTGATGCTGTCCCTGCGGGGGTATAGCCTGGTGGCAGCGTTGTCAAGAAGGTTGCTCACCTTCTCCATCTTCTCTGAAGTCCAGCCAGGGCGCATGATTGCCCTAGTACGTCATCACTTAAAACTTGACGCTTGGCCGCCACGATGAGCCAGAACAGTATACGGGCACCTGCCCCCAATAAATATGCGTCAAACGCATCCGGGACCCATGGCAGAGCACAGCGGACTGAAGAACCGCGGATACACGACGGCCGACGTGGAGGAGCGCCGCAAAGCGGCCGAGGAGTTCACCGGGGCCGCCCTCGACACGGTGTCGAAGTACGGGTTCGACCCCGTCGCGGCCTCCAAGAACATCGAGAACATGATCGGAACCGTCCAGATTCCTCTCGGATACGCCGGTCCCGTCAGGATTTCCGGCGAGTACGCAGACGGCGAGTTCCTTGTCCCGCTGGCCACGACCGAGGGCGCGCTGGTGGCGTCGATATCCCGCGGCATGTCCGTCATGAACGACGGGGGAGGCGTGAAGACCATGGTCTGCGGGGACGCGATGACCCGCGCACCGGTCCTGAGGGTCGAAGGCATCGAGCACGGCAAGAGGGTCATGGAATGGATCGACGCCCACATGGACGAGATCAACAGCGCCGTGGCCTCCACGACCAGCCATGGGAAGCTCTCCAGGATCGACAAGTACCCCGACGGGAGGAGTCTGTTCCTGAGGTTCGCATACGAGACCGGAGACGCCATGGGGATGAACATGGCCACCATAGCATCGGAGGCCGTCTGCAGACTCATCGAGAAGGAGACCGGCGCGGTCATGGTATCGGTGTCCGGCAACATGTGCTCAGACAAGAAGCCGGCCGCCATCAACATGATAAACGGCCGCGGGAAGACCGTGGTGGCCGAGGCGAGGATACCCAAGGAGATCGTTGAACGGAGGCTCCACACGACATCCGCCGCCGTCGTCGAGACCAACTACAGGAAGAACCTGCTCGGCAGCAGCCTATCGGGCACCCTTGGGGCGAACGCCCACGCGGCGAACATGGTTGCGGCCCTTTACATCGCCACAGGCCAGGACCCGGCCCAGGTGGTTGGAGGGAGCATGACCGTCACATCCTGCGAGGACGTTGACGGGGACCTCTACATCTGCGTGAGGATGCCGGCCGTGGAGGTCGGGACGGTGGGCGGCGGCACCAGGCTGCCCTGCCAGCGCGAGGCCCTCCAGATGATCGGATGCCTCGGCGAGGGCAAGGCGAGGAAACTGGCGGAGATAGTGGCCGCCACTGTGCTCGCGGGAGAGCTCTCGACGCTGGCCGCGCAGGCTGCCGGACAGCTCGGAAGCGCCCACGCAGCCCTCGGAAGATGAATCGATAACCAGGGAAAACCAGGGGGCGTCACCGCCCGGCAGGCGTGCCTGCCGGACCCCCCGTTCGGAGACAAGGTCTGTTACGCTCCGATGAGCATGACAGAAGCTTCCCTAGCCTACACGCGCACGCGTGCGTTTATTATAGAGCGTCTCCGATTCGGGCGTCATGCCTTTGATAAACTTCAAGTACAGCGACCTGTGCAAAATGCTGGGGGAGGAAGTCCCCCAGGAGACGCTGGTCCAGAGGATACCCATGATCGGCGCCGACATGCACGACACCGAGCCGGGATGCGAGGACATGGGCGTCGAGTTCTTCCCGGACCGCCCCGACCTATACAGCGTCGAGGGCCTCGCTAGGGCGCTGCGCGCATTCCTGGACATCGAGCCGGGGATGAAGAAGTACGAAGTCGGAGACTCCGACATCGAGGTTACCGTCGACCAGAGCGTCAAGGCCATGAGGCCATGGTTCCTATGCGGTGTCGTCAGGGGCGTAGACATCGACGACGAGTTCCTCAGGTCGATGATGGAACTCCAGGAGAAGCTGCACATCACCATCGGCAGGAAGAGGAGCAAGCTGGCGATAGGCATACACGACCTCAACAAGGTCGAACCGCCGTTCGTCTACAAGCTTGTCGACCCCCATTCGGTCAGGTTCGTTCCCCTGGCAATGGATGAGGAGATGGACCTGGCAGAGATCCTCGAGAGGAACGAGAAGGGCAAGGCGTACGCACACCTCCTCGACGGATTCGACGAGTACCCCATCATCCTTGACAGTAACGGCTCCGTCCTGTCATTCCCGCCCATCATCAATGGGGTGCTCACGACGGTCACGGTCGGGAAGCACGACCTGTTCATCGACGTCACCGGTAACGACCGCAAGGCTGTGAAAGGAGCACTTGACATCGTCGCCACCGCACTGGCGGAGCGCGGCGGGAGGATAGAGACCGTCATCATGCACGACGGGGAGAATACGTTCCGCTCGCCTGACCTCACGCCATCCAAACGGACGATATCCGCATCCGCCTGCGACAGGTTCCTCGGAACGACACTCGGCCCCGAAGGCATGGTCGAGTGCCTCCGCAGGATGGGGATGGACGCCACGGCAAACGGTGACGATGTGGAGGTCACCATCCCGTCCGTGAGGCTCGACATCATGCACGACGTCGACATCTACGAGGACGTCGCGACTGGATACGGCTTCGAGAGGTTCGGCGGCAAGCACTCGCTGAGACAGACGTCCGGATCGATGTCCCCGCTCACCACTTTCTCCGAGAACCTCAGGGATGTCATGGTCGGACTCGGGTTCAACGAGGTCACCACACTCACGCTCAGCAACCAGAAGGACGAGTTCGAGATATCCGGACTTCCGGAGGTCGATGTCGTCAGGGTCATGAACCCCATCACCGAGGACCATACCTGCCTGAGACCCTACCTCATGCCCAGCCTCGTCAGGATCCTGAGACACAACAAGCACAGGGACCTCCCCCAGAGGATCTTCGAGATAGGCAACGTCGTAAGGGAGTT
>CALUNK010000064.1 GCA_944321985.1 Candidatus Methanomethylophilaceae archaeon
GGAGACCTCCTCCAGCAAGACGCAGCCCTCGAAGGCGGCGTACCCGATGGACTCGACGCCCTCCGGGATCGCCAGGGCGGTGAGCCCGGTCGACGCGAAGGCGCGGTCGCCCCAGACCTTTGGGGCCTTGTCGGCGAAACTGACCTCGGACAGCGAGGGGCACGACGAGAACGCCGCGTCGGGTATCTCGCCGACGGTGGACGGCAGCGAGACGCTGGCGAGCGAGCGGCATCCGCCGAAGGCGCCCTCGCCGATCGTCTTCACCCCCTCCGGGATGGCCGCCTCCTTGAGTCCCGATCCGCTAAAAGCGTACGCCCCCACCGAGGTCAGGGCGCTGGGGAACGTAAACGCCGAGAGCGAGGCGCAGCCCTCGAAGGCGGCGTACCCTATCGTCTTGACGTTGTCCGGCAGCGAGACGCTGGACAGAGACGGGCATCCGGAGAACGCGTAGTCCCCGACGGTGTAGCTCCCCGTGCCCCCGGTCCACACGACCGTCTCGAGGCCGGTGCAGCTGCTGAAAGTGCCGTCCAGGGTGCGCACTGTCGACGGTATCGTCACCGTCCTGAGAGAATCGCATCCCGCGAACGCCCCGGAGCCCAGGCTGCTCAGCTTCTGACCGAGCTGTATGCCCGTGAGCGCCGATTCGCGGAAGGCCTCCGAGCCTATGGTCTCCAGCTTGTCGGACAGCTGTATCTCCGACAGGCGGGCACCGTAGAACGCCATGCTCTGGATGGTGGTGATGGTCGAGGGGACCTGGTAGGTCTCCCCCTCCTTGCCGGCGGGGTAGCACACAAGTACGGTCTTCGTCTTGGTGTTCGTCTTGTTGAACAGGACGCCACCTTCGGACGAGTAGTTGCGGTTGCTGCTGTCCACGGTGATGGCCGTCAGCTCGCCGCAGTCGGCGAACGCCCCCGTCCCGATGTCGGTGACTCCGCTGGGGATCGTCACGCTGGTGAGGTGGCAGCCGAGGAACGCCTTCTCCGCGATCTCGTCCACCCCGGACCCCACTGTGTACTTGGTCCCCTCCTTGCCGGCCGGGTACTGGCAGAGCTCCGTGCCCTTGGAGTCGAACAGGACCCCGGACGTGACCGAGAAGTGTGTGTTGGACCCCTTCACGAACCCTGTCAGGGAGTCGCACCCGGCGAAGCTGGCGTCGTAGCTGCTCAGGGACTTGGGCAGGGTGAACTCCTGGACCGCCATGTTCTCGCCGAACGCCTCCTCCCCGAGGGTGGTGACCGTGTCGGGGAGCTCCACCGCCGCGATGTCCAGGCCGAAGAACGCGTAGTCGCCGATGGTCTTCAGGGATCCGGCGGCCTTGAAGTCCACCGACGTCAGGGCGGTCGAGCGGAAGGCGTGGTCCCCGATGCTCTCCAGAGAGGCAGGGAGGATCACGGACGCCAGGCCGGCGCATTGATGGAACGCGTAGTCGCCGATGGTCCTCAGGGAGGTGGCCGACGACAGGTCCGCCGACGACAGCCCGGAGCCGTCGAAGGCGTATTCCCCGATGGATGTGACCGAGTCCGGGATCGAGACCGAGGTCATACCGACCTGGTTGGCGAAAGCCGACCCCCCGATGGTCGTCACCCTGTATGCGATGCCGTTGTACGTCACGGATGCGGGGATCTCGAGGTCCCCCTCGACGTCCCCGTCATATCCGGTGACGGTGGCCGTGCGCCCTGCCAGGTACACCTCGTAGGTCAGCCCCGACTCGTCCTCGAACGAGACCGCCGACGATCCTCCGCTGGCGAGCGCCGCCAGGATCACCGCGGCTATAGCGATGATGGCTACTGCTTTGGATGCTGTGTTCATTTGGATCTGCACGTGTAATCACGCGCGCAGTATAGAAGGATGCGCCAGATGAGCTCGGGTCAGTCGGCCTCGCGGCACCTGTCCAGGACGATCTCGTCCGCGTGGACCGAGTCCCCGATCCTCTTGGACATCATCCCCAGCTCCATAGACGCCGCGTAGACCACGCCCATGGGCACCAGGCATGTGGCGGTGAGCGGGTCGCGGACGCCCTCGCGGTTGACGACGCTGTTCGGGAAGTCGATGACGTCCGTCTCGGTCATCCTTGTCAGGCGCCTGGCGTACTCGCGCACGTTCTGGCAGTCGGACTCGATCTCCACGTCCAGGTCGCCGTCGTCGCGCCTCGACACGGTGATCTTCGCCGTCCTGCAGCAGGTGTTCATGTTGACGTGGATGACCGATGCCATGATACCCAGACCGTCGGGACCGACGATAAAGCCTCGCTCGGCTTCCCGACAGGATCCTGTCCACCGCGCGGCCGATCCAGTCCCTCTCCGACAGGGCGTGCTGGTGCATGTAGGACCCGATGGAGTTCCCCGCCACTAGGCCGTCCATCCTGTCCCTGATGCCCTGCCCCCTCCTGACGGAGAACCCGAAGGCCGCGTCCTCCGACGGGAACACGTCGGAGTAGTGGTACTCGTGGCCGCGGACGGTGCCGGAGAACGCCGGGTTGGCGGGCCCGGCGTCGGCGACCACGTACGTGGGGCCGTGGCGGACGCCCGTCATCCTGGCCTCGGCGTCGAACACGCCCGCCATGGGGTGCATGCGGCCGTCCTTGTCGGTTATGGACCTGCACATGGTCATCAGCCCCCCGCACTCCCCTATCACCATCTTCCCGTTCCGTGACTCGGACCTTAGCCCCTCCAGGAAGTCCCCGTTCTCGGATATCCGCTCCGCGTGAAGCTCAGGGTAGCCACCGCCGAGGTAGTACAGGTCCGCATCGGGAAGCTTGTCGCCGTCGGCGGGGCGGAACGTGGTCACCCTGAAACCCGATGCCTCCAGGCACTCGATGTTCTCCCTGTAGTAGAAGCAGTAGGCGTCGTCCACAGGCACGGCGGCCCTCAGGCCGCAGTCCCTGGCCGTGTATGGCGAACCCGTCGGGAGCTCCGACGGGCATGACTCGGCGATGTCGAGCACCCTGTCCAGGTCTACGGGCTCGGTCAGCTCCTGGAGCGGGGTGATCTCCCCCTCTGCGAAGCTCCTCAGGGTCTTCAGCCCCAGGTACCTCTGCTCCAGCGCCTTGTCGGGGTTCTTGGGGATCATCCCCACCAGCTGGACGTCCGGGCAGTACCTCTCCATCGCCGTGCGCAGCTTGTCAGTGTGCTGCCTCCCGGACACGTTGTTCAGTATCACGCCGGCGATGTTCACGTCCGGGTCGAAGGACCTGAACCCGTTGACGATCGCCGCCGCGCTCCTCGTGAGCGAGCGGGCGTCGACGATGAGTATCACGGGGAACCCGAGCAGCTTCGCGAGGTACGCGGTGGACCCGACGTCGTCGTCCCCCCTCAGGCCCTCGTAAAGCCCCCTCACGCCCTCTATCACGCAGATGTCCGCGTCCCTCGACGCATACCCAACCAGATTGCGGATGGTGCCGTCGTCCATGAGGAAGGAGTCCAGGTTCCTGGACCTCCTGCCGGTGGCGGCGGTGTGGTACATCGGGTCTATGAAGTCAGGTCCGGCCTTGAAGGCCTGGACCCTCATCGATTTGGACAGCCTCGACATGAGGCCCGTGGTGACCGACGTCTTCCCGACGCCGCTGCCGGTCCCGGCCAGGACCACGCCCCTCATTCCAGCATCTCCCTCAGGGTGTCCGCCGTCTCCAGCGGCACGATGGAGTGCACGCCCATGACCATCGTGTGGGATGAGATCTCTCCGACCGCCCACCTGCACCCTTGGCTGAGGTAGTTGGCCAGCTGCCTCGGCTGGTCCGTGATCAGCACGTCGTCCCCGCCCATGCCCGGGTAGGCGTGGCAGATCCCCAGAATGATCGTCAGGTCCGGACGGAACCCGTCCACGACCTCCCTTATCCTCTCCCCGACGACGGCGTACTCGTCCAGTCCACCGACGAGCCTGTCTATCCTGACCCCCTTGGACTCCAGGTCGGAGGAGATCTCGGCGCAGTAGTTCCTGATCCTCGGGAGGCCCTTGTCGGGCTCCATGTTGGCGACGAACAGCGTCTCCCCGCCCAGCTTCCTCCTGGCGCGGTCGACTGCCTCGAACATGTCCGCGAAGCGGTAGGCCAGCTCCTTCTTGGCGACCATGACGACCGCCACCCTCCCTCCCCCAGACAGGGTGTCGGCTATCCTCCTGCAGACGTGCATCTTGGTGGGGCTCAAGGCCGGCTGGATGTAGTCCTTCGACGCCATGCCGACGTTCTTCTCCAGCCTTGTGGCGGCCTTCATGAGGGAGATCTGGCGGTCGCACTCCTCCCCTCCGATGACCCCGGCGTCCCTGGCCGCCTCGAGCGCCCTTATCGCGCCGCGGGTGTTGTCGCCCATGCAACCGTGGCAGTCCACCGGGAACACGTTGGCGTCTATCCCCGCGCGGCTGATGGACCTGGCCATGTCCTCGCCGATGATCATGCTGGCGCACGTCCCGACGACGGCGACGGTCTTCGGATGGAACTTCTCCTCCACCTGCCTGAGGGTGTTGATGAGGGGCTCCTCCCCTCCGAATACGAGGTCGTTGTCCCTCATCCCCGAGGTCACGACCCTCACGTCCGCGTCCTCCAGAGGCCTGGAGGCCATGAAGCAGCATCCGGACGGCCCGTGCTCCACGATCACGTCGACGTCCATGTCGCGGAGGGTGTACATCGCCGCCACGATAGGGTTGGGGCGGGGATGGATGACGGTCCTCACTGGTAGCCCTCCTTGACGAACTCGACCAGCAGCCTGACGTCCGGCGGGATCTCCGGCCTCCTCCCATCCCCACCGGTTATGACCAGGGGGACACCGTAACCGGCGACGACCCTCTCGATCTGGTCCCTGTCCAGCTTGTCGCAGACCTTCCTGCTCACCGGGTCCAGCAGGACCATGGCCCCGTCCAGGGCGCCCATCTCCCGCAGGCACTCCAGCGTCCTCCCGATGGAGATGTGCGAGATGCCGGGGTTCCTCTCGCGGACGACGGTCCTCCCGTCCTCCTCGAGGATCTCTCCCCTGCCGGGCACTCCCCTGAACGTCTCGAGGGACCTCAGGACGGGCTCCCTCGGCACCCCCATCTGGTGGCACACCTCCAGGGCGAGGTCCATGGCCCCGATGTACTCGGTGGCGATGTAAGACCCGTCCAGCACGATCTCCGAGACGCCGTCGTAGTCGACCTCCGCCCTGAGCCCCTCCCCGAGCGCGGACTGGGAGAGGACCCTGACCCTGCCCCCGTAGCCTATCAGGTCGTCGCAGTACTGCGACCAGAACCCCTTCTCCGAGGACGGGACGATGTTCCTCCCGCGGTCCGTGAATACGTCCCTCTTGGCCTCGGATGCCTTGAACGTGTTCCTGGCGATGCCGTAGTCCTCCGCCAGGTTGGTGATGCACGCGATGTCCGCCTTCCCGGAACCGCCGAGGGACACCTCGCAGACGACCGCGTCGTAGTCCCCGGCCGCCAGCGTCATCAGGTACGGCGGCGCGATGCTGACCTTCCTCTCTATGGCGTGCCCGTCCTCCGTCCAAGGGCCCTCGCCCCTGGACGAGTGCAGGAGGACGGTCCTCCCTGAGTCGAACAGCATCTTCGATATGAGGTAGCAGGCGCTGGTCTTGCCCTTCACGCCGGTGACCTCGATCCTGAACCTGCGGTCGTCTATGAACCCCCCGACGTCCCGGCTGAAGGTGACGACCTCCCCGGGATCGGCGTCCCCCAGGAAGCTCATGGGGCAGTGCTTGGGCATGACCGTCCTGTCGTACCTCCCGGCGGGCGTGGCGTCAGCCACCCTTATGTCGTAGGCGGCAAGCTCGTCCTTCTTGGACTGGGGGCATATCCCGTAGACGTCCACGCACGTGACGTCGTCCCCCTCCGCCTGGTGCCTCCTCGCGAGGAGGTCGCCGCCGTGAACCATGTCTAGAACGAGAACGCGCATGGTATCACATGTGCTTCCTGAGCTTCTCGGCGAGCACATCGCACAGCCTCGGGTCCGCGCCCACGGGCACGGCGTACTTCAGCTCGACCTCGCGGCCGTTCCTCCTGACCGTTCCGCCGTCGGAGAAGTCCTCGATGCCCAGCTTCCCGGGCACGTCCATGGTCAGGTGCTTCCCCAGGGATATGAACAGGGGCAGGGCGATGATCTCCTCCGCCCCATCGTCTATCATGGTCGGGACGACGTCCTCGATCCTGGGCTCGTTGAACTCGTTGTAGCCGACGTACACCCTGCCGTAGCCCCTCTCCTCCAGGCGCCTGGCGTTGAGCTCCACCACGCCGGAGTTGAAGCCCAGCCTGGAGCCGTGGCCCATCACCATGACCCTGGTGTCCCTTCCGGGGGTCCTGAGCTCCTCGATCCTCTCGGCGAGGATGTCCGTGAGGTTCGGGTCATCCCCGAAGGGCTGCTCCATGACCACGTGGACCTGCCTCCCGCAGATGTCCGCCATTCCGTCCGTGCAGTCCCTCGGCAGCCCGAAGTGCTTCATGGGTATGTCCCTGGTCACATGCAGCCCGGATGCCACGAAGAACGGGAGGACGATGATCTCGTCGAAGCCGTCCTCCACCATCTCCTCCGCCGTCTCCCTGATCGAGGGTATGGAGAACTCGTTGAACCCCACGTAAACGTCGTCGAACCCCTTGGACCTCAGCAGGTCAGCCTGCATCTCCAGCACCCCCTTGTTGTAGGCCATGGTCGAGCCGTGGCCGGCTATCATGATTCCAGTCTTCGTCATCTCATTCACCATTGAACCTCATTCCACCCGACGCGTCCTCGGACGCGGCCAGCAGCTTGTCCGCCAGCTCCCTGTAGGATGCGGCCATCGGCGAGTCCGGCTCCCCCTGGACGACGGTCGTGCCCATCTCCTCGCACCTCTGCACGGCTGGATCCCTCGGCAGCCTGTGGACCACCTTCGTGCCCATCTCCTCGGCTGCCCTGTCCACCAGGGCGTCCTCGTCCTTCACGCCGCGGGAGTTCTGTATCAGCCCTCCCAGCCTGGCGTAGCCGTCGTGGGTGAGGTCGTTCACCGCGTAGGCGATGTTGCTGGCGGCGTACAGCGCCATCATCTCCCCCGAGGTGACCACGAAGACGTCCCTGGCGTAGCCGTTCCTGATAGGCATCGCGAAACCCCCGCAGACGACGTCGCCCAGGACGTCGTAGAGTATCACATCCGGCCTGTAGACGCCGATCATGTCGAGGTCCTCCAGCTGCTCGAAGGCGGCTATGATGCCGCGTCCGGCGCATCCGACGCCGGGCCTGGGGCCGCCGCACTCGACGCACAGCACCCCTCCCCTCCCTTCGAATACGATGTCCTCCAGCTCCGGGTCCGGGTTGTCCCGCATGGTCTCAAGGACCGTCGGGATCCTGCGCCCGGCGACCATCCTGGTGGAGTCGGCCTTGGGGTCGCATCCTATCTGTATAACCTTCAGTCCGCGGCCCGCCAGGGCGGCGGAGACGTTCCCGACGGTGGTCGATTTCCCTATACCGCCCTTCCCGTAGACCGCGATTCTGCGCATGGGTGATGATTGGGGGTATCGCATTAATACTTTTACTCGCAAAAATAACACGCAATGCTCCTGCGAGCACCATGATGTCACACCAGATGCAACAATAGAAGATGTTTGGATACGATTCGGATTCATGAGCATAGAGAACTTTGAGATGACATCCTCCCGTGGAGACGAGGAGCTGAACTGCTACAGGTGGATGCCCGAAGGAAATCCAATAGCAGTGCTGCAGATTGTTCACGGGATGACAGAGCACATCCTCAGGTACTCTGACTTCGCGGAATTCCTGAACAGAAGAGGCTTTGCGGTGTACGGCCACGATCACCTTGGACATGGTGGTACATCCGAGGAGAAGGGCTTCATTGCCGAGGAGGACGGCGACGACATGCTGGTAGCGGACATGTCCAAAGTTAACGCCAAGATGAGGGAGGATATGCCGGACATCCCCCACCTGGTGATGGGGCACAGCATGGGTTCCTTCGTTACCCGCAGGTTCCTCACCCTTCACGGATCCGACATAGACGGGGTGGTGATCATGGGTACTGGTCAGCAACCCGGATACCAGGTGTCCCTAGCACTGACGATCGCCAAGCTGCTCTGCATGGTCAAGGGTAATCACCACAGGAGCGGGATGCTCAACAACCTTGTTTTCGGGAACTACGACAAGCACTTCACGGAACCGGATCTACCCAACAAGTGGCTCTGTTCCAACCCCGAGTCCCTGAAAGCCTACGACGCCGACCCGGACTGCGGATTCCAGTTCACGAATGCAGCATACCGGGACCTGTTCACTATGATTCGCAGGATCGGAAAGGAGGAGGGATTCGATAACATCCCCGCAAGCCTCCCCGTATTCTTCGTATCAGGAGCGGACGACCCCGTAGGTGACTTCGGCAAGGGAGTCGAGAAGGCTAAGGCGGGACTGGAGAAGCACGGTCTCCGCCCGGACATCAAACTATATCCGGGAATGAGACACGAGATCCTCAACGAAACCGGGAACCGGCAGGTGTACGACGACATAGCGGACTGGTTGGAATCGACGGTAGACAGAATCGATTGAGTATATGTGTCCTGACCTCAGCCGCAGGGGATCCCATCCCCTTCCTTTTCGGAATGACCCCCCCCCCCCCCCCCCCCTCGGTGGGTTCAAAACTGCCTA
>CALUNK010000065.1 GCA_944321985.1 Candidatus Methanomethylophilaceae archaeon
GTCCTCCTCATGCCGGAGGCCGAGGTCTCCAGGGACGAGGGGGACGTCGTCGGGACCAACATGGACCTCATGGATGCGGAGCTGGACAAGGTCCGCATGTTCATCAGGGCGGACAGGCTCAGGGAGCTGGCGGACCAGCGCTCCTTCGCCTCCCCGTCGAACGTCGCTCTCCTCAGGCTATACGACCAGAACGCCTACGAGTATGCAGAGGAGACGTGCTCCACCGTCGGTTGCAGGTTCAGCTGCAACTCGACCCAGGCCCTCAGGCGCCCTGATCTCAAGAGGTACAGGGACCGTATGAGGGACTACCGTAAGCCCGAGCACAAGAGGATCCTGCTGCTTCTCCCGTGCTCCGCGAAGAAGCCCTACCACATCTCGAAGACGCACAGGGCCTTCGCCTCGGCGATACACACCGCCCAGCACGACACGCTCGTGCACGAGGTGATCGTCACGTCCCCGCTGGGAATGGTCCCAAGGGAGCTCGACGCCTGCTACCCGGCCAACTCCTACGACATCCCGGTGACGGGGGAGTGGAAGTGCGAGGAGAGGGCGATGATCCGCGACATGGTGGGGTCCCTCATTCGGCAGGGCTACGACAAGGTCATATGCCATCTGGGGGACGACTACGAGCTCGTGGAGGGTCTCGCAGACATGGAGTGCACCGTCGTCGGGGACCCGACGTCGCCGAAGTCCCTCGAGAACCTGGACAAGGCCCTCAGGGCCGCAGCCAAGGGCATGGAGCCGGTGGACTACCTCGTGGACAGGAACAATCTCGCCCGTGGACTCATGGAGTTCCAGTTCGGCAGGGAGATCGCCGACCTCCTCATGGACGAGAACACGTACGCCATAGGCAAGTTCCCCTACTGGAAGTTCGTAAGGGAGGATCCCGAAGACAGGAAGAGGAAGACCCAGCTCGGCATGATGACCCCGGAGAGGGGCATGGTCTCACTCACGCTCGAGGGCGCGGAGATCCTCGCCAAAGCCGGTTACGCCACAGTCGAGATCATGGACTTCGAGCTCAAGGGCAACCTGTTCGCAGTCGGTGTCATCAGGGCGGACCCCCGCATCCGCATAGGCGACGAGGCCGTCGTCGTCTGCGACGGGCAGGTCAGGGGAGTCGGCGTCGCGATGATGTGCGGGCGCGAGATGACCGATCTCAAGAGGGGAATAGCCGTCAAGATCCGCCACAAGATAAAGTCCTGAGGCCCCGAACCGACCGGAGGTTATTCGGGGTTATTCGGGGCATAGCCAGACATCCGAAGAGGGGGGCACCATATTCGGTGACCTCCCCCGATTCGGTTTAAATACTCTGGGCGAAATAGTTGTATTGCAGGCGAAAAGTGTGCATCACCCGCTGCTCTTGTCTGCATTGAGGCGGTCGGATGTTTTTCCACATCCATCCATCCTATCCGCTCCGATCGCCTCGGATTCTCCTCATCATCGGCTCTCGGCACTGCCGGGTTCCGAGGATATCGTCTCGCGGGCGTACTTCACGGACACCTTCCTCAGGACGTGGCCGAAGGCGAGGCCGACGGCTATGCCGACCACGCTCGCGGCGATCATCACCGTACCGTCGAGGCCCTGCAGCGCCTGGACGGCGACGGTCACAACGGATCCGGCGGTCATGCCCAGTATGCAGTAGTAGGTGGACCTGCGGTTATTGGTCATGAAGTGGTTCACCACCTTCGCCAATCCGATGGCGCCTATGACGATCCCCAGGAGGATGGGCACGACGGCGACCGCCCTCTCAGCGATGACCGACATGTCCAGGCCGCCGACTAGGTCCATCAGCGGGGTGTACAGGCCGATGGCGAGAAGGATGGCCGCGCCGCTCAGTCCGGGGACGATCTTCGACAGCGCTATGACGACACCGACAACGAAGAGCAGGACGAGGTCGACGGCGTCGAGGTCTATCAGGGAGACGTCCGAATCGGAGGACCCTATGAAGAGGAAAGCGACCATGACGAGGAAACCGACGGCGCAGGCGGCGACGTTCCAGGAGGTCGGCCTGCTGTCATCATCCCCGTTGGCCAGGTCGCGGATGTCGGGCATCTGGTACAGGATGAGCGTCGCGAAGAAGAACATCATCGGCACCTCCCAGTCCTGCAGCAGGGCGTCTATGCCGACGGCGCAGACAACCAGCCCCACCAGCATTCCGATCCCGACGGGGACGATGAAGCGGAGGTCCTTGAGGAGCTTGTTCCTTATGTCCGCTATGTCGGCTATGAGCCTCTCGTATATCCCGAAGATGACGGCGATGATGCCGCCGCTCGCCCCCGGCATCATGGACATGATCCCGACCAGGGCCCCCACCAGGAAGTCCTTCAAGCTCCTTCCGACCATGGCACTTCCATCTGTTTCCTGTATTTAATAAAGCGGAGAACAGGCCCCGAAAACTCATTATCGGCGTAACGCCATGTCCTCCAAGCATGGCAGACATAATGATACGCAAGAGGAAGAGGATGAGGAGCAAGGAGGTCAAGGCCCTCTCCAAGGAGCTGGAGGACGTCATGGGCGTCCCGGTTTTCTCCGAGGAGGACGGGGTTGACATGGCCGAGAGTACCGATTACAACCTCATCTTCGTCAAGAGCGACATCCTCGGGCTGGTCTACGAAGACAAGCCCTTCCTGACCATCAGAGGCATACTGAAGTACAAGCCCGAAAGGAGGGCGGTCACCGTCGACATGGGTGCGGTCCCCTTCGTCACCAACGGCGCCGACGTCATGGGCCCCGGCATCACGGACGCCGACCCGGGAATCGCCGAGGGGGACATGGTCTGGATAAGGGACGCTAGGAACGGTGCGCCGCTGGCAATCGGCGTCGCGCTCCGCACGGGCGAGGCACTGGCCTCCAAGGAGCCCGGCAAGGCCATCAAGACGATCCATTTCGTGGGTGACAAGCTCTGGAAGACCGGTGAGTGAATGGAGAGGTCCAAGGTCGTCCAGGACCCCGTTCACGGGAGCATAGGGGTGGACGGGGTCTTCCTGGACGTCATGGACCGTCACGAGATGCAGAGGCTCAGGTTCGTGAAGCAGCTGGGCCTGGGCAACCTTGTATTCCCTGCGGCGAACCACACCAGGTTCGAGCACTGCCTCGGCACGTACCATCTTGCGGGGAGGATGGCGGACGCCATCGGGTTGAGCAGGGAGGATTCGGACGCGGTCCGCATGGCCGGCATGCTGCACGACATCTGCCACCCGCCATTCTCGCACGCCCTCGAGCCGATCATGGAGGAAGCCACCGGGTTGGACCACATGGAGCTGGCGAGGGCGCTCATTATGGGTGACATCCCGAACCATCTGCCGGAGTACGACGACGTCGTCGGGGGATGCCCGACTATGGCCGAGGTGATGGAGGCGGAGGGGATATCGGCGGAGGCCGTCTGCGGCATAATAGCGTACCCGGAGTCCACCGGGGAGGAGGCCCTCGACCGTCTGTGGAACAAGCACGAGTACTTTCCCTCCAAGGACTACGCCCACCAGATCATACACGGCCCGGTGGACGCGGACCAGATGGACTACCTCATGAGGGACGCGCACCACACGGGGGTGTCCCACGGCAGCATCGACTCAGAGAGGCTGATAAAGACGATGATGGTCCAGAACGACCGCATCGTTCTCCGCAGAGGCGGAATAACGGCAGCGGAGGGTCTGATGGTGTCCCGCTCGCTGATGTACACCACCGTGTACTTCCACGAGACCGTTCGCATAGCGCAGAGGATGCTGACAAAGGCCGTCGAGAACGCCGATGTGGACCTCTCGGACATCTACCTGAAGGGCGACACGGACCTCATGGCAATGGTCGAGGCATCCGGCGGCAAGCCCGCACGCAGCGTTCACAGGATTAAGGCCAGGATGCTCGACAAGAAGGCCTTCGCGGTCTACAGCGACGACATGACCGACGATAAGGCCGAAGTCCTCCTGGACTACACCGGCCGCGATGGCGCCCGGAGGCTGGAGCAGGAGGTCGCGGACACGGCGGGCGTCGACGTGTTCGACGTCGGCGCGGAGGTGACTTCCAGCTCGAACCTGCAGGGGAAGATGAAGATTGGCAAGACCGACGTGGCGATCGCGGACGACGGGGGCAGGATAAAGTCCCTGGCCAAGTTCTCGCCCATAGCCAGATCCCTCCAGGCGAGGGACCCGTACGGATGGGCCGTCCTGATATCGGCGCCGAAGGGCGAGAGGGACGCGGTTCGCAGGGCCGCGTCCAAGGTCCTCGGTTTCTGAGGTCAGCCCTTTATGACGCCGATGGGCGTCAGCTTCGCCACCTTGGCGGTCAGCCCCGCGTTGCAGACGACCTCGATGACCTCGTCGACGTCCTTGTAGGCCTCCGGCGCCTCCTCGAGGACCCCTTCGAGGGATCCGTTCCTGAGGTAGACCCCCCTGTCGGCCATCTCCCTCATGACGCCGTCGACGGTCAGGCTGCTGATCGCGGCCTTCCTGGACAGCTTCCTTCCCGCTCCGTGGCAGGAGGATCCGAAGGTCTGCTCCATGGAGCCGCTCCTTCCGGCGAGGACGTACGTCCCGACGCTCATGTCCCCGGGGATGATGACGGGCTGCCCGACGTCACGGTACTTCATCGTTATCTCGGACCTTCCGGGAGCGAAAGCACGGGTGGCGCCCTTCCTGTGGACCAGCACGTCCACGTGGTGGCGGTCGATGTCGTGCCTCTCCTTCTTGGCGATGTTGTGGGCGACGTCGTAGACGACGTCCATGCCCATGCTCTCCGCCGAGTCCCCGAGGATCTTCTCGAAGGACTCCCTCACCCAGTGGGTGATCATCTGCCTGTTTGCCCAGGCGTAGTTGGCCCCGCAGCACATCGCCCTGTAGTAGTCGTCCCCGAGCCTCGAATCCAGGGGCGCGCAGGCCAGCTGCCTGTCCGGCAGGCTGACCGAGTTCTGCTTGATGTAGCGCTCCATATCCTGCAGGTAGTCCGTGGCAATCTGATGGCCGCATCCGCGGGAACCGCAGTGGACGGTGACCGTCAGCGTGCCCTCCTTCAGCCCGTAAACCGCGGCGGTCCTCTCGTCGAAGACGTTCTCCACCAGGTCGAGCTCCAGGAAGTGGTTGCCAGAGCCCAGGGATCCCAGCTGCGGGAGCCCCCTCTTGCGGGCCTTGTCGCTGACCTTGGTTATGTCGGCGTCCAGCATGTGGCCGTGCTCCTCGGTGACATCCAGGTCGCTCTCCCAGCCGTAGCCGTTCTCGACCGCCCACTCCGAGCCGTTGGCCAGGATCTCGTCGAGCTCCTTGTAGCCGATCTTCGTGAGGCCCTTCGAGCCGAGTCCGGAGGGGACGTTCCTGTACAGCTCGTCAACGAGCTCGTCCTTCCTCCCGCCGAGGTCATCCAGCGTCAGGTCCGTCTTGATGAGGCGCACCCCGCAGTTGATGTCGAAGCCGATGCCTCCGGGGGAGATCGATCCTGTGGACTCATCAACGGCGGCCACACCGCCGATAGGGAACCCGTAGCCCCAGTGTATGTCAGGCATGGCCATGGAGCTCCCGACGATCCCGGGCAGGCAGGCGACGTTGGCGGCCTGCTGGGGCGCGTTGTCGGCGCGGATCGAGGATATCATCTCCTCGCTGGCGTAGATCACGGCGTTGGTCCTCATCCCGGTGGACTCGTCCATGGGGATCTCCCACCTGTTGTCGTCTATCCTGTTGAGCTTCCCTTCCCAGGTCATCCGTTCCACTCCTGTGCTCGTGATGGTCTCGCATATAAAAAGAGGGTTGGTGCGTAGGTCAGAAGTCCGGTACGGGGATGGCATGGCACTCGAGGGAGCGTCTGTCCCCGAAGGCCGCGGCGACGAGCTCGGTCAGGTACACGGCCGGTTTCCCTCCCGGGACGGAGTCGTACTTGGACTGGCACATGGGGCATCCGGTGACGATGAGGTCTGCGTCGCGGGCGGCCTCCTGCCTCTCGTTCATGAGGGCCTTGGAAACCTTCCTGGAGTTCTTGCCACAGCATCCGGGTTCGTTGCCGACCAGGATGCACCCCATCCGTTCCAGCACCTCGGACATCATCCCCATGTGCTCGATGGCGGCGCATCCAGGTTCGACGGACACCCTGATCGGTCTGCCGATTCTCGGGAGGGCGTTCGCCCTGGCGTGCAGGAACGGGATCACATGCCCGCAATCCACACCGTGGCGGTTCATGATCTCGCTGCATCCTCCGCACAGGTTGACCATCTCGCGGTCCCCCGCGGTCTCGCCCATCCTTCTGATGTACCCGAGCCTTTCATCGTCCTCCATCATGCCGAACTGGACGGGGTACATGCAGCATGTGAACCCGGGGAGCTCGGAGGCGTCAACACCCATGCCCTTCAGAGCCACGGATGTGGCGTACACCAAATAGGGCACCACGCACTTGGCCACGCATCCCGGCATCACGTAGACGTCGTTCCCCTCCCACTCGGGTTCCAGGCCTGCACCCGGGGCATTCTCGTCTGGATATCTGGTGTACCCGGTGTCGAGGAACGCCTGGCTGACCGGCAGGTCGAGCATGATGCTGTACGCGGCGAGCATGACGATCTTGGGGTTCGTGTGCTGGCAGGCTCTTGCGCAGTTACCGCATCCGACGCAGTCGAAGACCTTCGAGTTGTCCCCCCGCATGACAGAAAGGGGGTCGCAGCCTCCGTGCCTGTACGACGGGCAGACCTCCCTGCACGTGCCGCATTCCACACACAGCCTGCGGTACATGTCGATGTTGTCGCGTACTCTTGACATGGTATCGGAGGACCATCCTGTTCCGCGTATAAAACGGGTAGACGGAAAACGTCATCAGATGCAGGTTCAGAAGTGAGGGCCGGGACCGAGATTTGAACCCGAGTCAAGGGATCCACAGTCCCCTAGGATAACCAAGCTACCCTATCCCGGCCATGAAGTGAAACCGCTTATCAACTCCCCTTAGATAAAGGTTCGCTTCGTCCAGAGCCGTTATTCCCAGTGTTCGCCGTTCGGACGGAGTGTCTGTAAAGACCATCCGAACCGACCCGACGGCAACTATCGGCCGTCCGACGGCCATCGGATGGGGTTTGCGAACTGGCTCCTGCAGAACCGTCGTCTCGGCACCCCACCCATCTCACACAGGAACGGGGCTACGGACGCTAATACCATGTTCTGTGCGCGAAGACACTTTTTTCAACGATGATCCGCCGGTCGGCATTGAATTACCGGGCCATCCCGGGTTCCGGAACCATACATGGCGGGCCCCGCATCGGATGGACTGCTGTCCTCCGGTGTCCCGATGTCGGGAACCGCCTCTTAACTTCCGTTCTCACCCGCGCCAAGTATAAAAAGGCGAAGGCATACACGGGAAACAGCAGACCCCTAGACGCACGCGCGTCCGCGGGTCAGAATCGAGATGATTACAATGAAGGCACTCTATGCTGACGGATCGGTGCGCGAGACGGATGACGAGCTCCCAGTCATCAGGCACACCGCCTCCCACATAATGGCGCAGGCGGTCCAGAGGCTCTGGCCTGGCACCAAGTTGGCCATTGGGCCCGCCATCGATGACGGCTTCTACTATGACTTCGACAAGGAGGGAGGGTTCACCCCCGAAGACCTCGAGAAGATCGAGGCCGAGATGAAGAAGATCATAAAGGAGAACCTGAAGCTGGAGACCTACACCCTGCCCAGGGCGGAGGCGATCGAGTTCCTCAAATCAAAAGGGGAGGACTACAAGGTACAGCTCGTAGAGGACCTTCCGGAGGACGCTCCCATCAGCTTCTATAAGCAGGGCGAGTTCGTCGACCTCTGCGCAGGGCCCCACGCCCTCTACACCAAGGCCGTCAAGGCGTTCAAGCTTCTCTCCCTCGCCGGAGCGTACTGGAGAGGAGACGAGCACAACAAGATGCTCTCCAGGGTGTACGGCACCGCTTTCGAGAGCAAGGAGAAGCTCGAGGCCTACCTCAACATGTTGGAGGAGGCCAAGAAGAGGGATCACCGCAAGCTCGGCAAAGAGCTCGGCCTCTTCGCCATCATGGAGGAGGGCCCCGGTTTCCCGTTCTTCCTGCCCAAGGGGATGGTCCTGAAGAACACCCTCATCGAGTACTGGAGGGAGCTCCACATCAGGGAGAACTACTACGAGATCTCCACCCCTATGATCCTCAACCAGGCCCTCTGGCTCCGTTCCGGCCACTGGGACCACTACAAGGACAACATGTACACCACCACGATCGACGATGAGATCTACTGCGTCAAGCCGATGAACTGCCCCGGAGGCATGCTGGTGTACAAGACCGAGCCCAGGTCCTACAGGGACCTGCCCATCAGGATGGGCGAGCTCGGGCTGGTCCACAGGCACGAGAAATCCGGAACCCTGCACGGCCTGTTCAGGGTCAGGTGCTTCACCCAGGACGACGCGCACATCTTCATGAGGCCCGACCAGGTCGAGCAGGAGATCGAGGGCGTCGTCAGGCTCATCGACGAGGTCTACTCCAAGTTCGG
>CALUNK010000066.1 GCA_944321985.1 Candidatus Methanomethylophilaceae archaeon
AGCTTCTCGTCGATGGCCTGCTGGGCCGCGGCCTTGGCGCCTTTCACATCGTATTTCAGCACTGCCTGTTTCGCTTTCGCGTTTACATCTTCCTGTGACATTAAATTCAAGCCTCCTTGAGGAATTCTTCGTCGGCCTTCTTGACGATGGCCTTCATTGCGGCGTCGACCTCAGGTGTGAGAGGCTCGACGGTGTGGTTTTTGAGGACGTCTTCGACGATCTCGTGAGCAGCCTCGGCCAGGTTCTTGCAGCCGGCAGCTCTCCAGTCTCCGATCATGTCACGGTTGATGACGAGGGGATCGGAAGGCAGATCCATGTTGTCCATGGTGGTCATGTGTCCGATGAAGTCATTTCCGACTCCGACCTCCTTGATGGCGTCGACGGCGAGGGTGTAGTCGTTCACCGGTATGCCGTCCATGGCCTTCTTGATCATGGAAATGATGTCGTTGTCGATGACCAGCTGCTCCATGGAGAATGTCACTCCCAGCTCGAGCATTCCAGCTCCGTACAGGGTGTTGGCTCCAGCGAGCGAGGGGAACAGTCCAGTGATTGTCTTCTCGTGTCCAGACTGGGTGTCAGGGACCTTCGAGTCGGACTAGACACCGGCCACGAACACGGGCAGTCCATAGTACTGTCCGAGCTTTGCAACAGCTGCAGAGGTGAGGGCCAGCTCGGGAGAACCGACGGGGGCAGTTCCGCGCTTGAGGTCGAAGGTTGTGGTCGAGGATCCATACCAGCATTTGGCGCCGGGGGCGGCCAGCTGAGCAAGGACGATTCCGGACAGGACCTCGGCGTTGTGGGTAACGAGGGTTCCTGCGAGGAACACGGGCGAGGATCCGCCGGACATGGCCATGGACAGGACGTTCACGGGGATTCCGAACCTGGCTCCCTTGATGATGACCTGGCAGGCGTTGTGGCTCAGCTCAAGAGGGCTGGTGGGGCACACGAGCATGGAGAAGATAGGCCTGTCGCGGGCTTTCTTCTCGTCGCCGCCGTAGAATGCCTTTGCCATCTCCCAGTAGTACTCGACGTGCTCTCCGACAGGGTCGATGTGGTGGAAGTGCTTGACGGTGTTCGCGACGGATGTGTACATCTCGTGAACGTCCTCGGCACCCTTTCCAGCCCAGTCCCTAGCAGAGACAGGCAGGGAGAAGTAGTCGATGTTGTCTGCCCAGTCGACGAGTTTAGCGCACTCGGCGAGGTCGGCGTCGGTGGAGTCCCTGGTCTCGAATTTTCCATCTCCGAGGTACTTGCACACCTGGATTCCGGTTCCGAAGCAGGTGAAGTGGACCTTTCCGCACCACTGCTGCTCAAGGGTGTGCTCGTCGTCCCTTCCATAGAGGTAGAATTTGGACGGTGCCATGTCGAGGCACTTGTTGAGAAGCCAGTCGGGGATCTTGACGATGTAGGTCTCCTCATCGACTTCGCATCCGGCGTCTTTGAAAATCTGCCTGGCTTCCTCATCGGAGACCTGGACACCAGCGTTGGTCAGGATGTCCCTGGTCGCGAGATCAATCTCGCGGATGTCGTCCTCAGAGAAAAGCTCAAGCTTTACGCCATTCAGGCTTTTTCTGCCTGGGAATCTTGCTTCCATTTTGTTTCCTCCATACGAGAGTATTGGATACACTCGTTGGAGTCGAATATTTTCTGTTTGTATATAATGATATTTACAAAATTGAAAAGATTTAAATATAGTTGTTATTGGGAAAATCAAAGTTATTTTTTGTCGAAAAACGGTTGTATTTATAATTTTACTTTATGATGAACGACTAAACATAACTGCTTAACCAACACTATATTAATGTTTTTATTTACACAAGTCTGGCTTGTTTCTTTTTATAAAACCCTGATTGATTACTGTCATATTATGTGTTCGTATTATATGTGCCCACATTCTTGCAAAGTACAAGACATCGTTCGGAGGGTTCTCCTCTACATTATTGATGTAAAATAAAAAGGGACGAATGAAGAATGAGTAGGCTAGGGCTAGGATTCGATACAGGTGGAACGTATACGGACGCGGTTATAATGGACCTCGACAATGGGGAGATTCTGGAGAGATCAAAGTCTCTCACCACAAGAAACGATCTCTCCATAGGCATTAGGGGAGCTATTGAGGAGTTCGATAAGAATCTTCTATCAAAAATAGTCACGGTCTGTTTGTCATCAACGCTAGCCACTAACTCCATAGTGGAAGGTAAGGGTTGTCGTGTTGGACTGATTCTTATCGGTTCGCAGATCACCGTCTCCGCCAATGTGGACCATTCTATAATGATAAAAGGATCCCACACCGCCACCGGCAAGGTAGATGAGCCTCTGGATGTCGAGGCCGCCCGCAAGTTCTTGTCTTCGATTAAAGGTAAGGTGGACTGTATCGCGGTCACTGGTTTTATGAGCGTCAGGAATCCCGAACATGAGCAGGAGATTGCATCTCTGGCGAAGGAGATCCTGAACGTTCCGGTGGTGTGTGGTTATGAGCTATCCTCCGGACTCGGGTTCAACGAGCGTACGATCACTTGCGTGATGAATGCCAGGCTTATACCTGTCATCGAGGAGTTGATCCAATCCGTCAACAAGGTCCTCAAGGAGTTCGGTATCGACGCGCCCCTGATGATCGTCAAGGGCGACGGTTCCGTCATGAGCGAGGAGATGGCAAAGATTAGGCCGGTTGAAACCATTCTGTCTGGTCCCGCATCTAGCATCAACGGTGCGAGGAAGCTCTCTGGCAAGGACAACGCCATCGTCGTTGACATCGGAGGAACGACCACCGATATCGGTATCGTCAGGGACGGGAAGCCCCGTCTCGATCCAGAGGGCGCTCTCATCGGAGGGTACAGGACGCGTGTCATGGCCGCGGAGATCACCACCGCTGGGATGGGTGGTGACAGTCGTATCATCGTGAACGGTGACAAGATCTATCTCTCCCCTGTCCGTGTGGTTCCCCTGTGCGTCGCGGCATGGAAGTACCCCCAGCTCCGCGAGAGGCTTCAGGCACTGGTCAATGACGGCCCCAAGAGCATCCCCGTCGCCCATTACGCCAGGAACATCGTCATCGACACGGAGTACTTCGTGAAGGTCAAGGAGATGAAGAACGCGGACTACCTGACGGAGCTGGACCAGAAGTTCCTGGACTTCGTCAAGGATGAGCCGCACTCCCTCGCGGAGGCCAAGAGGAAGCTGAAGGAGCCGCCGATATCGTTCAACATAGACAAGATGGAGGAGCTTGGGATCATCCAGAGGATAGGGCTTACGCCCACGGACCTGATGCACGCCCGCGGATGCTTCACGAAGTACGATGTTGAATCGTCGAAGCTCGGTATCGCCTATCATGCCGCAAACCTCGGGATGACCCCGGAGGCGTTCATAGCCAAGGTCGACTACCTCATCACCGAGAAGATCGGGATGGAGATCGTCAAGAAGGTCCTTCTAGAGGACAACAGGGAGACCGACCTCTCCGGATTCGGGATGGAGCTGGTGGACAAGGCAGTCACCGGCGCCCATGCCCTGGACTACGACGTGTCGTTCAGGCTCAACAAGCCCATCATCGGTATGGGAGGTCCAGCGTACGATATGCTACCCAAGGTCGCCCAGCTTCTCGGCACCGAACTGGTGATGCCGGAGAACTACGACGTGGGCAACGCCGTCGGTGCAGTGAGCGGTAAGGTCGTCGAGAGTATCGAGATCCTCATCCAGACCGCGACCGGAACGACCATCGACAATCCCGCGTGCACCGCGTTCTCCAGGCTCGGCAGGTTCTACTACGAGAGATTCGACGACGGTGTGGAGCAGGCGACCGAGGCCGGGAAGCAGTATGTCATGGAGATGGCAAAGAAGGCCGGTGCTGAGAACGTGACGGTCAATGTCGGGTCGGACAAGTCGGAGGTGTTCGTCGGGAAGGAGCACCTGAGGACGAGGTTCGTGGAGATCAAGATGATTATCACCGCCACCGGTGACCCTGCATACAGGAAGATGGCCTGAGCGATGCATCCAACGCATCATCCATTACGGGAGGTGGGACAAAATTGTTCCGCCTCCCAACCAAACATCTAAAACCAGATTCTAAGACAAATGTGGCGCCCTAAGTCGAGTCCAGACCGTAGACAATTTCATGGGTCTTTAAACGAATTGGGTGTATGATTCATCAAAAAAAGAGAATGTATAAATATAAGTGGTTGAACGGTGAACAGCCATTGGACGTAATATATTTATAAAAAATCTAACAAACACATCGGAATGTAATTCATAATTTAAACCTATCCTGCATCCAACTGCTACCCTTTAATATGGGTTATTAGGCGATACCAAAAGACATGGAAGTAGCAATGTCGTGGGTGTGCTTAATCATAGCATGCATCCTCGAACCTGTCTGGGTGGTTCTCCTCGAGAAGTCTGACAACTTCAAGAAGAAGGGCTGGGGGATAGCCGCGATCGTCGCCGTCCTGTGCTGTCTATACATGTTGTCGCTGGCTGTTTTAAACATCGGCCCCGGTGTGGCGTACAGCATCCTCGCGGGAATAGGTGCGATCGGAACAGTCATCGCTGGCGTGTTCATGTACAAGGATCCGGTCAACGCGAAGAAGATATTCTTCATTATCCTGATTGTGATCGGAATAGTCGGAATTCGTCTTACATCTGGAGGTGCTTGAGATGGAGCTCAACGTGAGTCCCAAGGTGGCCTGGCTCCTCATCATTTTGGGAGGGGTGTTCCAGATCGGATGGTCCATCGGACTGGATTACACCGAGGGCATGACGAACATCCTCTGGGACGTGATTGTACTCGTCTCCCTCTTGCTCAGCATGCTTTGTCTGTCCATCCCTATGAAGAGCGGCATCAGCATCAGTACCGCCTACGCGGTATGGGTGGGTCTCGGGGTCGTCCTGACGATCATCGTCTCGGCGGTGCTGGGTCTAGAGACCATCACTCTGGGGATGGTCCTGTTCCTTCTCGTCACAGTGGCGGGAGTGGTCGGTCTCAAGATGGTGTCCTGAGACGGGTATTTCAAACCTCTTCCCTTTCTTTTCTCTAAAATTTATAAATTATTGTTTTCCAGAGGTATTCTCTGTGAGTAGTCTGCGGACCAGATCGACGATTTCCGATCCTGATGCCGAGTATCCGTCGCCACCAATCTCCTTGACCCATTCTTCGCTACATGGAGCACCACCGAATATTGTTATCACAGGAAGATTGTCTTCGTTGAAAACGCGGACCATGTCCTTTTGCTGGTAGAGGCTGGTGGTCATCAGGGCGGAACCTCCAACGACATCTGCATTGGATTCTTCGATGGCCTTCTCGAAATCATATGGAGACACATCTGTTCCCAGGTCAATAACCTTGAATCCGGCTCCGCGAAGCATGGCGCAGCAGACGTTCTTTCCGATCTCGTGGATGTCGCCCTTTACGGAACCCATGACGATGATTCCTTTGAGTTTTATGTCGTCACCTTTCTTCATATAGGGTTCAATAATGTCCAGTGCAGCTTCCATGGCTTTGGCTGCCATTAAAATCTGAGGGAGGAATATTTTCGCCTCGTCGAAGAGATGGCTTATCGTATCCATTCCCTTCGCCAGACCCAGGTTTATGGCATCATCCGGACTGATGCCTGCATCCATCGCCTTCCAGGCGTAACTCTCGGATTCCTCGATGTTATACGTTTCGATGGAAATCCTGAGTCCTTCGAGAATTTCGTCTCTGTTCATGGGGACTAAGGGATATACACAACCGTCGGACATAAATTTAACGAATATCGAACAGATGGTGGATAGAATGTACAACTACAGGTTTTTTGAGATTTCCAAGATCTAAATTGTGGCGGAAGATTGTAAAACTTTGATAAGATTACGATATGTCAGAGGCTGACATTATGAGTTACGGACTGGGACTAGATACTGGCGGAACGTACACGGACGCAGTCATCATGGACCTTGATAAAGCACAGGTTCTTTGCAAGGCTAAATCTAGGACGACTCATAGGGATCTTAGTATAGGTATTAGAGGGGCAATCGAAGGTCTCGATTCGGAATTGCTTGGAGATGTAGGGGTTGTAGCTCTTTCGTCTACACTGGCAACCAACTCGGTTGTTGAGGGCAAAGGATGTCGTGTGGGTCTTGTCAGTATCGGTTGCGATTATGACAACACCCTTCCTCCAGATTACAGTGTAAGAATTCAGGGAGGGCATGGGATTCACGGGGAACCAGTCCAGTATCTGGATGAGGTTGCTGCCAGGGAGTTTCTGGAATCGATACGGGGAAAGGTCGAGGGAATAGCCATCTCCGGTTTCATGAGCGTCAGGAACTCCGAGCACGAGATGAGGATCAGAGATATGGCAAGAGAGATTCTGGGGGTTCCGGTGGTATGCGGTTTCGAGCTGTCCTCGGAACTAGGTTTCAACGAACGTACCACCACGTGTGTCATGAATGCCAGACTCATTCCGGTGATGGAGGAGCTTATCCGCTCCGTTCGTTCCGTACTCGATGAGAAGGGCATCGGAGCCCCTCTGATGATTTCCCGCGGAGATGGAAGCATGATGAAGGACTCCTTTGCCAAAGAGAGGCCTGTGGAGACAATCCTGTCCGGTCCAGCCGCCAGTCTAATGGGCGCCATGAGCATGACCGGCGTGAGGGATGCGGTCGTCATGGACATGGGAGGTACTACCACGGACATAGGAATCCTCAGGAACGGTCATCCGAGCCTCGACCCGGAAGGAACGGTTATCGGCGGGAAGAGGACCAGGGTCATGGCCGCAAGGATCTACACATCCGGAATCGGGGGAGACAGTCGCATAGTTGTGAATCCAGGCAGACCGGTTCTGATGCCTGTGAGGGCGATTCCGTTGTGTGTTGCGGCTACCAGATGGCCGAAGGTAGCACAGGCCCTATCCAATGCAGCCCAGGTTCTGCCCAAGCCGATGGCAAAGGAGCTTTCCAAACCCGGAAGGCAGGTACTGGATTCCGAGATGATTCTTACGGTAAGGATGCCTCCGAACGGGTACAGCATTAACGAGGCGAACACCGAGCTGTTGAAGCTCGCGTTCGACGAGCCCTGCAGTGTTCTGGAGGCCGCGGAAAAACTTGGTCGCGAGACGTCCGAGTTCTATCTGGAGAGCCTGGAGGAGATGGGCCTCATACAGAGAATCGGGTTCACACCCACCGACGTTCTTCATGCAGACGGGACCTACACGGAGTTCGATGTCGAGGCTTCGAAGGCAGCCGCCGCGTACCTGGCCGCACTGGCTGGCATGGATGCGGGGAGTTTTGTCTCCGAATGCAGGAAGGCCATCCGGACCAAGTTGTGCTACGAGCTGATGAACGCACTTATCACAGAGGACTCGGGAGAGCCGGATCTCGGGAGGACAGGTGCCGATCTTCTATCCAAGGCCATAGCATGCGAGCATGCAAAGGACTTCGGCTGCTTCTTCAAGCTGGACAAGCCCATAATCGGGATCGGGGCCCCGTCCGGCGTCTACATCAGATGGGTGGGGGACATTCTAGGAACAGAGGTTCTGATATCGGAGGATTCCGACGTCGGTAACGCGGTCGGGGCGATCTGCGCTTCGGTATCCGAATCGGTGAAGTTCCAGATCACACCGATGAAGGCGGTGGAGGGAAGCGCCTATGAGGTGTTCTCCCGTTTCGGCAGGGCGGTTTACACCACCATGGACGAGGCGGTTGAGAAGTGCACGGAACAGGGTAGGGAGTTCGTGACCAAGGTTGCTCTCGACAACAACGCGGAATGCGTCGAGGTCACCGTTGACCTAGATAGGAGACCGTACATACTCAACTTCGGATCCACAGACCTTGAGGAATCGATTCTGATCATAACGGCAGCTGGTAAGCCGAGGATGTTCTGAGACTCAGGTTTTGGTCATCCTATCTCTGAACGCAGGGAATCACAGCGGTTAGGATATCAGCCGGCTCAGACGCATCCCTCCAACTGACAGAGGACATGTTCATCGAGGAGTGTATCGAAACGGGTACTCACGAATGCTGTCCTATTCCTGTCGGACATGGACGAACGAGACAGCGGAACATTTGACACTCATCTGAGCAATTGTTTAAAGAATCGGACGGAGCTTCATCCGGCCGTCATGTTCTGATCGAGAACCTCTCCCCATTCCGGGTGCAGACGATTCAGACATCTTTGGGAATCGAGGCACAGTGGTCTCCGGCAGGCATTCGGAATGTCGATCCGTTCTTTCGAACGCATTGGATTGTCCGGAAGTATCCCTTCCAGAAAATAACAGATAAGACGATGTCCGAGCCAACCGTCATGTCGGCCTCAGAAAAGGTGAACGGGGGCGGGCACCCACCCCCGGTTATTCGATCTCAGGCCATCGAGGCGGCGATCTCGTCCGCCAGCTTCTCGAGGTCCGGGAGCTGGTCGTCCCTCATGGATGACTTGATGAGGAAG
>CALUNK010000067.1 GCA_944321985.1 Candidatus Methanomethylophilaceae archaeon
CGCTACGGCAGCCTCGGCTACGGGGGATACGACCGCCGCTACTACGACGGCTCCGACTGGAGGAGATACAGATGATGTGGATCCCTCTGATGTCGGGGATCATCAACGCGGTGTTCATCCTGGACCTGATCGTCACCCTCACCACGGGCGACGACCTGGCCCACCTGCTCCTCGACGCTTCGGGCAACACTGTGGCCTCCGCCATAACCGAGAACATCCCCACCGACCCGGCGGTGTTCTGGCTGCTGTCCGGGTTCATCCTGGTGTTCGTCTGCGCCATCGAGTGCCTGCTGATCTACATCGCGTTCTACTCGGACATCTCCAGATGCAGGGAGGCGGTGGGATGAACGTCCCCAGGATAATCGTCGGGCTGCTGCTGTTCGTGGGCTCAGCGTGGCTGGTGCCCATGATCTCCGGCATGCTGGACATGGACGAGGCGCTGGTGTTCTCCACAGTCGGCAGCGTCATGGCGTTCGCCGGAGGGATGATCCTCTACTCCGGGGTGAGGCAATGTCGGCGCTGGTACTGATCCTCTGCCTGGCGGGAGCCTTCATCGGCTTCCGCTGGAGCTTCTCCAGGTGCCTCCTGAAGGCGCAGACGCAGGTGAGCGATGTACTCCGACGATCAGCCCAGGGAGTTCGATCCCGCGGACGTCCCTCAGGACGCCGTCCCGGAGCAGGCCTACGCCGACACGTCGGGGGAGTCCCCCTGGAGGAAGGCCGCCGCGGTAGCGGCGACCGTCTCCGCCGGGTTCTTCGGGGTGTACGTGGCATGGAGGATCCTCGGGACCGACGCCATCGTACAGGCCCTGCAGGAGTACTGGCCCGTCCTCCTGTCGCCGATAGCGGGCGCCCTGCTGGCCAGGTTCGTGGTCAGGTCCCTGTACCACCCCTCCGGCAGGGTTCTCGTCCATCTGGATGTGGAGAACCACCTCCTCAGGGCGGTGTTCGTGCCCGACGACATGTTCAGGTACATCACCCAGACGGGGAACAACGTGGTGTACCACACCATGTCCGGCATCCCCGTCTACCTGGTGGAGGGCATGGACCTCGACAGGGGTGTCGTGGACTACGGATGGATACACACGGAGAACGCTGTCATAGTGATGACGCGCGAGAACGCTTATCGTAAATGGTACGGAACTCTGAACACGGTCCTCGAGGAGAACCTCGAGCTGATGGTGCACCCGAAGGTCATCGGTCTGGGATATGCCAGATCGACGCTCAGGGGGCATCTCGACAAGATCTCCTCGGCTCTCGGTCTCACCGAGGCCGACTACGAACCCCATGAAGCGGACGAATCCGTCCCGGAGGACTACCTCGACCTCACCGAGAACCGCAGGGTCGAAGGATATGGATCGCGCAGGGGCATGAGCCAGCGCCGCGGAGGTGACGTCCGTGACCGCCAGTAAGGCCGTCGACTACATCTCCAAGATGGAGCACGGTGTCATCATCGCGGTGGGCAGCGGGAAGCAGGGCAAGTCCTGCTCCCTCCATTCGCTCATCGATCTGTGCTGGCACACCCGTCCGGTGTACCTGCTCGATCCGATGGAGTACGACGTCTCCATGTTTCCCGGGTACCGCAGGGTCTCCGATCCCAACGACATCCCCGTCGGTTCGGTGGCCGTGATAGAGGACGTGAACAGGGTGTTCCACTCCCGCGGTTCGGGGAAGGATGCGACGCTCCAGCGCTGGCTGGGGATCATCTCCCACAAGTCCATCGTCGTGTGCATCACCACCCAATCGATGGCGGGAACGGACATAGAGTTCGTGAGGTCCCAGGACGCGGTGGTCATGTGCAAGAGGATGCACGACGAGGACCTGGCGTTCGAGAGGCCGGAGTTCAGGACCAACCAGGTCCTGGCCAACATCTGGATCGAGGAATCGATCAGGAGCCGTCCCGACCTGGAACCCAGGAGCTGGTGCTTCTTCCCCCGTTTCAACGAATCCGTTGCGATACCGAAGGTCTGGTGGTGGTCCTACAGGAACAGCCACATGCTCAGGGACGTGAGACTGTGACTTTCAACGTCACCACCGATCCCGAGACCGACAGGATGCTCTCCCTGAGGGCATCCTCCAAGGTCCCCCTCCCCAGGGAGATCGCCCTCTGCGACCCCAGGGACGCGAGGGAGTACTTCTCCTGGATAGCCAGGTACGAGGCCTTCGGTCTCGCAGACCATCCTTTAGTGCAGCTCCTCGGCAAGAGGAGGCTCGACGCCGCGATGGCATCCGCCGTCAGCCGCGCGGAGCATCTCGACCGCGTCGCCCACTACGGCGCGTGGCTCGGGAACGAGAGCGTGCGGATCGTCGACCTGGTCACCCCGACCCGGGACGATCCCGAGGGGAAGTGACGGTGCCGTCCCGGGCATCCCCCGCGCCGTCCCCGGCGCACCCTCCCGTCAGCCCGCACCGCACCCAACCGCCCCTGTCCTCCGCGGAGCCGAGGGAGCTCCGCGACCGAGGCGGAGCCAAACAGGCCGAGCGGGCGCGCCCGGCGCATGCCCAGCGCCCGCCGGCCGCCTTCCCGGGGCGGCACCGCCGCCCCATCATCGGAGATAACATGCAGATCGAAGACTACGACATCAGACTCGAGGAGATTCGCCTCCGCTCGCTTCAGCGCGAGCTCGAGATGCAGGAACGCCAGGGCCTCGCCGTGCAGGCCGCCCTCGCCGAGCACTCGGTCACATCATACGTGAGGAACCTGCCCGTTGAGAGTGCCGTGTATCCTGCCATAGAGTACCTTAGACTTCATCCGCAGGATGACGTCGAGGACGAGGTTCAAGAGGGAGTTCAGGAAGGGCTCTCCGAGAATATCGAGCAGGAGGGACCCGAGCCCTACCGCCAGTACATCGCATGGTGCATGCCCGCCCACGACCTCACACGTCCCGACAGGAAGGGCTGCGGCTTCATCCGCTCCCCGATGGGAGGCATCGTCTACTCCGCCTGTCCGGAGGATCCGGAGCATCACTGCAAGGGCAAGCGCAGGCACTGCTGGTCCCTCAGATGTCCGAAGTGCATGAACGACACCGCCCTCAAGCGCGGGGTCCAGATCGAGAGGCAGCTCCTCTCGTACAAGGTGCTCAGCGAGAAGAAGGGCGTCTCCGTCGGGGACATCGGCCACTGGGTGGTCTCCCCTCCGCAGGAAATGGTCAAGAGGCTCTGCCAGACCAAGCCGGAGTTCGACGACCTCTGCAGGCACGTCGACGACTCCATGGTCGCATTCGGCGCATCTGCAGGAGTCACCATCTTCCATCCCTGGCGCCAGAAGGAATCGGAATGGGAGTTCTCCCCTCATTTCCACATCCTCTGTTACGGCCGTATAGACACCACCGCGTTCAGGAAGGCCAACCCCGGATGGTTCATCAAGAAGGTCCACGCCCGCGAGAGGATCAGGAGCATCAGGCACACCGCAGCGTACCTCACCACCCACATGGGCCTCGGCATGGCCGAGAGGGATCCAGACGACATCGACTGGGACCTGAAGGTCCTGGACATGCTGGTCCCCGGACTGCTCTCTCCGGGTGCTTCCTACACCGAGAAGGACTACAACGAGATGGGCGAGGGGAAGGGCAGGATGCTCGGCGACCTGTCCGGCGTGGACTGGGAGCAGTGGACCATGAAGTCGCTTTCAGCGGAGTTCAAGATCAGGTACTGGGGCGGAGCATCCAAGCGCAACATCCGCACCCTCGGGGTCTACCGCCAGTACAAGATCCGCGTCTGCAAGCATTGCCATACCATACTCAGGACCTACGACGGCCACCATGATTCCGTCGGAACGTACATCCGCTACATACGCGACGACCCCGTGGTCGTCTTCGCGGAGGACTTCGAGCTGGTAAGGAACATCTTCCAGTCGTTCAAGTCAAGACTCAGGGACGAGAACCTTACGATCGCCGATTTCTCCAGGATGTGCCCGCTTACGGTCTGCACGCTCGACCTGGGCCTCCCCATGGACGACGACCTCGTCATGGCCAACCCGTTCGAGGAGCCCGACGAGTACTTCCTCAGGAGACAGCGCGAGGCATTCGGCAGTCCGACCGACCGCTTGGCATCGGTCGTCTGACCATCAAACCTCACAATCACACGGATCACAGGTCTGAAAGCACGGCCTCGGACAGGATCACCTCCGAAGCAGGAGCATCCGCAAAGGTCCGTTCTTCGACAAAATCGCAGTAGGAACAGCGAGAACTATCGGAATCGTGGATTTCGCTCCTTTGAGTATATAAGGAGTTTCGATTCCTTGTATTACAAAATTTACCCTCGTTTATGAGGCGTCCTGCATCTCCTAGGTTCGACCTATGGACGTCTGAAAAAGGCTCCGGGCAGAGAGAGCGCTCATGCCGGCCTGGAGCCAGGTCACCGGCCTCACGGCCACAGCAGAACGAGAGGTGACCAAACATGGCACACAGAACTGGGGCAGCGGAAGCTGCGGAGAACTGCAAGACGAACGACTGCGACTGCTTCGAGGAGAACCTCGACATGATGTCGGAGAGGGCCCTCTGCCTCGTCAGGCATGCGGTATGCGACGACGGGCTCCTGAGCCTGGTCCTAGCCGACGCATACGCCAAGGTCCGCGCGAGGGACTTCTACTCGGGGGAGGTCTTCGACGACATCGACGAGGCGGAGGAGATCGTCGGCGAGAGGGTCGCCGGACGCATACTCGACATGCATCCGGAGCTCTACTCCGACGACTTCGGCGGGGACGACGGCGGAGAGGAATCCGATCCCTTCGACGAGCTCTGCGGTTCGGACATCTGCGACGGATGCTGCGAGGGATGCCCGATCGCCTGCGCGTGCATCCCGGTGTTCGTCTCCGAAGGAGTCGAGATGAGGGTGGTGCTCCGCAGGAGGGACTCCGATGACTGAGCAGTACGAGCTCATCCCGACCGCAAAGAAGCGGGGCTCCCAACCCCCGGTGGGCTGGGTGGAGTTCGCTCCGGGCATGAATACCAAGCGCAGGACGATGACCGAAGGGTATCTGAACACCAGGATGTCCAGGGCCAATTCCATCGCGATGAACCAGAACTACGTGAAGAAGGTCCTCGGCAATCCGAGGACCCCCAGGGAGAACCGCGAGGCGGTGATCGCATACGTCCTCAACCATCCGGAGAAGTTCACCCCTCTCGCGGAGAATACCGACGACCCGATTCAGAACGAGTGGGCGTCCAAGATGAACGGACCAGCGGACTTCGGATTCATGAGGTCTTTCAGGAGGAGATACCTGTAATCAAACCGGGCCGTCAGGCCCTTGGATCTCCCTCCATTCGGTTTTGTTTCCATTCTTAGGTATCCTTATGAACGCCGCGATGGCGAACATGTCATTCGGTATGGGCGTCGATCCGTCGCCGAAGCAGAGGAATTCGGGACACTGAGACCCGGCAGAGTAGAGGGCGTACATGACAACCTCCTCCTCCGACGTTTCCAGACGGTCCGTGATGTGTCCCTCGTACTTGCGTTCCGAGGCGTTCCGTCTCGCATCGTCTGTCGTGATGACCTCGATCGGTTCGAACCTCACTCTGACTATCTCGTCGGCGTCCGGGTCGCAGTTGATGGCCATCGACTCCATGGCCCTGTCGTAGTCATGGACCGACAGCATCCCGATGCTGTTGCCGGTGATAGACGCCTTCGCCCACAGTCATCCTCCCGCTCACCCTGAACCCGGCGTAGGACGGCTTGAAGCAGGGCACGTCCATGCCCATGCTCATGAGCAATCCAGTGTCGTGCCTGAACGCATAGGGCCTGGACCTGTGGAAGTGGTACATGACGTCCCCTTGCAGCCATGCATGATCGATTGGCGTGTGCCCCTCACCCTTGTATGTCACGTCGATGGAGGATACCGGAACCTCCGGATGGAACTGGACCATCCCGCACTGGTCGTAGATCACGATGTGACCCCCGTCTTCCAGATACCCGTAGACGAACAGGAGCGGGATGGAGGTCTCGTTCAGACGACGCTTCGCCGGTACGTAGACATACCATCTGATCCCCTCAGTGTTCAACGTCCTGTTCAGAAGTTCCTGGAAGTCCCCGAAACCGTGGATGTATCTCTTGAAGAAGTCATCCTCCACCCTTTCCAGTCTTACGCATCCATGTGCAATCGTACGCTTGGCGTCAATCCGCCTCTCCTCGGATTCGAATCCCGGGAGATCCTCCAGTTTCCTATCTGTTATGATATAGCACACGATATTACCAAAAGAATGGGGTATTGCTACCCATGGTTTCACATTAGGTTGCTGGTTGAACAGACGTCTTCTCCCATCTGTCGTATTGCCGGTACAGTCTTCTGCTATTTTGCCTGCATCCGACTGTTCAATTGTCAATCATCAGGGCCAGGCATATCTGGTCGTAGTCCATGTCCACATCCCCTATGCCGTTGTAGCAAAGGGCATCCTGGGTTGTGTTGCAGCAAATCCTGTAGAGGCGGACCGGCCTGTCAGCGTATCTGCTCCCGTCGACAACCATTGGGATCATCGTGAATCCACCTGACGTCCTTTCAGCACACAGCTCCGCTGACACTATCGCCTCAAGCGTTTTGGGGAATCCGGACCTCCATTTGGAGGACGCGTTGTCTTCATCCGGGGGGACGGATGCGGATGCATCCATGCATCTTCTGTAATCGTGCACGGTGATCATGGTCGGGAAGTTCCCCGCAGACCTGACAAGGTCCCCCACCGTCGTTCCCTCCTCCGGGATGTATCCGATGCACGGATACTCGTTGATCCTCCTGTCCCTGCCGATCCTGTCCAGGAGTCCGGTGTCGTGTTGAACATCGCGTGTGCCGGAATCCACGAAGTGGTACAGGGTGTCCCCGTTGAACCTGTTGTATGTGTGCATGGGGGTCATCCCAGGGTCTTTGAAGGACACATCTATGGTGGATACCATGGTCTCCGGATCTAGGGACTCCATCAGTTCCTGATTGTATAGCACCATGTGCATCCCATGGCCGAGGATCCTGTAGATCAGGAGGAACAGTACACAGTACTTATCATCCAGAGTGGATACGGTTTCGTAACCGAACCAGTCTATATCGGTCCTCAGAAGGCAGTTGATCCTTTCCGATTGATACGATCTCCTCTTCTCATCGCGGGGACACCTGCGGAGTATCGCAAGATCTCCATGGAACAGGGCATCTCCCAGCTCCGGCCTATCCTTCATCCAAGTCCTGGTCTCCAGGAATTCTTCCATGGGAAAGCTCGAGTAAAGCATCATCGAATCACGATTTCATGGGTGCTCCATAGAACGCATGTGCGGGGTATTTATCATCATTATGCAAAGCATGATGATAATGCTTCAATCCGTTAATCGTATGGACAGACTACAAGTAGTGGTGCGGATCATGTTAATATGACAGTATCCACCAGCCACACACCCATTAGTGTTTCATGGGGTACAGTTATTCCTGATGTTTCTGTCATTCGGATTTTAGTCAAAACATATTCGAGATTAACTATGACATAAATGAAAGAAGTAATTCTGGTAAAGAAACACTATTGGTACAACCTGGATTAGTAGTTTCATCAGTATTTGAAGATGGAAGATACGAAATAACAGAGATGTTGACAGCAGAATTCTGTAATAAGTAATTGTTTGGACTTTACTACGGATATCATCAAACATTTACATGCTTTGTGATTATCTCGTTAAATATAGGAATACATAAATGGTGGAAATCCTCTTTCTTTGATTAGAAAAATGAAAAAGACTGAGTATTATTTGACATTCATCTGCTTTATTATGTCGATTTGCGGATCTGCATTATGCTATCTTGCATATTCTGTCGATCCATTCTATATTTTAAGTGATCTGTATTACATTTTGTCAATATTGTTGATTCCAGTTGCAATCGTTATCGTCATCGCATCTCTGATAAAATCGATCATGTCCGAGGAGTCGTAATCGTTGGAGATCCGTAGTTCTTCAACTCGCATACATTCCACTAACCCTGATTTCCGTGCGCTCTTGTCGGTTGCTTCTTATGCGGTAATCGGGATAGAACACGGTCTGGATCACAGAGACACTCAAAAAAACCTGAGTTTGATGATTGAAAATTATCCAAAGAAACATAGATAAGTTCTGTTTCAGATTCATTCTGATATGTTGGATGAGTTGTTCCGTGAGAACCGTGCATCCTTCGCGGTGATGGCCATCATATGGGCCGTGGCGATCGTGGCCATCATCTTCCTGCCGGACACGATTCCTGCACACTGGGGCTTCGATTCAACAGAACCCAACCGTTGGGGTTCGAAATTCGAACTCATCATCGCACCCACGCTTTTTACAATCATATGTCTGGCTTGCATGGGCGTCACGAGAGTCGTGAAAG
>CALUNK010000068.1 GCA_944321985.1 Candidatus Methanomethylophilaceae archaeon
ACATTGTTATGCGCACCTCGGATTGAGGGGGTATACCACTGTCAAAAATCAGCAGAGCCATCATCAGCGTCTCGGACAAGAGCGGCATCATAGACTTCGCCAAGGAGCTGGCCGCCATGGGCGTCGAGATCATCTCGACTGGCGGGACGTACAAACTTCTGAAAGAGAACGGGATCGCAGTGACCGAGGTATCCGACGTCACAGGCTTCCCCGAGATGCTGGACGGACGCGTGAAGACGCTCCACCCCAAGATCCATGCGGGGATCCTCGCCCGCAGGGAAGTCAAGGAGCACATGGATGCCATCGCTGCCAAGGGAATCAAACCCATCGACATGGTCGTGGTCAACCTCTATCCCTTCAAACAGACCGTCCTCAAAGACGGCGTTACATTCGACGAGATCGTCGAGAACATAGACATCGGCGGACCGAGCATGATTCGTGCGGCCGCAAAGAACTACAAGTCCGTAGCAGTGGTCACGGATCCGAAGCAGTACCCCGAGATCATCTCCGAGCTCAAGGACAAGGGCGAGATATCCGACGAGCTTCACGGGAAGCTCATGGCCGAGGCCTTCGTGGACACGGCCAACTACGACAACATGATCGCTTCTCAGATGTACAAGCACTTCTGCACGGGATTCCCCGAGTCCTTCCCAATCCCTCTGGAGAAGGTCGAGGACCTCAGGTACGGTGAGAACCCCAACCAGTCCGCAGCGTTCTACAAGGATCCGTTCACACCCGGCCCCACTGTCGCCAGGGCGGAGCACCTCCAGCACGGGAAGCAGCTGTCATACAACAACATCCTGGACCTGGACAAGGCGATGGACATCTGCATGGATTTCGAGAAGCCCACGGCCGTGGTCATGAAGCACACGAACCCCTGTGGGCTGGCCTCTGCCGACAACATATACGATGCGTTCGTCACGGCCTACAACGTCGATCCCCTCTCCGCCTTCGGATGCGTCATCTGTCTAAACAGGCCCTGCACCGTGGAGGTCGCCAAGGAGATCTCCCAGCACTTCGTCGAGGCCGTCATCTGCCCCGATTACGAGGAGGGTGCAGTGGACATCATGGAGGTCAAGAAGAACATCCGTCTCCTGAGGACAAACTGCCCCATCGGGCCATCCGAGAGGGTCAGGGAGTACAAGATGAAGAAGGTCCAGGGAGGCATGCTCGTGCAGACTGACGAGGACGTCGTCATCGATCCAAAGAACCTCAAGGTCGTCACCAACCGCGCCCCCACCGAGGAGGAGGTCCACTCCCTGCTCTTCGCCTGGAAGCTGGCCAAGCACGTCACTTCAAACGCCGTCGTCTACGTGAGGGGCGAGCGCGCCGTGGGAATCGGGGCCGGCCAGATGAGCCGTGTCGATTCGGCTAAGATCGCCACTATGAAGGCCAACGAGCCCACCGAGGGTTGTGTCATGGCCTCCGACGCGTTCTTCCCCTTCAGGGACGGGGTCGACGAGGCCGCCAACGCAGGAGTCACCGCAATCATCCAGCCCGGCGGCAGCATCAGGGACCAGGAGGTCATCGATGCCGCCAACGAGCACGGCATGGCGATGGTCTTCACCGGGTGCCGCGTGTTCAGGCACTGAAACCCCAGGCGGGGGAGACCCCGCCCTTCTCATCTGCATCATTGTTAAATCCATCTCGGGGAATCCCCTGTCATGGGCTGCAGGTGCCAATGCGGCAACGAGTACGGTTTCGACCCCATAGGTTTCTGGGTCTGCCACGCCTGTCATTCGATGAATGATTCCGGCCCCGTGGGCAAAGGCGGGATGCAGGATGTACCGGAACCGGAGAGGGTGGATGAGTTGACCGTGGGCGGTGAGGAGTTCGCCGCCCGCGCGGACGCCTCCGTCAGAACGCATCCAGACTCATGGAAGGCTTGGTACGCCCTGGGCGCAACCTACGCATCCAGGGGGAACGTGTTCGAGGCGGGGCTGGTCTGGGCGAAGGCAGCCTCGCTGATCGATGACTCGGAAACACTCCGTCAGCTTATCGGACGCTGCTCAGCATCCATGTCCGGGTGCATAGTCCGGGTGTTCCAGGCCAGCGGCAAGTGCAACAGCCCTTACGCCATCGGATTGGAGTACGTGTGCGTGAATCGTCTTGACGGCTCCATATCCTTCTGCGAGGGGCTATACGACGGCCTGATGCAGGGCTCCGAGAAGCTTGTTCCGAGCGATGCCTTCGCCATCGTGAATCTGTCCGCGCTAGTGATGCTCCAGAGGATGGCCGTTGTATCGGACATCAGGGAGCACACTGCCATCATGAGGCGCATCGCATCCGGGGCAGAGGCCTTCCCAGGATGCCGGGGGAAGACGCTCAATCCTGTGAAGAGGATGGTCTCGAAGAAATCCGCACAGTACACGGACCTTCTCGCCGAGCCCTTCCGCGTGGCATTGTGCAGGGTGGAGGAAGCCATCGGTCGCAGAACCGATGCGGAGCTGGACGAGTTGGCCTCGAAGCAACCCTGTGATGGGACCGCCGGCTTCACCGACAGGCTGTCAAAAGCGGTGATGAAGGGAACCGAAGTCGCCTATATGCGTGCCACAAGAGCCCCCAGGGAGGACATCGAGGCCGCTGAGGCCGAGATGAGCCGTCTCATCGACGAGTACGTGTCTATGTATTTTGCTGGGGATCAAACCCGGCTCATGGACGAAGCCGTGTACACCGGGTAATCAGGCAGGACCCGGGTCCGGTCCGACGTGCTTCCGTTTCGCCGGTGTCAGTCCTTCTTGTTGAGCTCGTCCGCGATCTCTTCCAGATCCGAGGGGATGATCGGTTTTCCTTCCGCCTTCCTCTTCATGTGGCCTCCGGGGCCACCGCGGTCGATCCTGGCCTTCTCGAGGCACTCTGGGTCGTCGCAGACGAACGCGGCGTATACGATGTTCTTGCAGGGTTTGCCGCAATACTCGCAGACGTAGTCTTCCAGGTTCAGTACCATGTGCCCGTAATCTCGGAATGGGGATTAAAAATCGTCGGAACACGGCCTGGGAGTCATCGTCGGACCCCTAGGAGATCCTCGGATTCCTACGACTCCGGAACGACAACAGGGGAGCTGCCGAGGCGTTCGTGGGAGGGGCGGGGTCAGGGCGAGGCCTTCGAAACGGACCCCGTCCCTAACACGGCATCAGTTTATGTCCATCGAGAATTGGATGGCGGGTGCGGAATGGGTCAGACAGCCCATAGAGATGATGTCTGCCTTCCCGATGTACTCGGGCACCCTTTCGATGGTCATGTCGCCGGAGGCTTCGATCAGGATGCGGTCGTTCACTTTCTTCACGGCATCGCGGATCTCGCCTGTGAGTTCGGGTCCCACATTGTCGGCCATGATTATGTCGGCGCCCATCTCGGCCGCTGTGACGGCGTCATCGATGTTGTCAACCTCCACCTCGATCTTCAGGGAGAACGAGGCCTTGGCAAGCTTCTCCATCGCCGTCTTCACAGATCCGCAGGCGCGGATGTGGTTGTCCTTGACCAGGATCATGGAGTCCAGGTCTGCCCTGTGGGGGTCTCCGCCGGCAACGGCAACCGCCTTCTTCTGGAGGGGGCCGAACCCAGGCACGGTCTTGCGGGTGGCGGCGATGATGATCTTCCCTTCAGCGGCCTCTACCGCCTTGGCGGTCATGGTGGCCACTCCGCTCATGTTCATCAGGATGTTGAGGGCGGTCCTCTCGGCGGTGATCACTCCCGCCAGGGGTCCGGATATGGACATGATGCGGGACCCGGCTTTGACGCGGTCCCCGTCCTTGTACATGGATGTCGCATCGGCGCCGACCATGGAGAAGATCTCCTCGGCCTCTTCGATCCCGGCGACGACTGCGTCGGCCTCACAGGTGATGTACGCCGTGCCGTCCGTGTCCGGGACGGTGAGGGCCGTGGTTACATCCCCTTTGCCCACATCGGCCTTGAGAAACGACCCCAGATCCATGCTCACACATCCAGTTCGAACTCCTCGCCTGTCTTGGGGAGGATGACGTTGTAATCGCTGAGATCGTCGAGGAAGGCCTCCCTGTTCTCAGAGTGCATGATGATGACGTTGTCCGGGTCGCAGCCCTTGACGAAGTCGACAATCTGGGAGTGGTCGGCGTGGGCGGAGAAGTCGTACTTCTGGAGTTCGCACTCGATCTTGACGATCTCACCGTCGATGTTCACACAGCCCTCCTCCATTAGCAGCCTTCCGTTGGTGTCCTCCGCCTGATAACCGACCAGGAGGACGGCGCTCTTGGGGTCGTTCCTCAGCTGGTTGAGGTACCTGAGGACGGGGCCTCCGTCCAGCATGCCTCCTGTGGTGATGATGATCTGTCCCTTGATGGCGGCATCCCTGTTGGCGGGCCTTCTGACCTCGTGGAACCTTTTCTTGGCGTTCCTGAGCTGCCTCGCGTCCCTGAGATATTCGGGATAGTCGAGGAACAGGCGGGTCACCGCCCTTCCCATGCCGTCAACCCACATCTCGTAGCCGAGATCCTTCAGCAGGAGCATGATCTCCTGCGTCCTTCCGACAGCGAAGCAGGGGATGAGGACAGTACCGCCACGGTCGATGACCTCGTCGATCTTCGCTATGAAGTCCTCCTCCGTCTGTTTTCTGGGCGGGTGGTTGCGTCCGCCGTATGTACCCTCGATGAAGAGGTTGGTGCAGTCGCTGGGTTTGGCTCCCCCGACGAGTCTCTGGGACTCGGTGTGGATGTCTCCTGAGTAGATGGTGGTGCTGTCGCGGCTGAACTTGAACATCGCCGCTCCGGGGATGTGGCCAGCATCGAGCATGCTGACATCCACATGGTTGATCGTAATGTCGTCCCCGTAGGTCATGGGCACGACGCTCTGCATCGTCTTCTCGATGTCGTCCATCGAGTACGGCTGGACGTAGTCCTCCGCCTTGGCGATCTTGAGCGTGTCCTTCATCATGAGCTCGGAAATCTCCGCTGTGAGCGGGGTGGTGAACAGGTCGCACCTGTCCCTTCCGACGACCTGGGGCACCATGCCGCAGTGGTCGAGGTGGGAGTGGGTGAGGAACATGTAGTCGATCTTGGGTGCGGTGAGGGGGAACTCTGGCGGTTTCGTCGGGCTCAATCCGTACTCCACCAGGACGGTCATCCCGTCACCTTCCATCGTCATTCCCATGCGGCCGACCATGTCCGCGCCGCCGAGAAACTTGAATTTCATTTTCATTCGTCTCAACTCCTTTTCGTAATGCCTCCGAGGAGGGCTTTGTGAAAGGGGGCTCGCCCCCCTTGACTGTGATGATGATACAGGACGCGCGTCCCGTATTATAAGGATGTAAAAAGGGTAGCGGGATGCTATATATCAACTTTGGGGGAGACGCTTCAACCCACGAACGTGTAACGGCAACATAGCCAGATGTCTGTAAACAGGGGTTCAAAGATCCTACCGATTCAAACATGGATGTGCCATTCATCCATCGCATGTTCAAAATCTCAAAGAGCCAGACGTCTGCGTTCCGGTTACCGCGAAGTGACAACCGTTAAATGTGCCATCAGCCTTACAGCGAGCCATGGGAGCGCTCGACAAGAGAATCTTCAGCGGTGTGGCTATTCTGTCCACGCTGCTCTTCGTCGTGTCAGCGGTGATGCTCCTCGCCAACGGTGGCGAGGTCACCGACGATGCGAACGACATCGCACTGTACATAGTGACCGTGGCCGGGGTGCTGGCCATCGTGTACTCCGTCACGCTGATGACGGATCGTTCAAGCTTCGTAAGGACGATGAGCGGGGTTTTCACAGCGATTGCGGGCATAATGTTCGTCGCCGTACCCTTTGTCGGCGAGAACACCGCCATCCTTCTGGCGGCGGCATCCGTCGTAGCCGCCATCGCGATCGTCTTCGACATGTTGGCGCTCTGGGTCTCGCGCATATACGGGGCCATGTACGTTGCTGCCGTCCTTGCCGCTGTGGATCTTGCCATGGGCGTGATTTACTTCGCCGACAGCTCTCAAACCTACTACCATGCCATCGCACTCATCGCATTCGGCATCTGGTTGGCCCTTTCTGCATACGTGATCGGTTTCGTCAAGGTCGAACCTGTCGCCAGGACCAGGGAAGTGAAGGAGGACAAGCAGTCCAGCAAATCCAGCAAACCACAGGCCAAGAATACAAAAGCGACCAAGAAGGCGAAAAAGCCCGAGAAGAAGCCAGAGCCCAAGGTCGCTGAGCAGCCTGAAAAGGAAGCACAGGGCGAGACTCCGAAGGCGGGGTCCAAAGCGAAAGAGGAGCCCAAGGAAGCACCCAAGGCGATTCCGAAGGAGGAGTCTAGGAAGGAGGAGCCGAAGGAGGAGAGGCCCAAGCAGAGGCCCGTACCCAGGCCGGTCACCCTTCCCAACAGACCGAAGGTCGAAGAGGAGCCCAAGGAAGCACCCAAGGCGATTCCGAAGGAGGAGCCTAGGAAGGAGGAGTCGAAGCCCGTCGAGAGCGCAGACGGACAGAAGCCTCCCGCAAAGTCGATGAACGACTTCATGAAGAAACTCATGTCCTCGGAGAATGCCAACAGGGTGAAGCACGACGCCCCGAAAGAAACCCCCAAGGAGGAGCCCGCGGTCGTCGAGCCGGAACCGATCGAGGCGGCAGAGCTTCCCGAGACGAAGGAGACTGTTCTCGACGTCGTCGCCGATTCCGACCTGATCGATGCCGAGGAGAGCGAGGCCATCATCGACGAGCCGGTTGAAGAGGAGTTCGTGTTCGAGGACGCAATCATCAGGGAGCCCGAAGTCGAAGAGCCCGAGACCCCTGTCGACGAGATTGAGGTCATATCCGAAGCAGGGCAGGTCGACGAGGAGCCCGTCACGGAAGTGCCGACAGAGGTGGAGCCAGTCGTAGAGACGGTCGTGGAGCCATCCGAAGAAGTGCCGGAAGCCGAAGTCGCGGTCGCCGAGGAATATGAGGTCATCATCGACGAGCCGGTCGCCGAGGAACCTGTTCTCGAGGAGGCCACAGTCGAGGAGCCCGTCACGGAAGTGCCGACAGAGGTGGAGCCCGTTGCAGAGACGGTCATAGTCGAGGAGCCAGTCGTGGAGGGCACATACGACTCGGCACCGGAAGCCGGTTCCGAAACCGAGGCAGAACCCCAGCCTGACTGGGGCATGGTCAGTCATGATGCCGCACAGGCCGACGATTCCGAGGAATCATCGGAGGAGATCGACGAGGAGCCAGTCGCAGAGACGGTCATAGTCGAGGAGCCAGTCGTGGAGGACACATACGACTCGGCACCGGAAGCCGATGTCACGGTCGCCGAGGAGGACGTTCCAGCGTCGTCCATCGAGCAGGGTCCGGAACCCATTCCGGAGCCGGAGCCCGAGTCGCAGCCCATAATCGCAGAGCAGCCCGTCTCCGAGCCGGCGTCTGTAACGGGCGAGATGGACATAGAGGCCGGCGAGGAAGTACTCGGAGAGGACCTGTATACCGACTACTCCCCCGAAGCCGTCGTCCGCAGGGCTGCCTGGAACAAGGGATTGAGGTGCAGGCGTGGATACGGACCGTACAACATCCCGGTGGCGTTCGTCAAGGGAAAGGTCGCGGTGTACGTCGATGACGGCGACGTGGACACGTCCACCGATTCCGTTCTGAGGGACCAGGGCTGGACTGTGCTCAGGTACGATGCGTCCACCATAACGGACGGGAAGGCGCAGGGCGATGAGATCGCCGCCGCGGTCAAGTCCAACCTGCGGAGCGCCAAGGCCGCCGCCAAGAAGAAGTCCAAGAAGTGACGCAAACGACGGGGGCTTCCCCCCGTCCTCCTTATTTTATTTTAATCGCATACGGACGTACGCTATCTCTTTATAGGGACATTCAATCCCCCCGCTAGAGGCTGATAAAATGTTTTGTCCATCATGCGGATCGATGATGTTCCCGAAAGATGGGAAGTACGTCTGCAATTCCTGCGGTGCCACGAAGGACATCGGAGGAAAGGCCGAGGTCATCGTGACGGATTCAAAGGACAGGATGATGAGGGTCATCGATGACGACGTCGCCACCCTGCCCAAGACGCGTATTCTTTGTCCTGAGTGCGGACACACAGAGGCATTCTTCGTAATCAGGCAGACCCGTGCCGCGGATGAGCCTGAGACCAGGATCTACCGTTGCTGCAAGTGCAACCACTCCTGGAGGGAGTACTGATGTTCAGTGCGGACCTCAAGTCCGACACCCTGAAGGG
>CALUNK010000069.1 GCA_944321985.1 Candidatus Methanomethylophilaceae archaeon
TATTAATTCTCGCGCGACGCGCGCGTGAGGTTTTTGATGTGCCAGACCGATACGGCGCGTGATGACAGAATCCATCGTCCTCAAGGTCGGCATGGCCCAGAGGCAGTCCGAGGCCGGATACGGCCGTGCTAGGATAGACACGGAGTCCCGCAGGGCGCTGGGACTCGACATAGGCGACACCATCGAGATCGTAGGGAAGAGGACGGTGGTGGCGAAGGTGTTCAAGTGCGACCCGGAGGACGAGGGGAAGGGCATGATATTCATCGACGGTCTGACCAGGACGAGCGCCGGGGTCAGCGTGGACGAAAACGTCACCGTCAGAAAGTGCGACCCCATGATGGCCGAGCAGGTTGTCTTGGCGCCCAACATCCCCGACGGAAAGAAGATCAAGTTCGAGAAGGGGATCGAGGACATATTCCTCAGGGGGCTCATGGCCAGACCGCTCATCGCCGGCACAGACATCATCGTCCCCAACATAGCGCTCATGGGCAACAGGTCCACGTTCTCCGTGGTATCCACGGTCCCGCAGGGACCGGTCCTGGTCACCGGGGGCACGCAGATCGTTCTCAGGGACTCCCCCAGGAAGGAGAGGACCAAGAAAGGAAGCACCGGCCAACAGATCACCTACGATGACGTGGGAGGTCTGGATGAGGAGCTGAAACGCATCAGGGAGATGATCGAGCTCCCCCTGAAGCATCCCGAACTCTTCGACAGGCTCGGTATCGGTGCTCCCCGGGGCGTACTGCTGTACGGACCACCGGGGACGGGGAAGACCCTCATCGCCGAGGCCGTTGCCAACGAGTCCGGCGCTTCGCTGTACTCCGTCAGGGGCCCCGAGATCATGGGCCAGTACTACGGCCAAAGCGAGGAGAGGCTCAGGGACATATTCAAGGAGGCCTCCGAGAACTCACCCAGCATAATCTTCCTGGACGAGATAGACTCCATAGCCCCCAACAGGGACTCCGTCGCAGGCGAGGTCGAGAGGAGGGTTGTCGCCCAGCTCCTGACGCTCATGGACGGCCTCGGGGACCGCGGGAACGTCATCGTCATCGGCGCGACCAACAGGGAGGACTCCATAGACCCCGCGCTGAGGAGGCCGGGGAGGTTCGACAGGGAGATCGAGATCGGTGTGCCCGGACGTAAGGGCAGGGCGGATATACTCAACGTCCACACCCGGGACATGCCGCTCACGGACGATGTGGACGTCGACATCCTCGCGGGCCTGACACAGGGCTTCGTGGGCGCGGACCTGGCCGCCCTGTGCAGGGAGGCGGCCATGCGCTGCCTAAGCTCCCGCATGAGCTCCATCGACCTGGACAGCCCCGTGCCGTCCCAGGTCCTTGAGGGGATGAGGGTGTCGATGGGCGATTTCCGCGAGGCCCTGAACGACGTGGAGCCCAGCGGGATGAGGGAGGTCCTCGTCGAAATCCCGAAGGTCACTTGGAATGACGTCGGGGGACTCGACAACGTTCGCAGGGAGATAGAGGAGGTCTTCGTCCCAGAGGAGGGGAACAAGGCATACGACAGACTCGGGATCGAGCCGGGCAGGGGCATCCTCCTCTACGGGCCGCCTGGAACGGGCAAGACGCTCATCGCGAAGGCCATCGCCAACGAGTCGGGCACCAACTTCATTGCTGTAAACGGCCCGGAGGTCGCCAACAAGTGGATGGGCGAGAGCGAGAGGGCCATACGCCAAATATTCAAGAGAGCCAAGCAGATGGCCCCGTGCATCATATTCTTCGACGAGATCGACTCGATCGCACCCATCCGCGGTGGTGGGGACGGCTCCGCCTGGGAGAAGGTGGTTGCCCAGCTCCTCACATCGATGGACGGCGTGGAGAGCATGAAGAACGTCACCGTCATGGCGGCCACCAACAGGCCGGACATGATCGACCCCGCCCTGCTCAGACCGGGCAGGTTCGACAGGATGGTCCTGGTGGGCAAGCCAGACGAGACCGCCCGCCTGAACATCCTGCGGGTCCACACCAGGGACATGCCCCTGGAGGACGTGGACCTGGGATGGCTCGCGTCTGTCACCGACGGCTATGTGGGTGCGGACCTTGCCGCCCTGTGCAGGGAGGCGGGGCTGTGCGCATACCGCGAGAACAAGGACGCGGATCGCATCACCGCCGCCCACTTCGCGAGAGCCCTTGAAAGGGTCGGCCCGTCGGTCGATGAGGCCCTATTCGAGAGCTATCAGAGGATGGGGCGCGACATCAAGAAGCGCCGCACCAGCTGGGACACCATCCCGTTCTACGGCTGATGGTCAGTGCCTTCCGCAGGTGCACTGGTGCTCCTCGCCGTCGTGATGGTGGCAGGTCGCCTCAGAGTTCATCTCCAGGGTTCCGTCCGCGAACTTCGAGGCCGCGACGTCGGCGCTTCCCGTGTTCCCGGAGCAGACCCTGATGCCTGAAGCCTCAAGACCCTGCCTGGCGCCCATACCCAGACCTCCGCAGATCAGTGCGGTGACGCCCAACTGACGGAGGACCCCCACGAGTTCCCCGTGTCCCTTGCCTTCGTTTCCGACCACGTCGGACGACACGACCTTGCCGTCCTGGATTTCATAGACCTTGAACTGCTCGGTCCTGCCGAAATGCTGAAAAATCTCTCCGTTCTCGTATGTTACCGCTACCTTCATTCTCGCATCTCCGGATTTCTTCGACACCATGGTGCAACCGGGACACCTGTCTCCCTCGGGCCTCGGACATCCGCCACTGCACTTGTCCGCAGGACATCTGCCGCGCCTGAGTTCGGTGCATCCCTCCAAATCGGGGTCGCAGGGGCTGCGTGCCCATCCCGCCATCCTCAGCACGTATGAACCGACTTCCTCCAGGAGGCGGGTGTTCACGCGGTAGTGCGTGAAGTAACCGCACCTCTCCGATTCGACCAGCCCCGCGTCACGGAGAACCTTCATGTGCTGGGACACGGCCGCGTCCGAAACACCGAGCCTCCTGGCGATAGCGCCTGCACAGATGTCGTGATTCAGGAGAATCGTGACGATTGAGAACCGGGTCTCGTCCGAGAGGACCCTCAGGATGCCTGCGATGTCGTCCATGGTGTCACTGTTTAAGTGAGCAGTTAAACAGATTCTCCATATATACGGGTTCGCAAAACCGGCTCCGGGATCAGATGTCCTTTGACATGTACGGCAGGTCGTAGTCGAATCCGAGCGCCCTGTAGTAGCCTCTGACACCGACCCCGCTCGTTACCCTGATCCTGGTGCACCCTGCATCCCTAGACACCCTCTCCGCCTCGGCGACCAGCTCCCTGCCGAATCCCCTGTGCTGCCAATCCTCGCCCTCGTCTCCGATGGATGCGACCTTGCCGAATACCTTCAGTTCCCTTATGGTGGCCTCGGGATTGGAGTCGAGCCTGAGCCTCACATAGCCGATGATGGAGTCCTCGCACTCGAGGGCGATGAAGTGCTCAGTACCCCCGCACGACTCGTACACGGTGTCCTTCAGGACCACCTTCGAGGGGTCGCTCAGCACCGTCCCGGTGTGCCCGACCTCCCTGCAGCGTATGCAACGGCATCTCATGCCGTTGTCGCGCATGTAGTCCGCCACGAGCTGGCGGATGTTGCTTTTGTGTATCCCCGCGGATATCTCGGTAACCGGGATGTCCCTCTGGATGCGCTGGATGCGGACGTACTCCGGAACCGTCTGCTTCATCCGTGCCAGAAGCTCGGTGGCGGTGTCCTCCAGGTAGGGCTGATACTCGCCGCGCTGCCACATGTCGTACAGCTTCGTACCGGCCACCACCAGCACCGGGTAGAACTTCAGCATGTCTGGCCTGTAGGCGGGATCGTCGAAGACCTTCCTGAAACAGCGAAGGTCGTTCTCAGGCGATGACCCCGGAAGCCCGGGCATGATGTGGTAGCAGACCTTCAGACCATGGTCCTTGCAATCCCTGGTGCATCTGCGGACCTCCTCGGTACCGTGACCCCTGTCCACCCCCGCGAGAACATCATCGTCGAGTATCTGCACCCCGAGCTCCACCCTGGTTGCCCCGAACCCCATGACCCTCTCGATCTGCTCCGACGTGAACACGTCCGGACGAGTCTCGACGGTGAGCCCCACGCATCTGTGCGCAGAGGTCTCGTTGAGCCTCTGGGCATCCTCCAGTGTCTCGGAGTCGGTACCGTTCAGAGCATCGAAACATCTGCGCACGAACCACTCCTGATAATCCGGCTCGCGACTGGTGAACGTCCCGCCCATGATGATGAGATCGATCTTGTCGGTCTTGTGCCCGATCTCGGTGAGCTGCGTCACCCTGTCGGTGACCTGCATCCATGGATCGAACCGGTTACGCCCCGCCCTCCTGGCCGCAGGCTCCTTCCCAGTGTATGACTGGGGGGAATCGTTCTGGACCCCTCCGGGGCAGAAGGAGCAGCGCCCGTGAGGGCAGTCATGCGGCGATGTCATGACGGCGACTACGGCCACCCCGCTGATGGTGCGGGTGGGCTTCTTGACCAGGAACGGAGTCAGAAGCCTGCTCTCCTCCGGTTCCACATTCGCCAGTATGTCCGAGTTGGGAGGAACTTCCTCGAAACCGTAGGCCTTGCAGAGCTTAAGCTTCAGGTTCTGCAGCTGGTCGCGGTCCCTGACCTTCCCGCTCTTGACCGCGTCGATGATCTCGCGCGAGAACGCGACTATGTCCGGTTCAGCCATAGAAAACGCTGCCGGCGTCTGCCTTCTTCTCGGTCTTCTCAGGAGCAGCCTCGAGCTGGTCCATGTAAACGATGGAGGACGCAGAGAGGAACCTCAGGGTGCCGTCCACGTCGAACACCATGGCGGTGTCTGTTCCGATGGCCGAAATCCCCTTATAGACCCCTTCGAACTCCCTGCACTCGTCGCGGGAGTACCTCCAAGAAACAGCGAACCTCGCGCCGGGCGCGACCGTGTACTCGTTCTCCACTGTATCACCTCTTCTGAGTAAGCTCCTGGAAATGGACAATGGTCTTGCGGTAGTTCTCCATTGCCATGTTGACGTTGGCCTCTGTGAAACTCCATGCTTTGACCAGGTCACCGAACCTTATGCGGTATCCCTTGCGGATCTGACCGTCGTACTCGACGTCCATAGCCTCCAGCAGGTCCATCGACTTGAGCTTGTTTATGTGCCTGTATATGGTGGGCTTGGTGGTGCCGAGAAGCGAGGCGAGCTCCTCCACGGTCCATGCCTTGGACGGGTGGGCCATCAGATGGTCCATGAACAGGCGGTACGGGACGCTGTCTCTGACGGTGATCGCACCGGTCTTCGGGTCGTATCCCTTGGGAAGGTACCCAATCTGCACTAGAAGGGTTTCAGCGACGACGTTGACGTCGTCCACCCCTGTCATGGGGGTGTTGCTAACGACCTGCAGCTCGAATATGGTACCCGCCTCAGGTGACCACTGTTAAGCTGGTATATTAACTTATTATTAGGCTAGCTAAACAGAAGGGTGATGGGAAACGGTTTTCAGACGAGATCCTTGAGTCTGTCGATGGCCAACAGGACGCTGGTCGTGGGAATCACACGGGACACCGGGATCGAGAGGATCTTCTCTATGGTGGGTGCGACGATGGGCGCGCATACCACTGCGAGGGCACCGTCGCGCTCGGCACGGACTGCCGCGATGATTGCGTCCTCCACGGTTGAGACGGGGTATTCCCTCACGTTCACGGTCAGACCGTCCATGTCTATGGACTTCGGAAGATTCTCCAGGACCGTGGTGAACGCTATGACTCCTATGAAATGGGAGTCCTCCGGCTCCATAAGGACCTTCAGGCTCTTGATGACCTGACGGACCGTGCGCAGATTCGGCTCGCGTTTGTCCTCCAGAATCTTGTACATGGTGCTCTGCGAGATGCCCGAGAGCTGGCAGAACTCGTTCAGAGACATGTTGAGTTCGTCGTCGAGGATGCTGCGGAAGGCCTTCTGGAACCCCCCGTCCTCCCTGAGCATTCCGTTGATAAGGTCGGATACCGTCATCTCTCTCCCTTCACGAAGGTTGCCGCGTTCGTTCCGGCCACGCAACCCTGGCCCACTGCCTTTGCGACCTGCCACGGCTTTCCCGTCACGTCTCCGCAAGCGTACACCCCGGGAACCTCGGTCGCACAGCCGGTGTCGACCTTGATCGTGTCGTCCAGTTCCGGCATGACGTCCAGGTCCAGGGCTATGTCCGCGGCGGACCTGGCCCCCAGCTCTATGAAGACACCGTCCATGGGGATTCTGGTGCCGTCCTCCAGCTCCAGGGCCTCCACTTTGGTCTCCCCGACGATGGCCAGGGGCTTCGAACCGTAGATCCTGACCCCTGCCGCCTCCGCCTTCTCCAGCAGGACCTGGCTGGCCTTCATGTCCCATGCGACCCAGGACGTCTCGGAAGCGTAACCGGTCATCATCTCCGCCGATATCGCCGCCTCGGACTCGTTTCCGACGATGACCACCCTGCGGCCCTTGAAGAAGTTGCAGTCGCATACCGCACAGTAGCTGACCCCCTTGCCGTACAGCTCCTTCTCCCCCGGGATCCCCAGTTTCTCCCTGGATATCCCGGTGGCGATGACCACGGCCTTGGAGACGACCTCGGTGCCGTCATCCAGGACGAAGCGGAACGACCCATCGCCTCCTCTGGAGGACGAGATGACGTTCTGCCCGACGAACACGGCGCCCGTGGATTCGGCCTGACGGATGCCCTCGGCTATCAGCTGACTTCCGGACACGTGCCCGGTGCCGAAGTAGTTGTCCATCTCCGGACCAGCCGCCGCACTGGCGGATGGCTTCCCGGCAACGGTGACCGAGACCTTGTGCCTCGACGCATGAATCGCGGCCTGGATGCCCGCTGGCCCGGATCCGATGACAAATACGTCCGTATCCATCAGAGACCGCTCACATACGCGAGGATGTCTTCCTTGGGCCTGAGTCCCACGAGGGCGTCGACGAGGACGTTGTCCTTGAAGACGAGGAGCGTGGGGATGGCATTGATGTTGAACCTGACGGCGATGGCCTGGTTTTCGTCGGTGTTGAGTTTCGCGACCCCGGCTTTCCCGGCGAGATCGTTCGCGACCTCCTCGATTATGGGTCCCATGCGCCTGCAGGGTCCGCACCAGGGTGCCCAGCAGTCTATGATAGCGATGTGGTTCGACTCCACGAAAGAATCGAAGTTGGATTCGTTGAGCTCTGTAACCATTTGAATCACTGACTCCGTATGCAGATAAGATTTAAAAAAAGAAGTTTCGGCGATCGACCTCGGACGAGGTCGAAACTCCTGGCGAGCGGGAGGTCGGGATACTGCCCGATGCGATCCGGGATCACATCCAGGTCCTCCCCGTAGAGTTCGGAAAGCTCCCTGTGGAGCGCCTCTATCCTGTCAGCACCGCGGTCGGCACCCTTGCTCCTCAGCTTCTCGACAGAGTGCTGATGGGTGACGACCCTGTTGTCGCTGACCAGGTTGTCCGCGTGGGCGACGATCTTCTCCTCCAGCGTCCTCGGCATGTAATCCGCCGGAGGCAGGTCCATCTCTGCCACATCCTCTTCGTCGAGACCTGCACCGGTGTGCTTGCGGACTATGTCCACTAGAGCTGGCGACAGCCCGTGGCCCTTCACGATCTGCGACCCGATGTAGGCGTGCATGATCGAATGGTCAACCGAGCGCCCTATGTCGTGCAGGAGCGCCCCGGCGAGGACCATGTCCCTGTCGATCCCGACGACGCGGGATGCGATCTCCTTGGCCACCGCCTCGACCGTGCAGCAGTGAATGATGACCCTGCGTTTGCATCCGGCCTCAAGCAGGAGCTCGACACACTCCGTCTCATTCGGTATGGTGCTCGACAACAGTCTTCCCCCTCTCGTTCGGCACCACCTCTAGCTCTCCCCCGCGG
>CALUNK010000070.1 GCA_944321985.1 Candidatus Methanomethylophilaceae archaeon
TATCTGCTCCAGAGGTCGTACTTCCCGAGGATGTACCCGAGGTCCTTCCTCCAGATGGGCTCGTGGAGGGGGCAGATCATGTCTATCGGGACGCCCTCGAGCTTCTTGAACACGGCCTGGACCTTGCTTCCGTACTTGCCGACGATGTTGGAGTAGTACCTCCTGGCCTCGTCCAGGTACTCCCTGTCGAAGTCGGTCTCGTCCGCGTACAGCGCGCCGGACAGGGTCTTGAAGGTTCCGAACGCGTCGGCGGAGAAGAGGATCCTCTCCCCAACGTCGTAAGTGAACATGACCTCGGGCCAGTGGACCATCACTGCGAAGTAGAAGCGGAGCGTGTGCCTGCCGATGGAGACCTCGTCGCCCTCCTTGACCTCCATCTTGTTCCTGGGCTGGATGTGGTAGAAGTTCTCCATCATGTCGAACGTCTTGGAGTTCCCGATGACGGTGACGTCCGGCCAGGTCTCCAGGATCTGGGTGATGCATGCCCCGTGGTCGGGCTCCATGTGGTTGATGACGAAGTAGTCCAGCGGCCTGCCGTCCAGGGCGGTGCGGAGGTTCCTCCAGAACTTGGCCACTATCGAGGAGTCGCAGGTGTCCAGGAGGCAGGTCCTCTCGTCCCTGATGAGGTAGCTGTTGTAGGACACCCCCTCGGGGATGGGGAAGGCGCCCTCGAAGATGGATGCGGTGCGGTCGTCCCCGCCGATCCAGAAGATGTCGTCCCTGATGGGGACCGCGTTTTCGTTTGCGTATGCCATGGCACCGCCATGTGCATGATGCCTTTAAAGTTAACTTCGTTAACATTATTGCAAACATCAACGTCCGTACGCAGGTGTTATCACGGCATAGTGGGATGCGCTTTGCATGACAGACCGTGACGAACGGACCAGGGCGCAGTTCAGGAACCCGCAGGGAGAGGAGGGCAGGAAGGTCCTCGAGTCGATGAACGACCACCATGTCCCGCTCTGGGAGTTCTGCCTGTCGAAGCTCCCGAAGTCCATGGACGGTGCCGTCCTGGACATCGGCTGCGGCGGGGGAGGGTTCCTCCGCAGGCTTTCCGAGAGGTATCCATTCGCGATGCTGTTCGGCGCCGACATCTCGCAGGACGCGTTGGATATGACGATGTCCGTGAACTCCGACATATACGAGTCGGGGGGCCTCGAGCTCCACGAGGCGTCGGTCGAATCGCTGCCGTTCCAGGAGGGCTCATTCGACATGGTCACGGCGATGGAGACGTACTTCTTCTGGCAGGACTTCTCCCGGGGGATCGGCGAGGTCTCCAGGGTCCTGTCCCCGGGAGGCGTCCTGGCGATCGGGTCCGAGCTCAGGTATGGGGACGGGGACGACGCGAGGGTGGACTCCATGTGCGAGGAGTACGGGATGAGGATCCTCAGGGACGAGGAGATCCTGTCGGTCCTGGACTCCCATGGGATCGACGCCGAGGCGATTCCGGGGGAGCACGGGGTGCTCTACAGAGGGGTCAAGAGGTTCTGAACGGCACTGACGGGGGTCTCGGGGAGGTCTTTCACATGGATTCAGAAACGGGGATGGTTGCGGAGTTCCTGTCGAAGGTCTTGGGCGAGGTTCTCGGGGATGTCGACGCCGAGGCTGTAGACGTCCAGGGAGGAGACGATGTCTGCGACACCGTCGTCGCATGTGCCAGATCGTTGGCGGGGAGCGTCATCTCCGAGGGGACGGCCCCGGATTTCGAAGGCACAGTGGTGGAGGCGGCGGTGATACACGCCTTGGCCGTGTCTGCCGTCAGGTGGGGCGAGTGCGGGCTGTCCGCCGCCCACCCGGAGGTCCCGGGGCGGCTGATAGCCAGGATGATCTCCGAGACCCAGTCCGCCTCCTACAGGGCAAGGGCCATCTCGGGCGAGTTCCGCATGGCACCGTGGAGGGCCAGGGAGGTCCTCAGCTACCGCGACCACTGCTCCGACGGGAGGGTGGACTTCGACTCCTGGGCGGCGGCGTCTCCCGACCCGGAGTTCGTGAGGAACTTCCAGGCGCTATTCTCAAGGGATTAACGGCTTTAACGGCATTAACACCGTTACGAATACGCCGCATCTTTTATAAGGCACGGAGGGCACCGCGCCGGCATGATCTTCGTCTTCTCCGGAACAGGGAACTCGTACTCGGTGGCCAAACGCATCTCGGACGCCATCGGGGTGAAGATGATCGATACCGCGGCGGCGGTGAGGTACAAGCGCTTCGGCTACGACGCCGCCGGCGAGGACATCGGTTTCGTCTTCCCGGTCTACTACTACGGCCTGCCGTCCATGGTCGCCACCCTGGCGGAGAACCTGGTGGTCAGGAACCCAGGCAGGGTCTGGTGCGTCGCCACCTGCGGCGAGGAGTCCGGAGGGGCATGCGATATGCTCGCCGAGAAGCTGGACGGCAGGCTGAATGTCGACGCCTGCTACGACCTGGTCATGCCGGACAACTCCATCTTCGCCTTCGAACCGCCCACGCCCGAGGAGGAGAGGGCGACGCTGGAGGCCGCCGATGCCGAGGTCGGGAGGATCATCGCGTCGATAGAGGCCGGCGAGGACGGGGACTTCCGCAGACACAAGGGCGACAGGGACTGGCGCGAGATCTACCCGATGTACGACGAGCAGCGCGTGACCGAGCCCTTCGTCGTCACCGACAAGTGCATCGAGTGCAGGATCTGCGAGGACGTCTGTCCCGAGCAGATCATCAAGGTCTACCACCGTAAGCCGGTATGGGACGAGGAGAGGTGCTCCCTTTGCATGTCATGCCTGGAGCTGTGCCCCAAACAGGCCATCGAGTACGGTGACGCCACCGTCGGCCGCCGCAGGTTCTTCAACAAGGCCTACTACGAGAGGAGCATCGGCATCCCGCTGAAGTACTGAGCCAGCATCGGGACAATGCGAGGGTGGGCAATCGAGGTGGCGGCACAGTCCGACCCGTCCTCTAATACTTCAAATAAGACTCCCGGGATTAGGTGCCAGAGGCATCCGAAATGGGATTCAGAGAAGACAGGAACGTGCCGGAGAGCCCGCTCAACCCGGCCGGGCAGAGATTCGAGACCGTTATGCTCCACGCAGGGCAGGAGTCGCCAGACCCCGCCTCGGACGCCCGCGCCACACCGATCTACCTCACCACCTCGTACGTCTTCAGGGACTGCGACGATGCCGCGGACAGGTTCGCCCTCAGGAAGGAGGGAAACATCTACTCCAGGCTCACCAACACCACGACGGAAGCCTTCGAGAGGAGGGTCGCCGCCCTGGAGGGTGGCACAGCGGCCCTTGCGGTCGCGTCAGGTGCCGCCGCCATCACGTACACGGTCAACAACCTGGCATTCTCCGGCGACCACATCGTGTCTTCCATCACCATCTATGGCGGGACCATCAACTATTTCGACCACACCCTGAAGTCCTACGGCGTGGACTGCACGTTCGTTGACCCCACTCAGCCGGACCCCATCGGGAATTTCGAGAGGGCGATCAGGGGGAACACCAAGGCGGTCTTCGTGGAGACCATCGGCAACCCCAACGCCAACCTCATCGACATCGACGCACTGGCGGACATGTGCCACAGGCACGGGATCCCGCTGGTGGTGGACAACACGTTCGCCACTCCCTACCTGTTCAGGCCTCTGGAGCACGGGGCGGACATAGTCATAGAGTCGGCCACCAAGTTCATCGGCGGCCACGGCCTGGTGCTGGGAGGCGTCATAGTCGAGAACGGCAGGTTCGACTGGGCAGGGTCGGGGAGGTTCCCGCAGCTGTCCGAGCCCGATCCCAGCTACCACGGCGTGTGCTTCTCGAGGGACATGCCCGACGCCCCGTTCTGCAACAGGATCCGCGCCATCATCCTGAGGGACATGGGCGCGTGCATCTCGCCGGTCAACTCGTTCGCGCTGATGCAGGGCCTCGAGACGCTGTCGCTCAGGGTCGAGAGGCACGTGTACAACACCCAGAGGGTGGTCGAGTTCCTCTCGGAGCATCCGAAGGTCGAGAGGGTCAACCACCCCATGCTCAAGGATCATCCCGACCACGCCCTCTACGAGCGCTACTTCCCCAACGGGGCGGGGTCCATCTTCACGTTCGAGACCAAGGGGGGAAGGGAGGGGGCCAAGCGCTTCGCCGACTCCCTCAGGCTGTTCTCCCTGCTAGCCAACGTGGCAGACATGAAGTCGCTGGTGATCCCGCCCGCGATCACCACGCACTCGCAGCTCAGCGACGAGCAGCTCGAGGAGGCCGGGATCAGGCCGTCGACCATCAGGCTATCCATCGGGTGCGAGCACATAGATGACATAATCGCCGATCTTTCGCAGGCCCTGGACAGGGTGTGAAGTCGTAAACTTTATCCGCCAGAAGGGGCCGTGTGGCCCCTCTCTTTTAATAGAGCATACTTTTCGGCGGTTGGACGCATAAACCAAGAGTTTATCACACCCTTCACCATAGGGGTCGACCAACTGGAGGAAGGTGCTCTTTTGGAGAAGGTTCAGATGTCCCCTATTCTGCTGTCACCAGGCGACCGCCTGGTCACCGTCTTCGGCGGAGGGAGGGTTGCCCTGCGCAAGTGCAGGCACTTCGACGGGTTCAGGATAAGGGTCGTCTCCCCGGAGGTTCTGCCGGAACTCGAGGCGCTCGCCGAGGAGGTCGTCCGCGTCGCGGTCGATCCCGGGACCGCCGCCGGGTACATGGGGGGTTCCGACATAGTGGTGGCGGCGACCGCCAGCCACGAGCTCAACGACTCGATCCGCGACATCTCCATGTCGAAGGGCATCATGACGAACTCCGCCCACGGCGGCGGGGACGTCCTCATACCCTCCACTCTCCACCGCGACGGCTTCACGGTGACGGTGTCCTCCGAGGGGCGCGTTCCGGCATTCCCGCCCTATGTGGTGGAGAGGATAGACGAGTTCCTCGACCCGTCCTACGACTCCATGCTGGAGCTGCTGGTCGAGCTGAGGAAGGTCATCCGCGACAGGATCCCGACGCAACCCGGGAGAGCGGAGTTCCTCGCCGGAGTCCTGGCGGACGACGGCATCTGGGCGATGCTCAGGGAGGGCAATGCCGACGGCGCGTACGCGGCCGCGCTGGAGAGAGGCGGTCTGTCATGATCGTTAGCATGCATGTAACACACTCCTCCGCCGGGGGCACGGAGGGTCTCAACAACGTCGTCCCCATACTGGAGGCCGAGGTCGGCAAGAGGATCGCCGTCATGGACCAGGTCTCCGAGTTCGTGATCGTGAGGACCTGCAACCGCTTCGAGGTCTACACCGCCACATCGGACAACAGGGCGGTGTCCGAGTACCTGCAGTCCATCCTCAGGATAATCGTCCCGTCCACCAGCATCTCGTACATCCTCGAGGACAGGGAGAGCATCAGGCACCTGTTCAGGGTCGTGTGCGGGCTGGACTCGCTCATAGTCGGCGAGGACCAGATCCAGCACCAGGTCAGGGAGTCTTACGCGGCGGCGAAGGAGGAGGGCCACGTCGGCCAGATGCTCACCCGTCTGTTCGACAACGCGATGATAGTCGGCAAGAGGGTCAGGTCGGAGACCGCCCTCAACAAGGGCGCCGTGTCAGTCGGGTCGGCCGCCGTGGAGCTTGCCGAGAGCAAGATAGGGGATCTCAGCGGCAAGGCGATCACCATCCTGGGGGCGGGCGACATAGCCTCGGTCATCTCCAAGAACCTGGTCGGGAAGAACGTGGGCACCGTCATCGTGTCCAACAGGACGTACAGCCGCGCCATAGAGCTGGCCGACGAGCTCGGGGGGAAGGCCGTCAGCATGGCCCGCCTGACCGAGGCGGTGGCCGAGTCGGACCTGGTGCTTGTCGCCACCGGCGCGCCCCACGCGGTCCTGCACGTGCACCACGTCGAGGAAGCCATGAGGGCCCGTCCGGACAGGAAGCTGCTGGTCATCGACGTGTCCATACCCCGCAATACCGATGCCGAGGTCAAGGACATACCCAACGTCGAGCTGGACAACATGGACTCGCTGCAGACGATCGCCATGCGCAACGTCGAGCGCAGGAAGCACGAGATCGCGTCCGCCGAGAAGATCATCGGCCAGGAGCTGGCCAGGATGGACTCGGAGCAGAAGGAGCAGATTGCGAACGACGTGATCCGCAGGCTGGGCATCAAGCTGGCTGGCATAAGGGACCACGAGCTCGACACCGCCCTGTCCAGGGCGGGATCCACAGATGTAAGCGAGCTCCTGGACGACCTGTCCAGGGCTCTTACAAACAAGTTCACGGCCGAACTCTACAAAAACCTGAGGGAGGCCTCACGCGACGGCCGCATAGACATGTGTAACGCCGCCGTCGATCTATTCGGACTGAGGGATGTAGAATGATGATGTATCCAGATGTGCGTCTCAGGAGACTGAGAGTGAATGAGAGGATGAGGAACCTGGTCGCCGAGACCAGGCTGCACCCGGACGAGTTCGTGCTGCCGATATTCTTCGACGCCAACATCGACAAGGTCAAGGTGACCGGATCGATGCCCGGCGTGGAGACCTACCCCCTGTGCGGCTACCAGGACATCGCGGCCGGGATACAGGACAGCGGGGTCAACTCCGTCCTGGTCTTCGGGGTGCCCTCCCACAAGGACGCCTGCGGGACCGGCGCCTACGAGAAGGACGGCGTGGTCCAGAAGGCTATCGCGGGACTCAAGGAGAACTCCGACATGCTGGTCATCGCGGACCTGTGTCTCTGCGAGTACACGGACCACGGTCACTGCGGGGTCCTGGACGGGGACGGCTACGTGATGAATGACGAGACCATCGAGCTCTACGGCAGGACCGCCGTATCGCAGGCGGAGGCGGGCGCGGACATCATCGCTCCCAGCGGCATGATGGACGGCCAGATCGAGGCCATCAGGATCGCTCTCGACGACGCCGGGTTCAAGAACGTCCCGATCATGGCATACAGCGCCAAGTTCTACAGCGCCTACTACGGCCCCTTCAGGGACGTGGCCAACTCCGCGCCCGGCAAGGGCAACCGCGCGGGCTACCAGATGCCCTGCGGCAACAGGCTCGAGGCCATGAGGGAGATCGAGATGGACATCGCGGAGGGGGCGGACATGATCATGGTCAAGCCCGCTGGACCCTACCTCGACATCATCAGGGACGCAAGGGAGAGGTTCGACCTCCCGCTTGCTGCATACCAGGTCTCTGGGGAGTACGCGATGATCAAGGCCGCCGCCCAGAACGGCTGGATCGACGAAGAGAGGATCATGATGGAGTCCCTCCTCGGAATCAAGAGGGCGGGCGCGGACATCATAATCACCTATTTCGCGAGGGAGGCCGCGAGGCTTCTGTGATAGCATGGACAGATCGCAGCAGCTCTACAACGAGTCCCACGAGGTCACCCCCGGCGGGGTGTCCAGTCCCGTGAGGGCGTTCAAGCCCTACCCCCTGTTCATAGAATCCGGCAGCGGATGCAGGATTAGGGACGCCGACGGCAAGGAGTACATCGACCTCTGCATGGCGTACGGGCCGCTCATCACCGGCCACGCGCACCCGAAGGTCGTCGAGGCGGTCAGGGACCAGATAGGCAAGGGCACCGTCTACGGCGCCCCGTCCGAGCCCGAGCTGGCCCTCTTAGAGAGGATCCACAGGGAGGTCCCGTCGGCCGAGATGGTCAGGCTGGCATGCTCCGGCACAGAGGCCACCATGCACGCCATCCGCGTCGCCCGCGGGGTCACCGGCAGGGACGACATAGTCAAAATGAAGGGTGGCTTCCACGGCGCCCACGACGCCGCCCTGGTGAACGCAGGCAGCGGCTCGGCTGAGGGGGTGCCGTCCTCCAAGGGAGTTCTGGC
>CALUNK010000071.1 GCA_944321985.1 Candidatus Methanomethylophilaceae archaeon
TTCCGGGCAACCAGATCCGCCCGGAGGTCTACCGTTGCCTGGCCAGGGACAAGATGATCGATGACCCTGACGAGCATGTCATCTGCGACCGGTTCAGGACGAGGTACGACAGGTCCGGGAACCTTATAGAGAGCAAGGATCGTACGAGGTGCGAAGCCTGCGACTACCTTTTCAGGTGGATTGAGTTCGGATTCGAGGACGGCATCGTGGGATGGAGGGACCAGTGCGAATGCATGTCCGAACCGCGCAACGAGATTATCCGTCCTGAGATCGCCCGCTATTGCAGTGACCAGGACCCCGATGAGCCAGAGGAGACCGGATGGAGGGTGACTTTCGTCGCCTACCAGACCGTCGAGGTGGAGGCTGAGAACAAAGCAGAGGCGATCAGCAAGGCATGGGACATGTGCGAGCTGTCGGACGCCGAGATCGAAGACGTGGAGGAGGTGGAACGATGGGGCTCCTTCTGATAAGCTTCGCTCCGTGCGTCAGACCCGGCGTGAAGGAGCAGGTCCTGAAGTCCATCGCTGGCCACATAGGGGAACCCAGGTTCCTAGGACAGGGCAGATGCGCCATCGCAGCCATGTGTGTGTCGGCTGAGGAGTTCGAAACCATCGCCTGCGACCTCGCGGAGAACGTCTCGGATTCGGGAATAACCGGAATCGACTGGTTCGGAGGTGTCGGATCATGAGGGGAGACGACCTCCGTTCCGTCGGGAAGGTCATCCTCGGATGTCCGGAATGCGGGTCCCACGAGACCATCATGATCGTCACCAAAAGGGCCGGCCATCTCGACGAGAGCTCCATCATCTGCATGAGATGCGGGCACACGGTCAGCACCCAGCACATCCTGAAGGCGGCTCGCATCTGGGGCACCGTGGGGGTGTTCGTATGATACGCTTCGGAAGCTGGGACAGGCTCCGTGGAAGATTCCCCTATGAAGCGGGGATGCGCGATCGCATCATCGAATACGTCAAGGAGCACCCAGGATGCACCTTCGGCGAGATCTACGGCCATCTCAAGCCCACGGACCGCCAGGGCCTCCAGGCCACCCTGTTCCTCATCAGGGACGACGGGGACATCGTCAGCCACGGTCCGCATCCTGTGGAGACCTACTATCCAAGGGGGTGGAACGATGGAATCGCCCGATGAGACCGTTCTGAATTTCATCAGAGCCAATCCGGGATGCGCCGTGGACAGGGTCGCCACGATGTTCGGCATGGAGCGCACGCACATCGAAGAACTTGCAAAGGGGGCAGGGTTGGTCCTGACTCTGTTCGGACGCACATGCATCAGAGAGCCGGAGCCGTCGCGCATGGTGTCATGCTCCGAGATTGTCACCTACGATCCCGGAAGGGTCCTGGTGGTGGACACTGAAACCACCGGCCTTGACTTTGAGCATGACAAGCTGCTCTCAATAGCCATGTTGAACGGAAATGGTGACGTCCTTCTGGACACCATGGTCCATCCATACGGAGTGAAATCATGGCCGGAGGCCCAGAGAATCAACCACATCACGCCGGCCATGGTCCGCGATGCACCGTCGGTTTGCCAGATCCGCAGACAGGTCAATGACATCCTCTCCAATGCCGATGTGATCGTTGGGTATAGCGTCGATTTCGACCTCGGTTTTCTCATAAGTGCGGGATTCGAGGTCCCCGACACGGACTGGTGCGACGTGATGGAGGACTTTGTCGATGTTCTCTACAAGTCCACCGGGAAAGCGCACCGCTGGCAGAAGCTGATCGTATGTGCGGAGCACTACGGCTACTCTTTCGTCCCGCACAGCGCACTGGAGGATGCCAAGGCCACTTTGTACTGCTGTCTCCGCATAGGGGACGATTTCAGGAGGCTCCGCCCATGATTCCAGGAGACCTCTACGTTGCGATTGAGGAACATTGCCCTGTTGGGACGTTGTCTAGCCGCCTCGGTCTGAATGAAAAACAGGTCGAAAGATTCTGTGCGCTCGGATGCTCCCCGTGCTGTGCCAAAGAGATGATGGAACGCTACTCTAGGCGCATTCCATCGGACAAACTCGTCCTAGTCGTCGAGACTCCCGCATACCGTTCCCACGAAACCGCTTCCGAAACCGCTTCCGATAATCTGGAGGTGATCTGACATGGCACATGAAATCAGTGAATCGAAGAAGCCCAGCGACAGGGACGATTGGGAGGGAGGGGAATGATGACTCCCCACCACACCGACATGTCCCCCAACACGCGCATGAGGTGCGTGATATGCGGAAAGGAGTCCACACTCGACGACTTCAATAGAAATGGTGCCGTCGCCATGTTCGTCGGGACCGATTCGGTAAGGCCGATCTGCGTATGCAACTCGGAGAGCTGTATGGGTGCTGTCACCGTCCTCGGAGGACAGGTCAGACGCAGGATGAAGAACATGGTCCCTCAGTTTTCGGTGAGCCCGCAGAATGACGGGAGGAGCGTATCTGTCTCCGTCGGCGACATGGGCGTCATTTTCCCGGCCGGACCCTTCATCAACATGTACCTCGACATCGGGACAAGTATCATTCCCAAACTCAGACCTGAGCCTGGTTCGGTCAAGATCCCGTCCATCCCGTACATGATGAGCGGTACGATCCCGGAGACCCCGAAGCCCATGGAAAAGGAGCAGGATGGACTCGACCATGACACATGCCCGTGTTGCGGTGCCAGGGACCTGTGGACTTTCGAGGATGGCCCCCAAGACATCGTGGTCACCTGCAACAAATGCGGAATGTCGGGTTCGGGAAGGAACAGAGCGGAGGCGATGACGAATCTCGCTTCGAAGAAGGGGGTGTCCCAATGACCTCGATGACGCCGGAAGATGTTCATGACCTCCTGATCAAGGAGATGAAGAATCTGAGCCTCCCGACCCCGGTGGAGCGCACGTTGTATTCGGACATGAGGAATCTCTGTGACAGACTCTGGTCAGAGTACGAATCGCTAGACGAGAAATCCGACGCCGAAAGGCGCAGACAAGCGGATTTCGAGTTCTGCAAGACGAGGAAGACCGCTGAGGAGATCATCCGTTTCAGGGTCTCCAAACTGAGCAAGTTGGCTGTCGAAGCGGCATCCGCGAACATGGTGTTTGCCGAACTGGACAGCCTACCTCCCGAAGAGATCGAGATGTACATGGCGTTCAGGAATGGCGTCAAACCTCTGTTCGGGAGCTTCACCGGAAGATGGTCGATGAACCCCGTTGTTAGGGATATAGCCGATGCGTTGGATGGCTCTGAGTACCCTCTGTACATCCCCGCCAGCATATCCAAGCAGGCCAGGGAGTGCGGAGTCCAGATCGTCTATGGTGACAGCGACGACCTGATCGAGTTCGAGGGACCGTTCAGAGACGAGCTCGGAGCATGGATCCCAGAGGACGGAGGAACACGCGACTACGTCAGCTCTGAGGGCAGGAGAATCACTGCTGTATGGGGCGAGACCAAGAAGGTCTCATGGACGTATCGTACCGACATCCCCCACGAGACGTTCCGTATAATCGACGAGGACGATGACGATGATGAGACATACTGCATCGGAATCGTCTTCGAGGCGATGCCCGGAGAGACCTGGTCGGAGGAAGAGCGATGAGACTCTATACATCGACCGGGACTATTAGGATCCGCGACCAGTGCAACGAATATGGTGTCGGACTCTTAATGGTCGATAAATACCGCAATCCTGACCAGTGGCCATTCTTCGCTGTGGACAACGGATGCTATGCAGCTCATTCTAGACAGGAGGAATGGGATCCCAAATCATTCCTCGGCATCCTGGCCAGACTGAGCCGTGAATCCCGCATACCGGACTTCGTCGTGATTCCGGACAAGGTGTCTGATCCTACCAGTCTGGGATTTTCCGAAGCATGGATCCACGCTCTGAAGACGACGTACCCACAGTTCCCCTATTATCTGGCTGTCCAGGATGGAATGACGGAGGAATCTGTCAGGCAGTTCATTGATACCAACGGGATCTCAGGAATCTTCGTCGGCGGTTCGATGGAGTGGAAACTCAGAACCATGGGACAATGGGCGAAATTGGCACATAATCTCGATCTCCAGTGCCATGTGGGACGTATCGGTCCGGTCAACCGCATGTTGCTGGCCGAATACAGCGGAGCCGACTCCATCGACTCGACAACATGGGTTCAGCGCAAAGATGCTCTCGTGAAATACATCCGTGCGTACCGCGAGCAGACCGTACTGCCATCGGAGGAGGCATCGGAATGACCGAATATGTCGTGAGGGCGGAGGCTGTCTTCTACGGTGTCATAATAGAGGCCGATTCTCCCGAAGAAGCCAAGGATGAGGTGGAGACGCTTCTAACAGATTACGGGTTCGGCGATCTGGATGCAGACGGTGTGGATGTTGAGGTAAGTCACGTGTCCGAATACAGTAGGGAGGAGTTCGAATGACCTGGGAGGTTCGCATCCGCCGCGACGAGAAGGGCGAGAAGATCCTCCTGAAGGCACCAGGAGAACACGGAGTGGTGTATGGCATAGAGCCCTCGGATGCTATGGACCTACTACACAACCTCATTGTCTCTGTGTCTCAAGTCCAGCATGGATACGGACATTGCGGGACATGCGGTGGGACGACCGCATTGGTCCGCAAATACGGCCCGAAAGAACCGCTCTACCGCATCCAGTGCGCCGGATGCGGGAACCGTTCCGCGTACATGACCGAGGAGCAGCTCAGGGCCATCGGCGCATATCCGATAGAGGTGAGACGATGATCTCGCTCCCGACGCGCACAAAGCCAGTCCAGCCTGTCCAGCGTGCTCCCAAATGTGGCCCCATCTGCGTGGCGACCCAGATTACCGAGTCCGGAGGCATCCCGATGATCGTCCTTCCGGGACTGGCCAGGGCCGTCCTGAGCAGGAAGGAGGCAGAGGGAATCCGCGACGAGATAGACAGGATGCTCTCGGACGATTTCATGGTCTGGGCCGAGGAAGTGGACTGGGGGGCGGTGCTGTGACACTCCCACTGGAATACATCCTGATAACGGCTCTCCAGACCCTTGTCATGTGCATGGCGGTCGTAGTGGCATGGCGTGCCGTTAGATTGGCGAAGAAGGCCCAGGAGCAGGCAGACGGCATCCGCAGGATCGCCGATTTGCAGAGCGCGATGATCAAGATCCTGATGGACGGGAACACCGCGAGGGAGGGGAACCGATGCTGGCCGGCATTCTCGGATGGATGGCGGGATGTGCGCTGTCCGCACCGTACCACTTCATGATGGGCATGACCCTCGCATCCATGGGATGCGGGGAAACCGTTGATGAAACGTTTTACGAGGACAGGAGGAGAAACGATGATCGAGATGGGAATGGAGTCCGAGATTCAGAGACTCGGCGAGATGATGGCATTCGAAAGGAAGACGGCTGAGGGCCTGTACTCTCTGGCCAGGTCATTCAGGAGACCGTGCGGTCCGCGCCTCGATGCGGAAACGGAGCAGGAGCTCTCCGAGATAGAGGTCAGGCTCGAAAGGCTCATGGGGGGATTCCGATGCCGATCTCCCTGATGTCTGCCCGCCTCTTCGAGAACGCGTTCAGAACCGGCGATTTCACAGGCTGGCCCGACTGGATAATGATGGATGACGGAGCGTTCACCACCAGCCTGATGCTGTCCGTGGTCGGAACCGAGCGCAACTGTTATTCCGTCGTCGTCAAGACAGACGATCCCGGAAGCCAGAGGTTCGTGTTCCTGCTGAATGTGGAGCAGATGAACGAGAGGCTGAAGCATCTGAACAACAGGTTCCCCATTAAGGACGTCCTGCTCATGGAGAAGGACGAGACCGGCAGGGACCTGGGCAGCAGGAAGCGCATGGCCGTCCAGATCGACTACGGCGAGCACTTCGTTCTGGATGTCGTGGAGCGTCCCGCGATGAGGGCCTTCGACCCCTCATCCGCCGCGTTCTCCGCCGAAGGGGATGGGACAGAGGAGGAAGAGAAGACGCCTGAGCAGGATGACGGCGGATCCTCCGGCTCCGTGATGTCGAGGATGGCTGAGAAGGCTGGCATCCGGAAGACTCGGAAGGAGAAGGAGGAGCGTGCGAGAAGCAACATGCCTCCGAAGGACAAGACCCTGTTCCGGTGGCATTGAGCATACGCGTACATTACGGATGACGCGATTATCCTCTCTGAGATCAATCTCCGGGAGCGGGACTGTCAGCCTCCGTCTCGTTCCCAGCCCATGAAACGTGTTAGGGTCCGACGGGCCCACGGGAATCATCTGCTCCCGATCGGGCGGAGGGCAACACCTCCGTCCGATTCATCTTCTGACCAAGCCTAACAGTTAAGACCGTGTACGGACAATGGACCATTGGCCAGGTGCCCGTCGATTCCTCGCGGTGCAGCAGCAGCAACTCCCTTTCCTGGCCGGGGATCCTTCTTTACGCTGTTCGACAGATTGTCTCCGTTCGATCCATGGCTGTCGGGTCAGCTTTATCATTTCATCCGCCCTCATCGGTTCATGACTTGTCCTTTCTGTGGAGGTAGCGTGCCCGATTTCTGCCCGTTCGCCCTGTGTCCGTGTTGCGGACAACCGCTGGAATCCAGGCAGACCTGATCCCGGAGGCTGGCATCGCATTACGTACAGAAACGGTCTTTCCAGACGGATATTATTTAAATCCAAACGTAGGATGGATGCACATGGCATCCAACACATTGTCCATAGATGGGTCCAACATCGCCATAGGAGGAAGGAAGCGTCCGATCGCAGACATCGTGGCCATAGCGTCCACGGCATCCGGCATCGCGATCACGTTCAGGGACGGGACCATCGACCTTGCTGATGGATGCGTCACCGACTTCTTCACGATCCGCGACCGTTGTCCCTGGGCGATGGCCGCGATCTGAAACGGCTCCTTCGGGAGCCACCTTCGATTCTCCCGTTTTCCTGTTTCTGACATATCGGAGCCACACCTACGAGACGTTTCATTGTTCGACTGGTACCACTGACCCTCCGACGGATTCCGCACCGTGGAACCGCCATTCTGCCCAGTGCATCTTCGCTCTTTGTTGAGTATATAAACAGTTTCGATTCCATGTGTTCCGTCGTTCTTGATAGCCACAGACGGTTGGTTTTGTCCAGATTAAATCGGGTCCCGCAGAATCTCATCCGCCCATGCTTCGCATGGCAGGATTGGTTTTATGAACGCAACAAAAACGGCCGTAAACAGGGCATTCGCCATCGTCGCAGTGATGGCTCTGATGCTCTGTTCCTTCACCGCGATATTCGCGGCGGAGGACTCCGAGGCTGCTCAGTACAGCAGTCTCGAACAGACCGGTACTGATGTCGATCAGATATTCACACTCGACATCTCCACCGGCCAGCAGTTCAGCTACTCGAATATCACAACAAACCTCGAAGATTACGGAACAGTCAGTTTTAACTGGACCGGATCTGCTGCCGACCCCACCGGAACCAACGGAATCGCCTGGAACGAGGGCGAGAGGACCCTCTCCGGAGTTTTCACCGAGGCCGGATCCAAGCAGGGAGTCCTCACTGCGACCTGGACCTCCCCCGACAGCACCGGTGTCACACAGACCGCCACTCAGACAATCAACTTCAACGTGACCTCCGCCATCGAGATCACCACCACCGTCACCGGATACGCCCAGGTCGGATCCGATGCCGAGGACACAACCCTGACCATCTCCTTCACAGGAGGAGGAAGCAATCTCCAGATGACCGGCGGAACCCAGGAGGGTGTGCCTTTCACCGCCACCCTGAGCGGGAAC
>CALUNK010000072.1 GCA_944321985.1 Candidatus Methanomethylophilaceae archaeon
GGATGTCATTGGATCACCTCCGGCGAGCGCCCGAACTTGGAAAGGTCGGCAACCCTCCGTCTGACCACATCGACCAGCTCCGGGTCGCAGTAGAGGACCGTATTCCTGCCCTGCATGGCGCTGAGACAGCAACCCTCCACGGCGTTGAAGTAGATGTCCGCCCTGAGCCCCCTGTCCTTGAACGCCCTCCTCGTCTTGAACCCGTAGATCCCCACGCGGAGGCCCTCGTCCTCATGGTCGAGGTCCTCCGACTCCGGAAGGGGCATGATGCGGAGCGCTCCGAACCTCGCCTCCGGCGGCGAGAGCTTTGCCAGGAGCTGGCTGTTGGTGCGCGGGTACGGTGCCTCTGGCTGCCCGCGGATGCCCTCCAGCGAGCGGTTGACCGAGAACGTGTGCGGAAGGGTGAGTCCAGCCAGGGCGACCGAGTCCCTGTCGTTGAAGAAGTCCTCGGGCTCTCCCGAAAAGACGAGCGCACCGTGACGGAGCACGTGAATCTCCTCCGCCCATGCGAATGCAAGGTCCACGTCGTGCGTCGAGATTATCACAGTGGTCCCTGCCAGGCACATCTGATCCACCAGCTCCATGACTTCCTGCGACATCTGCGGATCCAGGCCAGCTGTGGGTTCGTCTAGGATCAGCACCTTTGGCTCCATTGCCAGGGCGCCGGCGATCGCCACCCTCTTCTTCTGCCCGTAGGACAACTGTGTGGTGGAGCGGTACCTGTAGTCTTCCATCCCGACCTTGAAAAGGCTGTCCCTGATCCTACCCTCCACGATGTCAGGATGCAGGTTCAGGTTCATCGGCCCGAAAGCCACGTCCTCCTCCACGGTGGATGAGAATATCTGCTCGTCGGGGTTCTGCACGACCACTGCGACGTCTTCCCTGAGTTCGTAGAGATGCTCCTTCTGATAGCTCATGGGGATGCCCCTGTAGAACATCTCTCCTGCCGTGGGCTTGAAGACCCCGTTGAAGTGGTAGAACAGCGTGGACTTCCCGGCGCCATTGGCTCCCAGGATCACTGTCTTCACACCCGGACGTATCCCCAGCGACACGTTCTTCAGGGATGCGTTTGCGCCGTCCCCCTTCCCGTAGACGTACGAGACGTCCCTTGCCTCGAGTATGTACTTGAAATCCATGCTCACACCCCGAACACGATGTGCGAGAAGTCGATGACTCCCTCGGTATGCTTCCCGAGGACGAACAACAAAACGAACACGACTACTGCCACCGCTATCCATGCCACTCCGGCCTTCTGCGGGCGGTTCCATATCGGGAAGTATCCGCGGTACCCCCTACATTCAAGGGACACCTGGGCCTTGTCTGCCAGGTTCATGGACGAGGTGAATATCCCGACCGCGATCGATGCGATCGTTTTCATGCTGCGCTTGAACCCAGAGAACCCCAGTCTGCTGTTGGCAGCGCTCCACATGGTGTCCATCCTCTCGAGAAGGAGGAACGCATAGCGGTATATCAGAACGACAATCTCGCAGATCTCGTCCGGGACCCTTATCTGTCTCAGCGCCTGAGCCAGGTGCGGGATCGGCGTGGATGTGGCAAACGCTATCATCACCGTGATTCCCGCCACCGCCCTTATCATGACTAGCCACGCCTGGTTAAAGCTGTCTGCCGTCATGTACAGATTGAGCCAGAGGAAGTCCGCACTCCATATACAAGGCTGAGACGTATCCCCGTTTATGGAGATGATGCCGCATGCCACGATCAGAATCAGTACGGCCTCGCCGATGGCAACCCCTAGCATGAATGGAACCTTCATGTTCGTAGAGTAAGCCATCATTGCGAGGCCGATGGCCAGCACCGCCAGGGCGGTGATGACCGAGCCAGTCATCACATTGGCGACTAGGATCAGAATGACAAGCAGGAGCTTCCCCAGCGGTGCCCAGTTAAGCATTCTTGAGCTGTACGCCAGCGCATCCATCTGAGTGTGCTCTGACGCACCAGACCCGCCTGAAAGCCCCATCGCCATCCATCTCACCTGTAGTAGTACTTCTCCTTGGAGACAGGCTCTGCAGCGGCCTCTCTGGCAGGCTGGACCTTCCCAGATCCACCGTTTCCTCCGACCTCAGACATCTCCCTCTCGCTCTTGGACTTGGTGTATCTCCCGATAAAGAAGCCGATTATGATTGCTCCGATCGCAGCCTGGAGTGCGAAGAGCATGCTCTCGGTCTCGCCAGGCAGCTCATAGGACCCCCAGATTCCACTCCACCAGGGAACATAATCGTCGCCGACGATTCCACCTGCAGCATCGTCCGCACCTCCGAATTCGAACCCGTTGGCGTTTCCGTATGCAAGGATCACAATGACGGTCACCGCGATCACGATGAAACCGGCGACATAGATTGCCTTTGATCTCTTGGAACCATTCTCGGTAACGGCAACGGCCTCCTTCCTGGGGAACATGATCCCGCCTGCGGTCTCGAAGACTTCAGGCTTGTTGTTGAGCAGGTAGGTCGCGAACATGTAGAACAGTATTCCCTCGATGATGGACAGAGGAATCTGCGTGACCGCAAAGGTCGTCAAGAACTCAGAGAACCCTCCCCAGTTCAGGGACATCTGGAAGGCTGTGCATACATAAGTTAGCAGATCCGCTATGATTGCGGCACCGAGCATGCTCACAGGAATGCTGGCGCCAGCCTTTCTCATGATGTTCCATATAATGATGCCACAGAACGGTCCAAAGATGCCCATCGAGAATACGTTGGCCCCCAGGGTTGTGATACCGCCGTGGGCAAGCAGAATCGCCTGGAATATCAGGACGATAAGCGCAAGGAACGATGTGGCGCTCACACCATAAAGCACGGCTGAGAGGCCCGTCCCCGTAGGGTGGGAGCTCGAACCTGTGGCGGATGGTAGTTTGAGTGATGAGAGCAGGAATATGAACGCGCCTGCGAGCGCGACAGTCATCTTCTGCTCCGGGTGCTCGCGCATCAGCTTCACTATCGCCCTCGCACCGAACACGACGAAGGGGATTGCGAGAATGAACCAGACGGCGCACCAGATAGGATCCAGATATCCTTCCATTATGTGCATAGATTCACCTTCTAATGCCCGGTCACCTCTCAGTGACCGAACAGACCGCGGTCATTTCCGCTACCGATAGGAATTGGATGATGTAACCAACTTACGGTATATATTGATTAGGATGATGCATCCAACTATAATTTACCGTAAACACGTTTTCATATCGAAATGGAATGGAATCCGTCAGGAATCGTTCACGTTTAGCAACGTTTCCTTCCCGGAATCACATGAAAATATGCGTATAACTCTGGTTTTCAATCGGAAAATCATATTTAAAGTACCATACCCCGGTACCTATGAATGGACACATAATGCAATTTCGACCTATTGGCGATCGATAGATTGGTGGATATAATTTCCCGCCTTGCGGCGGGTAATGGGGTTTCAGCCTTTGTAGTAGATCATGGAGTTACAGATGGTGGCTGCGATGTTCGAGCCCCCCTTCCTCCCCCTGGGGACGATGTAGGGCACATCGCGTTCCATGACCATCTCCTTAGACTCCACCACGTTGACGAATCCCACGGGGGCACCGATCACCAGGGCAGGATTGACCTCGCCAGCGTCTATGAGCTCGCAGAGCCTGACCAGCGCGGTAGGCGCATTGCCGATGGCGAATATCACCGGCTTTTCCTTCGCGATCTCCGCCCCGCGCTCCATGCATATGGTGGCACGGGTGCATCCGCGCTCCTTTGCCTCGGCGACCACATCATCGTCGCTTATGAAGCAATGCACCTTGCCCCCGTAGGCGGCGAGTTTCTTCTTGTTGATGCCCGCCGCGGCCATCTTGGTGTCGGTCACTATGTCCGCACCGCTCCTGATGGCCTGGACCCCGATGTTGGCGGCGTCCTCGGAGAAGGTGAGGTTGTCCGCGTAATCGAAATCCGCAGATGTATGAATGCACCTCTTCACTATGGAGAACTGGGGCTCGGGCCAGGTCCTGCCGTTGAGCTCCGAGGTGATGATCTGCATGCTGCGCTTCTCGATATCCTCGGGTTTCACGAATTCCAATGTCATCTCAATCACTTCCGATTCTGTATCCTCTGGGTGTGATCATCCTGCCGTTCGAGACGTATGTCTGGGAGTTCCCAATGATTACTATGGAGAACATGTCCACATCCGCCTTGTCCAGGTCACCTAATGTGGTCACCTGCTTGCTCTCATCCTCCCTGCCGGCGTTCCTCACGATGCCGACCGGGGTCTCCGGAGAGCGGTGTTTGAGAAGTATGTTTCTTGCCTCGTTGAGGTACTCGGTCCTCGTCTTGCTCTTGGGATTGTAGAGGCACACGACGAAATCCCCCTCCCCGGCACATTCGACCCTCTTCATGATGAGGTCTATGGGCGTCATGAGATCGGAGAGACTGATTATCGAGATGTCGTGCATCAGGGGCGCACCCAGGACGGAGGCTGCCGTGGAGGCGGCGGTCATCCCGGGCACAGTGTCGATATCTATGTCCGCCCCCATCTCGTCAGCTAGCTGGTAGACGATGCCGGCCATGCCGTAGATGCCGGAGTCGCCGCTGGAAACTATTGCAACATCCCTTCCGGACATGGCGTCCTCGATGGCCATCCTGCACCTCTCGACCTCCTTCATCATCCCAGTGGCCTTGTACTCCTTCTCTGGGAAGATGGGTTTCAGCATGTTGATGTAGGTCGTGTAGCCCGTCACGACATCCGCGTCCTGTATGACCTGGGCTGCCTTGAACGTCATGTGCTCGTGCCCTCCTGGCCCGAACCCGACAACATGGAGTCTTCCCCTGGACATGCGGATCACTCCCTCCCCTTGCGGAACTCGGTCGTGAAGTGCTTGTCGTAGAGCTTGGAGAGCTCGTACTCGTCGCCGAGGAAGTCGCCGATGACAGTCAGCGCGGTCTTCTTTATCCCAGCGTCCCTGACCTTCTGGGCGATGTCCGCCAGGGTCCCGGTGACGATCTTCTGGTCCGGCCAGGTGGCCTTGTAGACGACGGCGACGGGGGTGGTGGGCTCGTACCCTCCCTCCTCCAGCTGCTTCACCATCTCGTCCATGAACCCTATGGAGAGGAAGATGACCATGGACGCGTGGTGCCTCGCCAGGTCCGGGAGCTTCTCCCCCGGCGGCATGGGCGTCCTGCCCTCCATCCTGGTGAGGATGACGGTCTGGCTCTTGCCGGGCATGGTGTACTCCCTGTTGAGGACCGCCGCGGTGCCGAGGAACGACGAGACCCCGGGGACGACCTCGTAGGTGATGCCGAGCTCGTCGAGCCTGTCCATCTGCTCCCTGTGGGCGCCGTAGATCGCCGGGTCCCCGGTGTGCACGCGGACGCACTTCTTGCCCTCCCTCTCAGCCTTCTCCATGACGTCGATGACCTCGTCAAGGTCCATGAGGGCGCTGTTGTAGATCTTGGCACCTTCCTTGTGATCCGCCAGGACCTCGGGGTTCACCAGCGAGCCGGCGTAGATTATCACGTCGGCCTCGTCGATGAGCCTCTTGCCTTTCAGTGTGAGCAGTTCGGGGTCCCCAGGACCCGCTCCGATGAATGTTATCATGAATTAGTCACCCCTTCTTCTTGATGATGACCGTGGTGAAGTACCCGTAGTCCCTGTCGCGGACCATCGGCCCCACGTACTCGCCCTCCATGCCGACGTTGCTGACCACGGTTGCCCTCTCGACCGGGATCCCCCTGGATTCCATCAGGTCGGTGATCAGGCCGATGGACTTGAACGCCTTCATGACGACGACGTTGTCGAAGTTGTCCAGCGCGTCCTCCAGGAGCTTGGAGTTCTCCTTGGCCACCGGGACCACGGCGAGCCCCTCGTTGCCGATCATGAGCGGAACGCCTGCCAGCGCAGCGCCGTGGCAGAACGACGGGATGCCGGGGATGACCTCCGTGTCGTAACCCCTGGCCCTTATGTCCCTGTCGATGTACATGTACGTGCTGTACACGCCGACGTCCCCCAGGGTCACCATCGCGATGTCCTCCCCGTTGTCGAGGAGCCTGCACATCTTGTCGAGGGCCTCCGCGCGGCACCTCTCCCTGACGGAGTCGTCCGGGTCCATGCTGAACAGGAACTCCTCGATGCTCTTCTCCGAGATGTCCACCACCGGCTTGATGATCTCGAGTGCCACACTTCCCTCTCCGGGCTTCTTCACGGGATAGGCAATAACGCCGCACCCCTCCAGAACCTCCTTGGCCCTCAGCGTCATCAGCCCGGTGTCACCGGGGCCGACGCCGATGCCGTACAGCTTGCCAGCCATTGTTTCCGCTCCTATGGGTCGGATGAGCGATGGTAACCCAACTATTATAAGTTGGCGGATGTATCCAATCAGCATTATCCATATACTGTATTAATATGGGGGATACCGGTTGGTGGACACAAATGACAGGATGCTCCGAGCTCTACACCTACGTCAACAACAAGAGGATGAGGAGGGGGCACACGACCGGAACATGCGCCGCCGCCGCATCTAAGGCGGCCGCGCTCGCCCTGCTCTCCCAGGAGCCCGTAACCTCGGTGACCATACGCACCCCGAAGGGCATAACCCTCGACCTCCCCGTGGAGGACCTGACCTTCGACGGGGGATGTGCCAGATGCGCCGTCAGGAAGGACGGCGGGGATGACATCGACGCCACGCACGGCACCCTGGTATACTCCGAGGTGAGGCTCACGGACGCCGGTATCGAGATAGACGGGGGGACGGGCGTGGGGCGCGTTACCCGCAAGGGGCTGGACCAACCGCCCGGGAACGCCGCCATCAACAGGGTCCCCCGCAGCATGATCAGGGAGGCGCTCGAAGACGTCGCCTCCGCACTCTCCTACGGTGGGGGCTTCTCGGCAATTATATCCGTCCCCGAGGGGGAGGCGATAGCCGCGAAGACCTTCAACCCGCGCCTGGGGATCGTGGGAGGGATCTCCATCCTCGGCACCAGCGGGATAGTGGAGCCCATGAGCGAGACGGCCCTCATCGACACGGTGAAGACCGAGATGAACATGCGCGCGGCCGCCGGGAACAGGGTGCTTCTGGTGGTCCCGGGCAACTACGGGAAGGACTTCAGCGACAACATCCCCGGGATCGACGCGGAATTCGCCGTCAAATGCAGCAACTTCGTGGGGGAGATGCTGGACCACGCCTGCGTGCTGGGGACCGACGTGGTCCTGGTCTCGAACCTGGGCAAGGCGGTCAAGCTCGCGGCGGGCATCATGAACACCCACTCGAGGAACGCCGATGCCAGGATGGAGGTCCTGGCGTCCAACGCCGCAATAGCGGGCGCCGACATGCCGACCGTCCTGAGGATACTGGACTGCATCTCCACCGACGACGCCCTGGAGGTCATCGACTCGGCGGGGCTCCTCCCGAAGGTGTCCGAGCTCCTGATGGGGAAGATCGAGTTCCACATGAACCACCGCACCGGAGGGGCCGTCAGGACCTCGGCGGTCGTGTTCTCATCCGTCTACGGACTCCTTGGCAAGACCTCCCTGGCCGACGCCATGCTCGACGAGGTCAGGGACGAGATCCGGAGGAACGGGGTATGAGGGTAGACG
>CALUNK010000073.1 GCA_944321985.1 Candidatus Methanomethylophilaceae archaeon
CCCTCACACGGGTCTCCCCCGGCTCCAGCATCTCGGCGCACTGATGCACCAGGCTTATCGTCTCGTAGATCTCCCAAATCCTCACCAGGGTCCTGGCGTTGACATCGCCCCTGTCGTCATGGCAGAGGTTCAGGCCGAGCTCTTCGTAGCATTCGTACGGCCTCTCTTTGCGGACGTCGGAGGCGATCCCGCTCGCCCTCGCCACGGGTCCGACGGCCCCTATGGATTCGGCGGCGTCCCTCTTCAGGACGCCCGTGCCCTCGAGGCGGTCCTGCAGTGACGGGCTGTCCATCATGAGGTCGGTCATGTCGGCGAGCTCGAACTTTAGCCTGATCAGGAAGTCGTCCAGTTCCCTGAGTCTCGAATCCGGGATGTCCCTGCGTACGCCGCCGGGGACAACGCAGTTCATGAGCTGCCTGTGGTGGGTCAGGCTGGCGTTCATCCTGAAGACCCTCTCCTGAAGGCCGGAGCCGATGGCGGAGGGGACGTTGAACGCCGTGTCCGTGCATATCCCAGCGACCGAACCGATGTGGTTGTAGAGCCTCTCCATCTCCGCGATCAGGACGCGTATGACCTTGGCTCTGCGAGGTATGCGGGTGTCGGACTCCATGATCTCGGAGTACGCGATGCAGTTCGCCACGCACGTGTCGCCGGAGATCCTCTCCACCAGGCGGGACACGTCCCTGTCGGCGGGGACCTCCATGAGCTTCTCGACGCCGCGGTGGGTGTATCCCAGGCTGGGGTTCAGCTCTATGACGGGTTCCCCCGCCACGCTGAACCGGAAATGGCCGGGTTCGATGATCCCGGCGTGGACCGGGCCCACGGGTATCTCGAACACGTCGTCCCCGACGGTCCTGTGGGGCCTCAGCGGGACACGCACCTCGGTCGACCTGTCGTAGGGCGCCTTCTGCAGCGGATGGCCGTCACCCCTCCTGCGGTAGACGATGGGGTCCATCCCCATGTCGAAAGCGATCCCGGACATCTCCGCCATCCTCCTCTCGAACGGGGACGCGCAGGGGATGTCTCTGGACAGTGTGACCCCGCGCCCGTCCGTGCGGTACCAGAGCCTGACCACCTCGGGGCCCTTTCTGAAAAGCGCGTTGATCTCGCCCTGGTCTCCCACGGGCTCGGAGGCGAACATGTCCATGAGGCGGTACCCCTCGTCCGAGAGGTCCACGGCCGATGGCCTGAAGCCCTCGCGGTCCGTTTCGATGTCGGACATCAGGAGAACACCCCCGTCACGGAAGATGCGGCGTTCTCCAGGCATTGGACGACCGCATCGGGCATGAACAGCCCCAGGGCGGTCGTCGCGACTATCAGGACGACCAGGGGGGCCGTCCTGCTGAACCCCTTCAGGTCCCTCGCGTACTCGGGAGGCTCGCCGGACAGCATCGGGAACACGTTCCTCGCCATCCCCGCGAACACTATCGCCAGGAGCACTATCATCACGGCCACCGTCCACGACATGCCCGCGTCCAGCGCGCCCAGCATCAGGGAGAGCTCTCCCACGAACACCGCGAAGGGCGGGCAACCGACTATCGACAGGGTCCCGACGGTCATCGCGGCAGCGGTGAACGGCATAGATCTGTAAACCCCGCGGATCCTGCTCATCTCGCGGGTGCCGTACGACTGTATGATGTTGCCGGCGGAGAAGAAGAGTATCGGCTTCGTGACGGAGTGGGCGGTCATCTGCAGGATCGCCGCCGCTATGGCCACAGGGGTGCCGATTCCGAAGCCAATGGCGATCAACCCCATGTTCTCTATGCTGGAATAGGCCAGCATCCTCTTGAGGTCCCTGGAGGACACGATGAAGAACGCGGCCGCGCCCAGGGACACGAGTCCGAACACCAGCATGACCGTGGAGGCGAAGCCCGGGTCCAGAGACTCGGATACGCCGTAGAACCTGAGTATCCCGTACATCGCGCAGTTCAACAGGACGGCGGACAGCAGGCCGCTGATGGGGCTGGGCGCCTGGCTGTGGGCGTCCGGGAGCCATGTGTGCATGGGGACGAACCCGACCTTGGTCCCGAACCCGACGATGATCAGGATCATCGCCATCCTCATCATGTTGGGGTCCAGCTCGGAGGCGTGCTCCATCAGCGAAGGCCAGTCCAGAGCCGAGTCGGAGTCGATGACGCCGACCGTGGACGCATAGACCAGCGTGAGCCCGAACAGGGCGATGGTCATCCCGACCGAGCACAGTATTATGTACTTCCATGCGGCCTCGGTCGACTCCTCCCGGCTGTAGAACCCGACCAGGAAGGTGGACACCAGCGTGGTGGCGGCTATGCCGAGCCATACCACGGCCATGGACCTGACCGTGAACGTCAGCATCATGACCGAGATGAACACGATGAGCAGGGAGTAGTAGATCCCGTTCTCCTTCCTCGACACGACCCCCTCCTCCGCCTCCAGTCCGATGTAGGCCCGGGAGTAGAGTGACGCCAGGAACCCGATGAACCCGACGAGGGTCATGAACACGGCGGACAGCGGGTCCATCCAGAACAAGCCGTCGTCGATCGTCTCTCCGCGCAGTACGGGGATGCACACCCAGAGGCAGAGTGCGAAAAGGACGAACGCGCATGCCGGCATGACCGCGGAGACGTGCCTGCTCCGCCTCAGTCCGATGCAGAGGGCGGATGACACCACCATGGCGGCGATCAGGACCGCGAGGGAGGGGATCATTCCTTCAGCCTCCTGAGGAACGATGTGTCTACCGAGTTGAACGACTTGTTGATCCTGTTGGCGAAGATGCCTATGATGATGATCACGACCATCACGTCGAAGAACGCCGCGATCTCGACGATGAGCGGCATCCCGTGCGAGAGGGCTATCGCCCCGAGGAACAGTCCGTTCTCCATCATCAGCAGCCCGATGGTCTCGGTGATGGCCTTCCTGCGGGTGCACATCATCAGCAGCCCGATGAGGATTATCGACAGGGAGATGGCGAGGCAGTTCCTCTCGACGGTCTCCATGGTGGAGATCAGGGGCTCGGCGATGTAGTACGAGACGAATATCATGAATCCTGACGCCAGCAGGGATCCGGGTATGCCTATGCTCAGGTCGATCTCCTTGTCCACGTGGATCTTCCCCATGATGTAGAGAAGCATCTTGGGCATCACGACTACCTTGAGGGCCAGGGTGAGGCCGCACATGATGTAGATGTGCGACTCCCCGGAGGTGTAGGCGACGATGAACGCCTCCGCGGCAAGGAAGACCGACTGCAGTGAGAACAGCGTGATCAGGGGCTTCATGCGCGTGGTGGCCACCGCCATCACGGAGGTGAGCAGCATCAGGACGGCGCAGAGGTCCACAAGGTTCATCGTAATCAGTTGGTCCATTTTGGATTCCTCACAGGATGTACAGGGAGATCATGGCGATCAGCGATAGCGCGAACGAGACCGTCAACAGGTTCGGAACCTTGAACAGTCTCGATTTGCACAGCACCGACTCCACCAATGCCACGACGAAGGCGACCGTCAGCAGTTTCACGAAGGCAAGGGCCAGTGAGACCAGGAGGGACACCGGCTCACCGGTGCTGGATATGCCCCAGGGCAGGAAGAGCGATCCGAGGAGGGCCATGAACAGGTTCATCCTCAGCATGGACGAGTACTCCATCATGGCGAGGTCGCGGCCGGAGTACTCGAGGATCATCGCCTCGTGGACCATGGTGAGCTCCAGGTGGGTGGTGGGGTTGTCGAAGGGTATCCTGGCGTTCTCGGCCAGGAGGGTGATCATGAAGGAGCACGCGGCCAGTATGAGCGCCGGACCCACGGCGGCGATGCCCATGGAGGCTATCGTCTCCGAGATGTCCCCCATGTCCGTGCCGGCACCAGAGAGTACAGCCAGCGTCGCGATGCCCAGCAGCAGCGACGGTTCTATCAGGACCGACATCATCATCTCGCGGCTGCTTCCCATGCCGCCGAACGTGCTCCCTCCCTCGAGCCCGCCCAGGACCATGGCGAAGCGGTACATGGTGAACATGTAGACCACGGTGACCAGCCCGCCGTACGGGGCAAGGACGCCGGTGTAGAAGAACGGGGTCATGGCGGCCAGTATGAGCATGGATGCCATGCATACGACCGGGACCAGGCGGAATAGCCATGAACAGCTGCGCGAGACCGCCCTGTCCTTGCGGCAAAGCTTCGCCAGGTCCCTGTAGGGCTGCAGGATGCTGGATCCCGGACGGTTCTGCATTCCCGCCTTGACCTTGGAAACGAACCCCGCCATCAGGGGGGCCACGGCCACCAGCAGCACCGTCTGGAGGATCTCGACGGCGATCAAATCAGCCTCACCGCCATCAGCGCGACCACGAGGGTCACCAGAATGTACCCGAGGTATGACTGGATGTTGCCGGTCTGCACACGGGTGATCTGTCTGGACACCCTGTATATCGCAGTGCCCAGCGGGTTGTAGATGTACTTTACGAACGGTTCCTGGAACCTGGTCAGGTAGCGGCCGTTCTCTATCGAGGAGGTGTCTCCGTAGAACGGGTGGAACACCCTGACGATGGGCTGGGAGAATCCCTCGGAGGAGTACTGCATCCTCTCGTCCAGGGTCCCTCCGCATCCCCACGTGTCCGTCTCCTCCTCCCTTCTGGACAGGAGCCTGGACGCGGCGTACACCACGGCGACTGTCCCGAGGATCATGATGCCCAGGGTCAGGGGTTCCAGGCTCCCGGACATCCCGTCCCTGTAGGACGCGTCGATGCCGGCGGTCAGGCACGCCCCCTCGGACACGACGTTCATGATCGGGTAGGACAGCATCCCCATGCCGATGCACAGCAGCGCGAGGATGACCATCGGGGAGATCGAGCCCTTCCTGAGCGGTCTGGGGTCGGCGGCCCCCTGTGACCTGGGGCGGCCCAGGAACATGAACCCGAACAGCCTGGCGTAGGATGTGGCCACAATCATGCCGCAGACCCCCATCATCGCGATCAGCAGCGGCATGGCGACCCTGAGGTCGGAGGAGATGGCGTTGGTCCCGATGAGGGACTGGAGCATGAGCCACTCGCTGATGAACCCGTTCATCGGCGGGATGGCGGCCAGGGAGGCCACACCGACGAGGGCGACCGCGGACAGTGCGGGCAGGACCCTGGCGAGCCCGCCCATCCTGTCGATCTTCCTCTCGCCCGTGACATCCTCCACGGAGTCAACCGCTAGGAGCATGAGGGACTTGAAGACGGAGTGGTTCAAGGCGTGGAGCAGTCCGGCCAGGGTCACGAGGGCCGTCAGGCTGGAGCTGCTGTTCCAGAATATGAGTCCCATCGACAGGCACATGGTCACCAGGGCCATGTTCTCCATGCTGGAGTATGCCAGGATCCTCTTGGGCTCCGTCTGCACCATGGACTCCATGGCACCCCAGAGGGCGGTGACGGCGGAGAGCAGGCACACGACCATGCCGATATCGGTGAGGCCGTCGGCCCCGATGTACGAGTACACCGCTCTGAACAGCATCAGCACGGCGGCGTTCGAGCACACTGTGGTGAGCAGGGCGGTCGTGTGTGTGGGAGATGCGGCGTACATGTCCGGCATCCACGCGTGGAACGGGACTGTTCCCAGCTTGGTTCCGAACCCTATGAAGAGCAGCAGTGCCAGGGCCATGGAGGTCCCCTGCCCGAGGACGGTTCCGAGACCGTCCCAGTCGCCGAGGTGTCCGCTGCCTGATACGACCCACATGTAGCCGTATACGGCCATCAGGACCAGGCCTCCTATGTGGGTGACCGCAAGGAACCTCCACCTGGCCCCCTCGTCCATGCCAGCGCGGGCCATGAGGAAGGTGACCATGGAGACGGCCTCCCAGGCCATCAGGAGCAGTATCGCTGTTTCCGCGCACATGCACAGGGTCACCGAGAGGAAGAGGGCCGAGCACATGCCGGAGTATCCGGGGGTGTACCCGTGCCCGGAGTGGGACATGTGGATGACGATCATCAGGAAGACCGTCGAGGATATGGATATGAAGAAGGAGCCGAGCTGGTCGAAGGAGACCGCGTAGCTTCCAAGGTAAGAGCCCACCGGGATCTCGTAGGCGAGGTCCGGGCTGTACACATGGTACGGGTAGCAGAGCATCCCGATCACACAGGAGACGGCGCAGAGCGCAACGGGGATCCTGCCGGAGGCCTTCACGAGTCCGAGGAGCATCCCGGCGATGGCCGGAACGAAAAGGAGGATAAGGTACACTGCATCGATTCCCGTTCCGACCAATGTAGCACTTCCGGAAGCGGGCTTATATCGATTCTACCTTAAACCTTACGATTCCGGGCGTTGTCCAGGGGGAGTCGATAGAATCCATCCTGGAGCATACCAAAAACGCCTGTCCCGTGGGATTTCCAATCGACTGAGGAGTGGGGGCAGCGGGATGGAAGCGGTTCGTGAGAAAAGGGTCGAACGGCATCGGAGAACGGAGTCGCGATGTCGTACCGATACGAAGATCCCGGGGAGGGGCAGAGCCCCGACCCCGGTCGTTTCACTGGAGCATCCTCCTCAGCACGTACTGGAGGATCCCGCCGTTGGCGATGTAGTCAACCTCAGCTGGCACATCGACCCTGCACAGGGTGTCGAACTCCAGCTTCTGGCCGTCCCTGTAGGCGGTGACCCTGACGGCGCACTTGGGCTCGAGGTCCTCCAGGTCGATGTCGAACGTCTCGGTGCCGTTCAGTCCGAGGGTCTCCGCGTTCTGTCCGGGGAGGTACTGCAGGGGCACGATTCCCATGCCCACCAGGTTCGACCTGTGGATCCTCTCGAAGGACTCGGCGATGACCGCCCTCACCCCAAGAAGGAGCGGGCCCTTGGCCGCCCAGTCCCTGCTGGAACCTGTCCCGTACTCCTTTCCGGCGAGGATGATCAGGGGGGTCATGTCCTCCTCGTACCTGCGGGACGTCTCGAAGATGGTGTCGACTGTGCCGTCGGGGTGGTAGACGGAGCAGCTGCCCTCGCTTCCGGGGACCAGGAGGTTCCTGAGCCTGACGTTCGCGAAGGTTCCCCTGACCATGACCTCGTGGTTGGCCCTGCGTGATCCGTAGGAGTTGAAGTCCTTGGGCTCGACGCCCTTGGACATGAGGTACCTGCCGGCGTCCGTGTCCTTGGAGAACGCCCCGGCGGGGGATATGTGGTCGGTGGTGATGGAGTCGCCCAGCTTGGCGAGGCACCTGGCGCGGTTGATGCTCCTGATCTCGGGCTCCTCGAAGATGTCGTCGAAGAACGGGGGGTTGCGGATGTAGGTGGAGTCCTCGTCCCAGGCGAACAGCGGGGAGTCCTCGCAGGGGACGGCGTCCCACCTGGCGGATCCCTTGAAGATGTCCCTGTACTTGGACTGGAACGTGGCGCG
>CALUNK010000074.1 GCA_944321985.1 Candidatus Methanomethylophilaceae archaeon
TAATCGAGATGAACGCCTCCGATCAGCGCACTGGAAAGGCGCTGGAGGCTGTTGCACTGAGAGGATCCAGGTTTGAGACTTTCAGGGATGACGGATCGTTCACGAGGTCGACAGAAGGCGGTCGCAAGCTTATTGTCCTGGACGAGGCCGACAATTTCTACGGTAACAGCGACAAGGGCGCGATGCCTGTGGTCAACACGCTCATCAAGGAAACGTGTCAGCCCGTTGTTCTCATAGTCAACGACTTCTACGAGCTTAGCAGGAAGAGCAGCGCTGTCAACGACAGCACGCTTCAGATAACATTTAAGAAGCCCCAGGCGGGGACCATCGTCAAGGCACTGTACAGGATAGCAGAGGCCGAAGGCGTCGATGTGGAACCAGCGGCGATGGAGCTGATCGCTGAGAACGCCAGCGGGGATATGCGCGCTGCTGTTAGGAACCTTGAGTCCCTGGCACTCGGCCAGGACACTGTCACTTTGGAAATGGCGGAGGAGCTATCGCCCAGGGACACACGTTCGGACATCTACGATCTGATGAAGGCGGTGTTCCTGGGTGGAGATCCATCCGAGGCCAGGAGAAAGGCGATGGAGGTCGACGAGGATCCGGACATGGTCCTCATGTGGATAGACGAGAACATGCCCAACGAATGCACGGACGTCGGGGACCTTATCCGCGGTTACGAGAAGCTGTCCCGTGCCGACATATTCATGAGCAGGGTCTATCGCCGTCAGTACTACAGGTTCTGGTCCTATGCGAAGGACCTGATGACGTTCGGTGTGTGCGCTTCCAAGCGGACGCGTTCAAGACCTGGAACCAGGTTGAACTTCCCGTCGTACCTGGGACGCATGTCTCGGAGCAGGAAGGTCCGTATGATCAGGGGATCCATATACCTCAAACTTGCCGAACATCTCCATACCACCACCCGTCGCGTACAGAACGACGTGGTCCCGTACGTCAGGGCCCTCATCTCAAACGATGCCGAGCTTCGCGCGTCACTCACGGACAGACTCGATCTGGATGCCGACGAACTCGGTTTGCTGATGGCCAAGAAACCCGATTCCAAGGCCGTGACCTCAGTGATGAAGGAGGTGGAGGAGGCCAGACTCAAGAGGATATCAACAGCGGTTCCAGGAGAATCGTCAAAGGTGTCCATCGTGATTCCAGAATCGAAACGTGGGGCTATCCCTCCGTCAGACCAGGCACCTAAGCCAAAGCTCAAGTCCACATCGGCGGCGGAGCAGCAGGTGGCCAAACCGACAAAAGCTAAAGGGCAGAGGAGCCTCTTCGATTTCTGATAACATGGACCAGGCCTACCACGATCAGCTCATCAAGCAGCAGTACAGGCTGTACAAGGACCACTCCGCCGTCAAGCTCTGCCACTGGATGAAGGAGAGCATGATCCGCGGCAGGTGCTGCTACAAGCAGGATTTCTACGGGATCCAGTCCCACAGGTGCCTTCAGATGACTCCGGCACTCAACGAGTGCAGTCACATGTGCACGTTCTGCTGGAGGGTCCAGGACAAGGATTTCGAGGTGAAGGACTGGGCGGAGCCCAGGGAGATGCTCGATGCGCTGATAGAGGAGCAGAGGAAACTCGTCTCAGGGTTCAAGGGCGATCCCAGATGCGATCTGAAGATGTACGAGGAGGCAAGGAATCCCAATCAGGTGGCAATATCCCTGGCAGGGGAGCCCATCACCTACCCGTATCTGTCGGAGTTCATCAGGGAGTGTCACAGTCGCGGAATGACCACTTTCATGGTAACCAATGGAACCTACCCGGACAGGTTGGCGGAGCTCGACACCTTGCCGATGCAACTTTACGTTACCGTGGCCGCTCCCAACGAGGAGATCTACAGGCGGGTCTGTAGGCCGAAGATATCCGACGGGTGGCAGCGTCTGATGAGGACCCTCGAGTTGATGCCGTCCCTCGATACCCGTACGGTAATCAGGCACACCCTTGTGAAGGGAGAGAACTTCGGATGGGTGGATGAATACGCCGCTCTGGACAGGATCGCCGATCCCGACCTCGTGGAGCCCAAGGGATATGTGTTCGTGGGAAGCTCCAGGATGAGGTTGTCCATGTCCTGCATGCCGTCCTTTGCCGAGATCAGGGACTTCTCGAAACAGCTCGGGGACAGGATAGGCATGGAGATCATCAAGGAGCGCGAGGACAGCCGCGTCGTCCTGCTTGGACACAAGGGTGACGAGACCGACGTCCGCAGGTTGTACGGTCTCGATCAGAACTGAGGGAAGGGGTTTTGAAACGGGGGATGGCTCCCCCGGTTTTCAGATAGTTAGCATCCCGGAGTACACGAGATACGCCAGGATGACTATGTGGAGTACCAGGAAGACGTAGACCAGCTTGAACTTCAACTTCAGCGTCTTGTGTCTGGCCAACTTCATACCGGCGACCGCACCCCAAGGGCCGATGAGGGCCGCTACGAGGAGAGTGGACTCTTTAGTACGCCATTTGTCCGTCTTCGCTTTGTGTTTGTCCCAGACGTACATCGCCAGAGCGATGATGTTCAGGACCACATAGACAATCAGGAACAACACTGCGTCCATGTTCACAGCCTTGCGATGAATTCGTCAACGGCCTTGGGGAATCCCGCCTCGTTCATCTCGTTATCTTTCTTGTTGAAGTACACTGCGTTCTTTATGCCCAGTTCCTGGGCGATCGCATCACGCTGTGCATCGCCCTTCTCGCCGTTGTACATGCACTCGATGAACAGGTACTGCTTCTTCTGCATCAACGCATCCTTGTTCTTGTCGATGAATTCTACAACCTGCTTGTAGGGCTTGCCGGCGTGTATGCCTGTTCCGAAGATCACGGTGTCGTACTCGGTGAGGTTGATCAGCGTGATCTCCTTCAGGTTGAAGATGTCGGCGCCGATCTTCTTAGCGATGTACTCTGCGACTTTCTTAGTGTTCTTCGTCAATCCAGTAGCGTAGATGACTGCGGTTCTTCCCATCCTTCTTACCTCTGTCAGAGCTTTTTGGCCAGCTCCTCGGCAGCGGCCATGACCTCCGCGCTGTCCTTGGCGGGGCCACTCTGTGCCTCGGAGAAGACGATGCTCCCCATGGGCTCGAACTTGAAATAGTTCGCCATGACGTTCTTAATCATGGTCTCGATGTTGGTGGCTCCGGCTCCTGAACCAGAAGTGATGACGATGGCGAGTTTCTTGGGATCGATGGCGCAGGTGAAGTCTCCTCTGACGAATCCGTACATCCTGTCCTCGAACATCCTGTACTGGGATGTGGACTGTCCGAAGTAGTCCGGGGTGGCGAGAATCACGGAGTCGCAGTTTGCCACGGACTCGAGAACAGGGGTCAAGCCATCCTTCCTGACGCACTTGCCGGCCTTCTTGCAGCCCATGCATGCCTGACAGCCTTTGGCATCGAGCTGGTTGAGGTAGAATATCTCGACTTCGTTACCAGCTGCTTTGGCGGTCTCGGCCATCTTATCGACGATTGCGACGCAGTTTCCATTCTTCCTGGGGGAAGCAACGATTGCTGTGATTTTTGACATAGTATCCAAATGATACGAATAGACGCATCATATTTAAATGTGGTTTCATAAGTTTATTAAATATCTAAATGATACTGCAGAATCATGAGCCCACAGAACGCTCGTTACAACTGTTCCATTGACGCGGCGATGTCCGTGATAGAGGGAAGGTGGAAGGGCACCATCATCTGCATGTTGTACATGGACGGGACGTTGCGCTTCTCGGAGCTCCAGAAGAAGATCGGGGAGATCACCTCCAGAATACTGTCCAAGCAGCTGAAGGAGCTCGAATCGGACGGCATGGTAACCCGTACCGTGGTCCCTGACGGGAAGGTGAAGGTCGAGTACTCTCTGACGCCGAAGGGTCGTTCGATAGTCCCGGTCCTGAGTTCCCTGGCAGAATGGGGTGCACAGCACCAGTGCATCCAGGTCATAGTCCCGCAGAACGATGTGGTCTCACATCTCACAGACCTTGACTGCAATGCGTCTTCTGCGGGGTCCGTCGAACTCACAAAGGAATATTCCCTGCCAGGTGCCGAGGACTAAGTCCCCGTCGGAGACGATGAGGGTCTGGGAAGGTCCCACGCATGACGTGCGCAGATGGGAGTGCGAGTTCCCTTCGACGTGCCTGTAGTCGTCCCTCTCGGGGAAAGCCCGGGAGAGGCCGGAGATCAGGTCTCTCTTGACATCCGGATCAGCGTTCTCGTTGATGGTCACGCCGGCGGTCGTATGCATGGAGAAGACCAGGCACAGCCCCTCGGATATGCCGCTATCTTTGACAACGCGTCTGACCTCGGAGGTTATGTCAACGATGTCCTGGCCGCCGTTCGTCTGGATTTCCAATGTAGCGAATCCGTTCATGCACTGGCGATATGAAACCAATAAAATAATTCGACTCCCATGTCAAGAGGAGGAACATGGTCTACAGAATCGTCGACATCGATTCAGGGAGGACGGCGGAGCTCCGCAACCGCTGTTCCAAAATGAACTTCTACACATCCAAAGCGGACATCAATGGCGTATGCGTGCAGCTCTACACATCCAATCGCGAATACCTGGACATGTGGCAGGATAACTTCTACCATATGTCCGATTCTGTCCGTTCGCATGCGAAGGTCTACTGCATAGACGACCCAGACACCGATCTCCATGCGGAGTACGATATCTCGTCCTACACCATGTTCCTGTTCAACTTCGACTACTACGGATGGATAAAGAGCATTGCCCTGGGAATGGCCGGGAACATTCTCGAGGACGCCCATGAAACGTACTCAGTCCACGGGGCGGCCCTGGACATAGACGGATACGGTGTGACGCTCATCGCACCGTCCAAGACCGGGAAGACAACCCAGTCATGGGGCCTTCTCAGGATTGAGAACGCCCACTTGATTTCCGACGACTGGTACTTCGTTTCTTTCGGATGCGGAAGGCCCTATATCGAGGGTTCCGAGAAGAACTGCTACATCGACGCCGACATCGGTGATGTCTGGGAGGAGTACAAGCCCCTAGTCAGGGAGGTGAGGTTCGACAACAAGGGCCGCGGGATAGGCAATGTCAGATGGGTGGCCGGGGAAGGTTCGGTCATCAGGAGCACCTCCATGAGGTATGTGTTCCTCCTGAAGCGTGACAGTAAGGACAGCAGGACGGTCTACCGCGTCACCGCCCAGGAGGCTCTGGACTACCTGTCGGTCGAAGGGTTCTGCAATCCGCACCAGCTAGTCTGCGACCTGAGAAGGGCGGAGCTCAGGAAAGCGTTCTTCGCCAGATACCTCGCCGAGTGCGAGGTCTACATGGTGAACACCACCTGTACCGCCGAGGAGACACAGGAGAACATCAGGGGGGTCCTTACCGGGAGGTGCGGAATTTGAGCATCAAGATGCCTGATCTAGGCGGGAGCAGCAGGGCGAAATCCGGAAAGTCCGGCGCCTCATCCAAGGAGAAACTCGACAGGGTGGTCTCCTCGATCAGGGCCAAATCACCTACGAGGGGTCTGGATCCCGCCTACAAGAAGACCAGGGCATCGTCTGTCGAGCGTTCGCACGAGCTGTCCGTCGTCGGATTGTCCGTGATCGTCGTTCTGGTAACCAGCCTGATCATGTTCTTAGCGGTCGTCGCTATAGGAGAGGTATGGACTCTGGGCGACTACGTCAACAACATCTTCTGCAACAACATCGCCCTGATCATCATAGTCCTGTTCCTCGACACCATCGTGAGAGGTAACAAGGAGAGCCGTCTCAAGAGGGACGAGGCGAGAAAGATCCTCAGGTACAACCGTCTGATACAGCCGGACATAGATCTGTACCTGGTCAGAAAGAACATGGTCGTCACCCCGAACGGCAAAACCGTTCGCAAATTCCAGGTGGACTCGACATTCAAGGTCAGCGACATGAGGGACATGTACACGCCCTCCGAGCTCGTCGCCGATGTCGGCATTTCCAAGATTAAGAGATATGGACATTTCCAAGAGGTGCTGAGGCACGATTTTTCGAAACTTGTTGAAAATGTGGATTTTGTGTATTATCCGGAGATCGCCGAGGCCGTCATGAAGTATCTCAACGCAACCTCCTACGGTGAGGCTGCGTTGGATGCCGTCATGGGATACGAGGATTCCCGTGTGGGCACCAAGTCCATGCGTCTGCTGGTGATTTCGATGATCCGTGAAGAACCGGACAACGGCAGCTTCATGCAGGCGAATCCGACAATGAAGAACGTCTACCTGGTCCATCAGATGATCAACGATCAGGAGAAGGCGGTCTCCGAGTACCTGAGGCTCATCAGGACATTGGAGGATGCGGACCCGGCGGAGAGGAAGAAGCGCTCTAGGTCTCACCATTATGAGGATTACGAGTGAGCGTAGCGATGGGGAATCGGAGAGTCCACCGTCATCGAATCCTCGGTCACTATGCAGTCATACACTAGCACCCCGACACCCAATGACTCTGCTGTCTCCATCTCCTTTCCAAACTCCTCGTGGATGGCGTAATCTGGTACGAACTCCCTCATCCCTTTCATCTGCACTACGAGGGCGATGTAGGCCTCGTACCCTTCGGAGAGGCATCTCTCCAGACCTTTAATGTGTTTGAGACCTCTTTCCGTCGGTGCGTCGGGGAACATGCACACGCCGTCCATCTCCTTGGTGACGCCTTTGACCTCGATGAATATCCGTCTATCGTCCGATTCGATGTAGAAGTCGAAGCGCGAGTCCCCGTGAACATGTTCCGGGAACACCCTGGGAACGTCTCCGAAGAGTCCCGAACGGTGGATGAACTCAGAGAACGCCTGGTTGGGCGCCTGGGAATCGATGTTGATGAGGATTCCGTTCTTGTAGGCGGCGATGAGGTCGTAACGCGTTCTCCTCCTCGCGTTCTCGGAGTCCTCCAGTATTACCTCGGCTCCCGGAACCAGGATCTCCTTGCACCTGCCGGTGTTCTTGACGTGGACGGTTTCGACAGTTCCGCTGATGTCCACTTCCGCTACGAACCTGTTCGGTCTTGAGACGAACGTCCCCCGCACCGTTCTCCCGTACCTCATGCGTGGGCATCGCACCATTCATATTATGGTTGTCCGTTGTGGTCCGTATGAGCGGTTTCAGGACGTACGAGAGGGACCCGTCCAATCCCAAGGGATTCAGGATCGCTTCGCTCGACGAGATACCTCCGGATGAGATCTACGTCCTCGACACTGAGACGACCGGACTGA
>CALUNK010000075.1 GCA_944321985.1 Candidatus Methanomethylophilaceae archaeon
GGGCAGCGGATGCTATGCCAAAATACAAGAATATGCAGAATTTTCAGCCTATAAGGCCACAGATTAAAAGGGAATAAAAGTGGTGGACAGGGCGAGATTCGAACTCGCGGCCTCTACCATGCCAAGGTAACGATCTTCCAACTGATCTACCTGCCCAGCAAAATCGCTGATATATTGCTTATTGATAAACTTTTCTATCGTATCCGAATTGGACTCTATGAATAAGAAGAAAGTTTGACGAGACCTCTGCAGACATTCTATCCGATTCTGTGGACATAGTCCCGACTCCATTAAATCAGGTGTCGTCAATGGCTACAGCATGGGGATGGATAGGTCAGTCGTCATATTGGCGACGGTTGTCGTGATCATATGCGTCGCTGGAACGATGACCGCTTTCGGTATAGGTAGCCTTCTCGATGAGGGTGACACGTTCCCGTCATACGAGGTGTCCGGATCCTCCGCCAACGGATCAGCGATCACTGGCACAGCCGCATGCCACGACATCGGGGAGTCGTCGACCAGGCCTGTCCTGATGTTCGAATACTCGTTGGCGACGGCTGATGGTGACGCCTTCACCCTGACATCGTACCTGTTCCTGGACGAAGACGGAAACCCGGTGGGGACGCTGTACACGAACGTGGGCACGGCGACGACCCTGGACACCCAGGTAACCCTCTGGAGGGACTCCTCCGACGAATACACATACCATGTCGATCCGGAAGGGAACGTCCTGGCCGTGGACATCCGCGTCGACGGAATCGTTGCGACAGCGGTTCAGGCAACGCCGTAATCCAGGAAGAAGTCCTCTATGTCGAGGTTGATCCAGTAGTCATCGCCGGCGAACCTCTCGAAGTACTCGTAGAAGAGCTCCTTGTAGTCCAGACCGATGGATTCCGCGACGTCGGGATACATCGTGCAGATGTAGAACGCCATCTCGACGATGTACAGGGGGCTGTTGCCCATCTCCCTTGCCATTCCCAGGTAGTGGATCTCCACCCCGACCTTGGACAGAAGCTCCGCATCGGCATCCAGGCAGGCCCCCAGGTCGTACTGGTGCCTCATGCCGTCATGCGCGTTGTCGACGAAGAACAGCCTCCCGTCATGCTGGTTCTGGATGATGACTGTGACAAGGGTCTCCAGGTTCAGGTCCTGGTAGTTCTTCGAGAGCATGTCGCAGTGCTGCCCGACGGCATCGACCCCGACCCACTCGGCATGGATGTTGTTGGTGTTGTCCTTCCCGGTGATGCTGTACATGCCGGTTGAGTACAGGGCGGATATGCGGGTCATTATCATCGCCTCCCTCTCGTCCGATGGTATGGACGAGGTGGCTCCCACCATGAGGTCGAGCAGGTCGTCGTGCCACTCCAGGTAGGAGTAGGTCTTGTGCATGTCCCCCTGGAGGAGGAAAGCGAACATCAGGATCGAACGGTCTATGTTCTCGTTGGGTATGTCCACCCCGCTGTTGTCAGCGGTGGAGATGAACATCACATCGATGCCCACGGGGTTGAGGCGGGACGGGGAGATCTCGTCCGCGTTCGCATCGCAGTACCCGACGACGTAGACGTCCACGCCCGCGGCGATCATCGTCTCGTAGTTCGGGGTCTCCGTGGCTCCGAAGGAGCCGGCTTTGGAGAAGCTGTCGCTCATCCCGCTCCAGTAGCTCTTGATCGTCTCGTCCACGAGCACCACCTTGTCCGTCAGGCCCGTCAGATCTGCGACGTACGCCCCGCTGCAGTACCCTATGGCGATCGACCTCACCGGCCAGGAGACGGAGGCCACGCGGTAGTAGTTGTCGACGTAGTACACCTCCATCTCGTCGGACACGATGATCCTCTGGATGTACACCAGGTCCTCCCGGTCGACCTTACCGTCACAGTTCGCGTCGGACAGGACCGTCTCGGGGTTGTCCCCGGAGAGCACGCCGAGGAGGTACCTCATGTCGTCCTCGTCTATGTCGTCGTCCCCGTCGGCATTGCCGTACACCCAGAGCCGGGAGGATTCCTCGGGGAACTCGCCCTCTTGGAGCTGGGTGCCCACCAGGAGGCCCGTCTCCGACGTTTCCTGGTCGACATGGTACTTCTCGTTCTCCGCCCTCACGTAGACCAGGGCGGCGGCAAGAATGACTATGACCGCAACGACGACGATCAGAACGCGCCTCGCGTTCATCGGCATCCCCCCGACAGGAGTATGACGTGGGGCCTCCCCTCGACGTCGATGACCTTGGATTCGACTCCGTAGACCTCGCGGATGTTGGACTCGGTCATTATGTCCCATGCCGACCCATCGGCGAACACCCCGCCGTCGGAGACCATTATGATCCTGTCCGCGTAGGCGGCGGTCAGGTTGAGATCGTGGCAGACCATCAGGACGATGATGCCGTTGTCGGCTGCGTAGCGCCTCAGGAAGCCCATCACCTCCATCTGGTGCTTGACGTCCAGGTTCGATGTAGGCTCGTCCAGGATCAGGATGCGGGGCTCCTGGGCAAGCCCCCTGGCTATGAGCACCTTCTGCATCTGCCCGGAGCTCAGCTCCGAGATGTCCCTGTGGGACAGGGGCTGCAGGTTGAGGGCGTCCATGGCCCTGTCCACCACATCCAGGTCCCTGTCCGAATTCGCCCACTGCGCGAACGGGAACCTGCCCATCAGGACCATCTCCGCCACAGAAGTCCTGAACACGGAGTCCAGGCGGTTCGGCACGAAGGCCATCCTCCTCGCGAGCTCCATGAGATGCATGCCCGCGATGTCCTCGCCGTCCAGTGTGACGCTCCCGGAATCTAGCTTCAGGAGCTTGTTTATGCATTTGACCAGAGTCGTCTTGCCGACCCCGTTGGGCCCTATGACGCATACCAGCTCGGGACGGTCCAACGTGAACGACACGTCCTTCAGGAGCGGTACCGAGCCGTACCCGAAGGTGAGCCCTTTGACCACGAGCTCGGTCATCTCCAAGCCTCCTTGCTGCTGCGAAGGATGAGCAGGATGAACACAGGTCCGCCGATACAGGCGGTGATCACTCCCACGGGAAGGTTCGAATCGGCGAGGACTCTGGAAGCCATGTCCGCCAGCAGCATGAGCAGGGATCCGAAGGTTCCGGCAGCCGGGATCAGGTACTTGTTGTCCGACCCGACGATTATCCTGGCCACATGCGGCGCGACGAGGCCCACGAACCCTATGACGCCTGTGAAGCTGACCACGGTCGCCGCGACGATAGTCACGAGGATCAGCAGGAGCAGCCTCTCCTTGTCCACGTCCACGCCCAGTGTCCTGGCGCTCTCGTCGCCGGTGCTCATCACGTTGAGCCTGTTGGCCATGAGCTGCACTATGATCGACCCGGCCACCGTCACGGCTATGATTATCGGCAGGTTCCCGTAGGTGATGTCCTCCAGGGTGCCCACCATCCAGCTGTAGACGTTGGAGAGGTCGTCCGGGTCCGCCACGATCATGAAAAGCTGCGTGAGCGCGTTGAACATGTACATCAGCGACGTCCCGCAGAGGATCATCATCGTCGGCGTCGCCCTCCTGACCCTGCTCATCAGCAGGATTACCGCCATGGGGATCAGGGCGAACACGAACGCGTTGACGACCACCCCTCCGCCGGAGATCAGCTCCACGCCCAGGATGAGGGCGACTGCTGCCCCGAACCCCGCTCCGGACGAGATCCCCATCGTGTATGGGTCCGCCAGGGGGTTCTTAAGGATGCTCTGCATGGCCGTGCCGCAGACGGCGAGCGCGAAGCCGCAGACGATTGCGCCGAGGATCCTGGGCATCCTGAGATTGATGACCACCCACTGGTCGCTGGCATCGTTGGGCATGTTGATTATGAAGTTCCAGATGACCTTGTAGACCTCGGCCATCGTTATGGGGTATGTCCCCAGGGTGATGGAGTATGCGAGGACAATCAGACAGAGCACTGCACACCCGATGATGAAGAGCACCCTGCGCACCAGGGTCTTGTGGTAGCTCCTCCTGAACTCGGAGTCGGGGTTGTCTGCTCCGTCCATCCGAACCCTCACTTGGTCACGCAGATGAAGAACGAGCCGGGGAGGTACAGCGTCTCGCCGCCCACCTGTATCCTGTGGGAGTCCCTCCCGTCGGTGTCGACGACGATGCTCTTCGCACCCATCTCGATCAGATTGTCGACATCCCACTGAGGACGCCTCTCCCTGCTGAGCGGGAGGCTCTCGGCGATCCGCTCCATTATGGTTCCGTCGACGCCGTTCATGTGGTCGTGGGCAAGGCTTTCCCCGCTGTCTACCTCGTGGGCCTCGGCGTACTCCTCGTCGTAGATGTACAAGTAATGGTTCCCGTCGAACACCATCAGCTTCCCCTTCGGCTTGACGACCCTGAGCCACTCCTTGTAAGCCGCCCTGGGGGACTCTAGGTCCCACACCAGGTTCCTCGATATCACGACGTCGAACGAATCGTCCTCGAAGTCCAGGTGCTGAGCGTCCATGCGCCTGAACTCGGCTTTGACGCCGAACCTGGCGCAGTTCTCCCGGGCCTGGTCGAGCATCGCCTCCGTGTAGTCGACGGCGGTGACGCTGTGGCCCTCCCTCCCCAGTATTATCGGGAAGAACCCTGGGCCGCATCCGACGTCCAGAATCTTGAGCCCCTCCCCCTCGGGAAGATGCTTCTCTATGATCCCCAGCCAGTGCCTGTAGCGGCCGTCCTCGATCTGCTCGAGGATGGTTTCGGAGTAGCCGCCCGCCCTGAGGGTCCAGTAGCCCTCTATCTTGTCCAGGTTCGATTCCATGATAGTTCGCGTAACACGAATCTAGAATAAATAATACTTGGTAGTCTCGAGTTGGGTTTTCGTGCTCACGGCTTCACGGCGGTGACCGTGAAGTGGTTGTTGGTCAGACCGTGGGCGAGGTACCTTGAGCCGTGAAGGACCTTCCTCTGAACGTTGTCAATGACGCGTATGTCCCTGAAACCGGCTGCCTCCAGCATCCTTATGTCGTCCGCAGGGCGGCTGACATGGGATGACCACAGGTCGAACCTGGCCTCCTCCATCTCGACGTCGTCCTTCGGCCTGCCTTTCTCGAGTCTCACGAACATCTCGGAAATCCTGCACCTCATGGGGGTCATCCTGGGGTCCGTGAACCAGTCGCCGTCGGTATACGCCAGGACGCACCCGGGTTTGAGGACCCTGTACCATTCGGAGATGACCTTCTCGGGATCGGGCACGGTCCAGAGCATGTAGTCGCTGACGACCGCCTCGAAAGAATCGTCGTCGAACGGGAGCGCCATTGCGTCCGCCTGGTGGAACTCGATGTCAAGGCCGTTGACGTGGGCGTTCTCCCTCGCATACTCCAGCATCCTGTCGGAGAGGTCCACGGACGTCATCCTGTGCCCGATGTCGGCGAGCTGCATCGACACTATCCCCGGGCCGCACCCTACGTCCAGTATGTCGAGGGGCTCCGTTCCGAGGATGGACGTGAAATGCTCCTGCCAGGACCTGCGCTCCCTGTCGATCATGAAACCCCTGACGACGAAGTCGTTGTAGTCCGAGGAGCGGATGTCCCAGTGCCTCTTGATGGCGTCCATGTGTGAGGATGGTGAGTATTACTTAAATTGATTTCGTAATACCCGAAGTGACGCGTGAACCGACGGCCGAGCGCTGACGTGCAGAATACGTGTCAGTTGAAGTCCTGCTTGAGGTTGGTCTGGAACCTGTGGACCTCGCCGGGGATGCTGGTGGGGTACTTTCCGTCGACGCATGCGAGGCAGAGGTCCTTCTCCTTGAATCCGATGGCCTCGATGAGCCCCTCGATGCTTATGTATCCCAGGCTGTCCGCGCCGATGATCTCCCTGATCTCCTCGACGCTGTGGCGGTTCGCGATGAACTGGTCCCTGGACTTCATGTCGACTCCGTAGTAGCAGGGCGCTATGATGGGCGGACTGCCGACGCGGACGTGCACCTCCTTGGCGCCCGCCTTGCGGAGCATGGCGATGAGCTTCTTCAGGGTGGTGCCCCTCACGATGCTGTCGTCGACGATCATGATGCGCTTGCCGTTGACGGTGCTCTTGATGGGGTTCATCTTCATGGACACCGCCGACTCCCTCTGCTTCTGGTCGGGCATGATGAACGTCCTGTCGGCGAAGCGGTTCTTCATGAACCCCTCCTCGTAGGGGATTCCGGTGGCGCAGGAGTACCCGATGGCATGGGCGCGTCCAGAGTCCGGCACGGGCATGACGAGGTCGACGTCCGCCGGGCATTCCCTGGCGAGGATCTCCCCGATCTTCCTGCGGACGGCGTAGACCTCCTGTCCGTCGAGAATCGAGTCGGGCCTCGCGAAGTAGACCCACTCGAACATGCAGTACGCCTTGGGATGCTCTGCCGGTGGAGGGTATATTTTGAAGGTATCCTTCGTGATTTCGCAGATTTCCCCGGGCTCGATGTCCCTGATGAGCTCCCCCCTGAGGGCGTCGATGGCAGCGCTCTCAGAGACGGCTATGTATCCGCCATCGATCCTCCCAAGACAGAGCGGCCTGAAGCCGTACATGTCGCGGATGGCGAAAAGACGGTCGTTGATGAGGATTGTCAGTGAGAAGGCCCCGTCGAGCTCCCCCATCGTGGCCCTGATGGCCTTGACGGGATCGTTGTACATGGTCATGTACTTCCCGAGAAGCTTGGTTACGAGCTCGCTGTCAGAATCCGTGAGGAAGGTCCAGCCCTCCTTCATGTACTTGTCCTTGAGCTCGGCGAAATTGGTTATATCGCCGTTGTGGGCGACCGCCACGATACCGAAGTTGGTCATGACCGTGAGAGGCTGTGCGTTCTGCACGCTCTTCGAACCGGTCGTCGAGTATCTGACGTGACCCACGCCGACGTGGCCCAGGAGGGTCTGGATCTCCTCCTTCGGCAGTGCGACTGTCACAAGGCCGTTGCCTTTGACCGTCTCGATAGTACTGCCGTTGAAAACCGAGATTCCAGCGCTCTCCTGGCCGCGGTGCTGGATGATCATTAGGGCAGTGTGCAGAGCAGACGCGACATCGAAATCGGCGCTGATTCCGACCACGCCGCAGCTGTGTTCCGGCCCTCCCATATGATCGCCTTAGTCGCGGATCTTAGCCCAGTTGTAGGACCTGATGGTCGCGGTCTTGCCGTATCCGCAGGAGGCGCATACGCC
>CALUNK010000076.1 GCA_944321985.1 Candidatus Methanomethylophilaceae archaeon
GGATGGACATGACCGACGACGGAATCAAGATCACCCTCAGGATGGGAACCGAGGAGCTCCAGGCACTGGAGGACTTCATGGGTGAGCGCGATCTCGAGAACAAGTCGGTGTTCATCCGCGAGGCCATCAAGAGGTACATGGAGACATACGACTCCCCCACCGGACAGATGCCCTCGGAAGGCGGGATCTTCGTCCGCCTCAGCGACATCCACCTGGATGCACTCAACCAGCTGGTTCAGCGCGGAATGTGCCTGAACGAGGAGGAGTTCATCAGGAGGTGCGTCCTGGATAAGATCGTCCCGAAGACGGTTGAAGAGGAAGCCATCGAGGATTCCTTCAGGACTGCACAGAGGAATGCCGCACTCAAGTGAAGAAAAAGGGATGGGAAATCGCATCCGTCGACTGGATGGGAACGGCTTCGGCCGAGGTCGATGGATGCTATTCAAACACCTTAACCAAAGACAAGATCGAAGCAACGGGTGATGCACATGACAGGGAACGACTATGAAATCGCAGTCGAGCCGCGCATAGCGGTAGTCGGCGTGGGCGGTGCAGGATGCAACGTCGTCAGCGCTTTCAGCGATTCGCTCTGCGCAGTGGACACCATCGCGATCAACACGGACAAGGAAGCCCTCCACAAGACGGATGCTGACACCAAGATCTACATCTGCAAGGAGGTCCTGAAGGGCGAGGGCGCACACGGGGATACCATCCTCGGTAAGAAGTGCGCCGACATCCACAAGGAAGAGATCAGACAGGCCCTCTCAGGATACGACATGGTCTTTGTCATCGCGGGTCTCGGAGGCGGAACCGGAACCGGTGCCGCATCCGTCGTCATCGACGCTGCAAGATCACAGGGGATACTCACATTCGCCGTGGCAATCAGCCCCTTCTCGTTCGAGGGAAGACGCAAGGACATCGCCAGAGAGGGGTACAGGCACATCAGGGCCGTATGTGAGCACACCATACTGGTCGACAACGACCTGGTTCTCGCCAGGATGCCCGATCTCACGATGGATCGCGCCTTCGGTGAGGTCAACAAGAGCATAATGAAGCACGTCATGGACTGCGTCGCAGCCGTCGAGGAGACATTCGTGGATGAGATCTCCAGGCAGAGGCCGGTCAAGACCAGGGAGTCTTCAAAGAAGGAGAAGTACCCCATAGAGCTTCTTATCAGCGCTTGAATCAGTCTATCACGCTTTTCTCCCCCAAGCAGGAGGGCGCCGCCCTCCTGCGCATTTGTTTCCTCTTGCAGGCCTTCGGCCTGCCTCCTCCTTATCGAACGTGGCACCTCCCAGCGGTTATTTTCCGGATTTTGAGATGAACCCGTAATCGTTGCCTGTGACACCCCTGACGAGTCACTAACATTCCGAGTTCGACCGCCGACCGATATCGTCGTAGTTTTTCATCCTAGGTCTGCGTACCACAACACGTTTATGAGAATCCTCGAAAAGATAACGATTCCAACCAATTGGAACCGTGTGCGAACAGAGTCTGAAACTCCGTACGTCCAAAGTAAAGGAAGCCATGATGTACGAGAAGAGCGCATTCGCCCACTGGAGCTCTCATATGACTCCCCACGTCGATGAAACGTATGACAGCGTCGATCCCAGCATCGGTATCGTCGGCGACGGGTTTCGAGCGGACAATCAGCCATGGAAACCATAACTAGAACTTCGTACTGCACCGACAGGACACTGGGGTTCGGGAAGTCGCATAAAGGAGTCGTTAGGAGCTGCCTGAACCGATAGAGGGTAGACGATGAGCATATTCGACGAACGCAACCTGTCAATGATGATGGACCTCTATGAGATGACCATGTCCAACGGATACTTCCAGGAAGCCCATGAGAACGACGTGGCCACATTCGACGTCTTCTTCAGGAAGGTCCCTGATAACGGAGGATACGCGATCTTCGCCGGCCTAGAGCAGATTGTAGACTTCATCGAGCACATGCGCTTCGACGAAGCCGACATAGAGTACCTCAGATCACTGAACATGTTCGACGAGAAGTTCCTCGATTATCTTCGCGACTACCACTTCACAGGTGACGTCGACGCCTTCGACGAGGGCACCATCATGTACCCCAACGAACCGGTCATCACCGTCACCGCCCCCATGATCGACGCTCAGCTGGTGGAGACCGCGATTCTCGCACAGTTCAACCACCAGTCCCTCATCGCCACCAAAGCCAGAAGAATCGTCAGGGCCGCCCAGGGCAGAGCGGTGTCGGACTTCGGTGCCCGCAGGGCGCACAACATGGACGCCGCAGTCTACGGGGCAAGGGCTGCGTACATCGGAGGCGTGGTGGGAACCGCCACCGTCCTCTCCGGCCAGATGTTCGGCATACCTGTTAGCGGCACTATGGCCCACAGCTGGGTGATGTACCACGATTCGGAGTTCATGGCCTTCAAGAAGTACGCGGAGATCTACCCAGACGACACGGTCCTGCTCATCGACACCTACGATGTCCTGAAATCCGGCACCCCCAACGCCATACGGTGCGCCAAGGAGGTCCTGGAACCCATGGGCAAGAGACTGAAGGGAGTCCGTCTAGACTCGGGCGATCTCGCCTACCTGACCAAGGAAGTCCGCAGGATGCTGGACAAAGCCGGACTGCAGGACTGCAGGATCATCGCTTCCAATAGCCTCGACGAGTATTCGATCACCTCGATAATCGATCAGGGAGCCCGCATAGACTCCTTCGGCGTCGGTGAAAGACTGATAACCGCAAAGAGCGACCCCGTGCTCGGTGCGGTGTACAAGATCGCGGAGATAAGGAAGGACGGCGTCTGCAGACCCACTATCAAGGTGTCCGAGACCGTCGAGAAGATCACCAACCCAGGCAAGAAGAAGGTCCACCGCGTTTACGACGGCACCGGCCATGCCGTATGCGACCTGATCACCCTGGAAGACGAGACGGTTGACCTAACTAAGCCATACAAGGCCGTTGATCCGGTTAAGCCCTGGAAGGAGATCTACCTGGTGGACTGCACCGCCCGGGAGCTCCTACACCCCGTCATCAGGAACGGGAAGCGCGTCTCCCAGCCCAAGGACCTCAAGGACATCAGGGAGTACGTTGACAGGCAGCTCAGAGACGAGATCTGGCAGGAGGAACAGAGGTTCGAGAACCCCCACGTCCACCACATGGACATGAGCCCGGCATACTACGAGTTCAAGATGGACCTGCTCAGAAGGGCGGACGAGTTCTCGGACTGAATCTGACGGATGTCCTGAGTAAAATGTCCGAAGGGACGAACCCTTCGGACAACGTTTATTTTTCAGTTTTTGACGGCGTTGTAGCCCATCTCGAAGGCCCTGATGTTGAGGTCCAGGAACTTGGGGGGAACCTGAGCCCTCAGAGCCTCCAGTAGGTCCTCCTTCATGAGGGGGAAGTCCTTCATGGCGGCCACTGCCCCGATCATGACGGCGTTGGCTGCCACAGCCTTTCCGGCCTCTATGGCGAGCTTCGTGGCGTCGAGCGTCACGAGATTCGAGTTGACTTCTCCGACGGCCTTGATGAGATCGTCGATGTCGGGATACTTCTCGAACCCTGCGGCTACCATGGAAGGAAACACGGGATCGAGGTTCATCAGAACGGAGGTGTCCCTGTTGCCCAGGGGCAGGTTCCTGACTGTCTCGGCAGGCTCGAATCCCATGATCAGATCGGCGCATCCGTCGGCCTCAAGGGGACTGATCACCTCGTCTCCGAAACGGACCGTAGAGAGCACGCTGCCTCCCCTCTGGGCCATCCCGTGGACCTCGCTCATGGCCACCTTGTAGCCTCTGTTCATAGCTGCGTTCCCTAGGACCATGGACGCGAGGAGGACTCCCTGTCCTCCGACTCCTACGATCTGGATGGTGTACTTCATCTCTTCACCTCGATGGCGTTCTTTGGACAGACGTTCGCACACATGCCACATCCTATGCACTGGGTGGGATCGACCTCCACGGCCTCCCCCTTCTTGATCAGGGACGGACAGGCGATCATCTTCAGACAGGTGTAGCACTGGACGCACCTGGACTGGTCGACCTCGCATCTCTTCGCCTCTAGCATCTTGCGCTTCTTGAGCTCCAGGGGACAGGGGCACTTGGATATTATGACGGCCACACCGTCGTGCTCCAGGGCACCTTTCATCGCCTTCGTAGCCGACTTTACATCGTAGGGATTGACCTCCTCCACGTACTTCACGCCTATTCCGCGCACGAGCTTCTCGATGTCGATGGGTTCGGTCTGTATCCCTCCGAACTCCCTCCCGGTTCCCGGGTTGGGCTGATGGCCTGTCATGGCGGTTGTGCGGTTGTCCAGGATCACCATGATTATCTTGTGGTCGTTGAACAGGGCATTGACGAGCGCAGGAACCCCGGCATGGAAGAACGTGGAGTCCCCGATGAAAGCGATGGGCGTCTGGTCGGTAGCCGCGGCGAACCCTCCCGCTGCGCCTGCGCCTCCTCCCATGCAGATGATGAAATCGGCGGTCTGGAACGGCGGGGCAACGCCCAGGGTGTAGCATCCGATGTCGGAGCAGTAGATGACGTCCTTTGTCCCGACTGCCCTCTTGGCGGCTGCGTACATCCCCCTGTGTGGGCATCCGGCGCACAGAGTCGGGGGTCTGCTGGGAAGTTTCACCCGGGTCGCGGGCATGGATTCCCTGAACCTCTGGAGATCGACTAGCTCGGAGATGCCCTCGAGTGTCTTGGGATTGAACTCCCATGCGTAGGGCAGATGGCCAGTCCTCTTTCCGTACACGGGCACGTCGAGTGAGTTCTGGGCGCAAATCCTGAGGACCTGGTCCTCGAGGAAGGGCTCCAGCTCCTCCACGACAACCACGTACCTCTTGCCCTTCACGAACTCGGCGATCTTCTTCTCGGGAAGCGGGTTGGTGAATCCGAGCTTGAGGATGGACACCCCTTTGACGAACTCCTTGACGTATGTGTAGGAGACTCCGGATGTGATCACTCCGATGTCGCCTTCCCCATCGACATAATTCAGCGGAGAGGCCTCCGAGAGCTCCCGTGCCTTCTTCATTAGCTCGAGCAACCTCTTCCTGTTCACCCTTGCATGGGCGGGGATGTTGACGAACCTGACAACATCCTTCTCGAAATGGCCCTTGCCTTTGGGCATGACCCTCTTGCCGAGTTCCACGACTCCACGGGCATGGTTGACCCTGGTCGTGGTCCTGAACAGCACGGGGAGAGTGGTTTCGGACGAGATGCGGTAGGCGGCCTTGACCATCTCCTTGGCCTCGGCGGGAGTCGATGGCTCGACCATGGGCAGGAGACCGATCTTGGAGTAGTAGCGGTTGTCCTGCTCGTTCTGTGAACTGTGCGCGGACGGATCGTCAGCGGTCAGGATGAGCATGCCGCCCGTGACCCCGGAGTACGCCAGGGTCATCATGGGGTCCGCGGCCACGTTCAGACCGACGTGCTTCATGAAGACGAACGATTTCAGACCGGAGGACGCCGCAGCTGCGGACACCTCCATTGCGACCTTCTCGTTCGTGGAGAATTCGAAATACATGCCCGCGTCGGACGCGAGTTTCTCGAGGAGATTCCCGATTTCGGAGGAAGGAGTCCCGGGGTATGTGGATGCGAAGTCCGCGCCGGCCTCGAACAGACCTCTGACGATGGCCTCGTTACCCAGGAGAAGCTGCTTCCCCTCGTTTGCTAGTAAATCCGACATTGCCAAACCTCAAACGGGCACTGTATCGGAGAGGGTTCTCTTATAATGATTGGACACGGGAGAGCCAGTCATCCGATACCATCATATCATGGAACGCAATCATCGGCATCACTGCTGGGATTGTCAAGCTAGGTCAAAGACGCAGGACTTAGGATCCTGTCCTTAGTGGTTCGAGGGTTCGAATCCCTCTCCCAGCACCATCCCAGACACCATTCCGAGAAACGGACTCGGAAACATATCGAGATATAGTCGTCGACCAGTGTGACATCCATGAAGCCCGCGCTGCTCCTCCTTCCGATCCTGTCGGGCGTCATGTGGGGTGCTGCGGGGATATTCGTCCGCACGCTCTCTGATTATGGGTTGGACAGCGCCACCATAGTTTTCTCCCGTGTCTCGATTGCCACGCTGATGATGCTGACGCTCATCCTGATATCCGACAGGAGATGGCTAAGGTTCGACAGACATGACCTGTGGCTTTTCATCGCCTGCGCCATCGCGATGTTGGGACTGAACGCCTTCTACACCGTGTCCGTCGACGAGGTGACTCTCTCCCTTGCGGCGGTGCTTCTGAGCCTCTCCCCTGTGTTCATGCTGATAATGGCTGCGGTGCTGTTCAGGGAGCGTGTGACCGTCCGCAAGGTCGTATGCATGTTTACGTCCATAATCGGATGTGTAATGGTCAGCGGTCTGGTGGAGGGCGGATCGTCGATATCTGTCTCGGGAGTCGCAGCTGGTCTCGCCGCAGCATTCTTTTACGCCCTGTACGGAATCCTTTCCAAGAGATCCGCGTCCAAAGGATACAGCACGTACACAATACTGTTCTACTGCCTCCTGATATCCACGATAGTCCTTCTGCCTTTGTCGGACCTGAATGCGTTCGCAGAATTCGCCACCAATGGAGCATGGGAGATAGGATACCTTGTATTGCACGCCGCAATCGCCTCTTTCCTCCCATACACCCTGTACACAACGGCCATGGCGCGCATGGAAGGGGGCACGGCATCCATACTGGCAGCTGCCGGAGAACCCACTGCGGCGGCTATCTTCGGAGCGTTGCTCTTCACCGAGATCCCGTCACCCCTCATGCTGCTGGGAATGGTCCTCGCCATAGGGTCGATGGCGCTGATGTGCATGCCCTCGAAGTCCGAGAAACCGTCCGGATCCTAAGAGTCTGCATCGGGTAACGGGAGGGGCCTGAGCCCCTCCATGGAGAATGAATTGCGGGGGGGGGGTGGACCCCCGCGGTTTTCACGGTTTCAGTAGGAGACGCCCTGCCAGAGCATGGCGTTGGCGACCTT
>CALUNK010000077.1 GCA_944321985.1 Candidatus Methanomethylophilaceae archaeon
AACCGGGTTCATGAGCATCAGGAACCCGACCCACGAGAACATCGTCAGGTCCATGGCCTCCGAGATCCTCGGCGTGCAGGCGGTGTGCGGACACGAACTGTCGTCGTCCCTCGGGTTCAACGAGAGGACGACCACCTGCGTGATGAACGCCAGGCTCATCCCGGTCATCGGGGAGCTCCTGGATTCGGTGGACGCGGTGATGGGGGAGATCGGCATAGACGCGCCCCTCCTGATAGTCAAGGGGGACGGCTCCATAATGAGCGAGGAGATGGCCCGCGAAAGACCCGTGGAGACGATCCTGTCGGGGCCTGCGTCCAGCCTCAACGGCGCCCGCAGGCTGTCAGGGCTGGACGACGCCGTGGTCGTAGACATAGGCGGGACCACCACGGACATAGGGGTCGTACGCGACGGCAGGGCCCACCTCGAGGAGGAGGGCGCGCTGATCGGGGGCTTCAGGACCAGGGTCGCCGCGGTCGACATAGCCACGGCGGGCCTCGGCGGCGACAGCCGCATAGTGGTGAACGGGAAGATTCCTTCCCTGTCGACGGTCAAGATCACGCCGCTCTGCGTCGCGGCTACGCGCTACCCCGTCATCACCGGATGGCTGCGCATGCTCGTGGCCAAAGGCCCCCAGGACATAGACTACGCGAACTACCGGAGGAACCTCGTGATGGACACGGAGTACTTCATCAGGACCGGGGAGGGCGGAGACGACCTGACGGACCTGGACCGCAGGTTCCTGGAGTTCGTCGACGGGACGCCACACAGCATGGCCGACGCCAGATGGGAGTTCGGCGAGCCCGCCGTGTCGTTCCACATCGAGGCCATGGAGGAGCGCAGGCTCATCCAGAGGATAGGCCTGACGCCGACCGACCTCATGCACTACCGCGGCACGTTCACGAAGTACGACGCCGAGGCATCCAGGCTGGCCATCGAGTACCACGCCGCGAACATGGGGATAACCCCCGACGAATTCGTGGAGAGGATCGATGCCATGATCCAGGAGAGAATCGGCTCCCTGGTCATCAGGAAGCTGATGACCGAGGGGGCGGGCGATCGCGTCCTCGACGGGTACGGGGACGACCTTCTCAGGGACGGGGTGAACGAGGCGGAGGGACGGGACTTCAACGTCCGCTTCAGCCTCAACAAACCCATAATCGGTTTGGGCGCCCCGTCCTACGACATGCTCCCCAGGGTGGCCAGGGCACTCGGGACGGACCTCGTCCTCCCGCGGGACTACGACGTCGGCAACGCCGTGGGCGCCATAAGCGGGAAGGTTGTCGAGTCCATCCAGATCCTGATACAGTCGGTGCTGGGGAAGGAGCTGGCGACAAACGCCTGCATAGTGTTCTCAAGACTCGGCAGGAAGTACTACACCTCGTTCGAGGAGGGCCTGGAGGAGGCCCGCCGCGAAGGCATCGGATACGTGCGCGAGATGGCGAGGAAGGCGGGCGCGGACGAGGTGACCATCGAGGAGTTCTGCGACAGCGCCAAGGTTGCCGTGGGAAAGGAGCAGTTCAGAACGGATGCCACCGAGGTCAGGCTGACCATCAGGGCCACGGGCGATCCGGCGTACCGCCGCCGACTCAGATCCTGAGACGGTCGAGGTCCTCGACTAGGCGCTGGGCGCCTATGCCCCTCCCCTTCTCGATGAGCTTGTCGCGCAGCCCCCTCTCGCCCTCCAGGAGGGTGTTCGAGGATATGCCGTAGCGGCGGGATATGTTGGCCTCCATGTAGGCGGCCATCAGGTCGCAGGCCTTCAGATCCGTCCCGTTCCTCCTGCCGAACCCCGGCAGGTCGACGTCGGTGAACGGCTCGTACACCATGTGGCGGAACTCGTCCCTCCACTCCTCCTTCAGGAGAGGCATTATCGTGGACTCGACGAGGTCGCGCTCGTAATCCTCCAGGATCGCCGCGAGACCGCTGACGTTCTCCTTTATAGGCGATATGACGTCCTTTGTCAGGACCTCCGGCAGGTCGTGGAACAGGCCGCTGTAGAAATCGTTGTAGACCTCCCTGTCCGAGGCACCGGAGTCCAGGTCATGGAGGTACATCATGTCGGCGACCATGAGCGAATGGCCCAGGACCGTCGTCTTCGGTATGCGGGGCGTCCTCGCCCAGCGCTGCTGGAACCTCAGCTGCCCGATGAGGTCGATGAAGTCGAAGGTCTCCTCGGTGTCGACGATCTCCCTGACCCCGATGAGGTCCGTGTGCTGCTCGATCTGCTCGTTGATCTCCCTGCGGGTGCCCTCTATCCCGTACAGGGAGCGGTTGGAGTCGTAGATCAGGTTGAACTCCCATCTCGTCGCGAGGTAGTGGGCCGCACGGATGACGGCGTCCTCCGGCGTCGACTTCGGATCGCCGAGGTACTCCTCGAAACGGTCCCTGAAACCCGGGTCACGGTCGGGCACGAGACGGTCGAACTCCGAGAGGACGTAGTCGTTGACGGGGCCGCGCCTCTCGGCGGTTATCTTGTGGAAGACCTGGGGCTTGAGGTCCGTGAGGACCGCCCTCTGGATGAACGAGAACATAGTGTGCTCGATGATCCTCCTCCAGACCATGGGCTTGCCCGCGGACTCCTCGAACTTCGCCAGCACCCAGGCGATGGCGGCCTTGTGGGCCTGCTTGTCCAGCTCCGTCAGGTCGACCGGACGCATGTGGTCGTTCCAACGGTTCATGTTGGCGGAGTTGAAGAACAGGTACAGGATGTCCGCGTTGAGCGCTGGCAAGGGGATCACTCCCTTCCGGTGAGGTCCTCGATCGTAGCGTCTCCGACAGGGGCCGAGTAGTCCTCGTCCAGGATGTAGAAGAACCCGTTCTCCTCCTCGTCGCTCTCCACCGCCATGTATTCCGCGGCGGCCTTCTTGCCGAGGATGTACATGAGTGTGTATCCGGCGCCGAGCAGGACGACCCCGACGACGAACGCCGCCTGGAACGACGCGACCGGTTCGGCGATGTATCCCGCCAGGCCGGCCAGCATCAAAACGAAGCCCACCGCCGACACGATGACGAGGAGCTTGGAGTCCAAGAGGGTGTGAATCTGGTTCATGGTAAGTGTGAAGGCCCCCGGAGGGGCCTGTTTCAGATCGACGCCTGGATGAGCCTGTTGACCACGAACTTCTGATCCATGGAGGCCAGGAAAGGCCCGAGCCTGGGGCCGGCGGTCTTCCCGATGAGGATCTTGTACAGGGCCTTGTATCCGCCCTTGGTCCCGATGGGCGAGTCCCTGGCGATGTCGGAGACGATCTCCGTGATGTTCTCCGCGTTCCACACGCAGTCGTTCATCCTCTTGACGAGGGCCTGGAAGTAGACCTTCTCGTTCATGGACAGGTCCGCGTCGGAAGGCACGGACTGGAGGATGGAGAACTTCACCATGTCGGGGGCGAACCCGTTCAGCCAGTAGCGGACGCAGGACACCCTGCGCTTGAGCCGCTCGATGTCCTCCGGGGAGGCCTTGGACATGTCCTCCGTGCGGGAGAGGATGTCCATGACGCCTTCGAAGTCGGGCGCCATCTGGGCGACGTTGACGAGGTGGCGGTAGGGGATCTGCAGTGGGAGCTCCTTGGGCACGTGGTTGTGCTGCGCTATGACGTAAGCCCTGACGGAGTTGTCCTCGGACTCGGACCACTCGCCTCCGAAGTACAGGCGCTCCATCCTGTCGTACTCGTCGGCCATGTCGAGGGTGCCTAGCCCGGAGTCGTAGTCGATCGCCTTGGAGGGGTTGACCCTGAGGAACAGGTAGTTGAGGACCTCCGGAGGGGTCATGTTGATCGCGTCCAGTCCCGTGACGGAGCATCCCAGCGACTTGTGCATCTGGCCCACTCCCTTGAGCTGCACGAACTCGTAGGGGATGGGGTACGGGGCCTTGCCGTTGTAGATCTCGGAGACGATCCTCTTCCCGGTGTCGTACGAGCCGCCGGCCGCGGCGTGGTCCTTGCCGAAGGGCTCGGCGGATGTCCCGAAGATCATCCACTTCGCGGGCCACTCGAGACGCCATGTGAGCTTGCCCTCGGCCTTGCGGATGTCCGCCCTGCCGCAGTGACCGCAGCTGCACTCGTACCAGATGTAGGGGTACTCGTACCTGTGGAAGATGGGCCTGGTGAAACGACCGCACTTCTCGCAGATGGGGTTGTACGGGGCGTACTCGGGGTTGGCCTCCTTGCCCGTGACCTCGTGGAGGATCTGGATGATCTGCTCCCTCTTCTTGAAGGTCATGTCGATGTAGGGTGCGAACGCCCCGCTCTCGTAGAGCTCGTGGGTCCAGATGATCTCGCACTTGACCCCCAGGGAGTCCACGGCGTCGAGGAAGGGCTGGACGAAGTGATGGGCGTAGTTCTTGTGCCTGCCGCACGGACAGGGGATCCTCGATATGGGCATCCCCACATACTTCTCGTACTCCTCGGGCAGGAAGTCGTAACGTTTGCGCAGAGGGTCGAATGAATCGATGAGGTAGATCAGACGGACGTCTTTGCCCATGGCCTCGACGGCGCTGCGGACCGACTCCCCGGTGATGGCTTCCCTAAGACTTCCGACGTGGATGATCCCGGTCGGACTTATCCCTGTTGCGATCAGAGGACGGTCGCTGGTCTTGGCGACCTCCTCGGCGATTACATCTGCCCAATGCATATCAATCAGTGCGCCAACTGGCCCAATATTAAAGAGCGTTTCGGTCGCGCGCCCGTTAAAGGAGGTGGGGGTGCGGACGGCGCCGTGCCTCCTCAAAGAAGGTTTTTATATGGGTCGCAGATAACAAAGCTCCATGGCAAAGAAAAACGACAGCGGATTCCAGTCCTCCGCAGGCCTGATGAGGTACTTCGATGTGGAGAACGAGAAAGGAATCAGGATCAGCCCCCGTACAGTCGTGGGCATCGCCATCGGTCTCATCGTCGTAGTCATGCTTCTCAGGGTGTTCGTGCCTCTCTGAGATGCGGTAACGTTCTCAGGAATCATGCTCCAGCGTCAGCGCTGGAGGACGATTCGGCCTTTTGCACGAGTGCTTCCGTCGAGGCTACGCACGCGACGGATTGATGAATGAGCCGGGCCGGAGCCCGGCAGAAGACGGAATGGGTTTTCCCGGAATCAGATCTGGTCCTCGGGCAGGATCTTGTACTCCTCCGGGTACTTGTCCCTGAAGAGCTTCGCCAGGATCGGCGGTGCGATGATCGTCGTCACGACCGACATGAGCACGACGACCGTGTAGAGCTCCGAAGTCATCGCGCGCTGTCCCTCGACGACGATGCCGAGACCGATGCTGGCGATGATGATTCCCACCTCGCCACGGGGCATCATCCCGACTCCGATGATGTTGAAGGACTTCTTGTCGATGGACCTGTCTCCGATCTTGGTTCCGAATCCGCATCCGACGTACTTGCCGATGAGGGCCAGCACGATGGTGACCACGGCCAGCAGCAGCACGCTTCCGTTGGTGAGGGACATTATGTCGACCTGCAGACCCACGTTGAGGAAGAAGAAGGACAGCATGAACGTCGAGATCGAATCGATTTTGTGCTCCAGGTCCCACTCCCATGCGTGATCGGCGAAGAGCATTCCGGCGAGGAACGCCCCGATGATAGCCGCCAGTCCGATGTACTCCGCGAACGCGGACATGGCCAGGCAGACTATGATCGCCAGGGCGAGCTTGTTGACCGACCTCGGCACCCTGCCCTCGGCCTCGGCCTTCCTGCGGCGGGCGTCGAAGTAGTCGTAGATCTTCGGCACGACCCACTTGCACACGGCGATGATCGCCAGCACGAAGACGACGGCCTGAATGGTGATGGATGCGACGTTCCCTATGGACAGCTCGCCCGACTCGACCATCCCCTGGACGATCGCCAGGACGATCATGCCCAGCACGTCGTCGATGACGGCGGCCGCGATGATGATGCGGGCCTCCTTCGTGTCCATGAGCCTGAGGTCCTTGATGATCCTGGCCGTTATCCCCACGGACGTGGCGACCATCGCAGCCGCGAGGAACAGGGCATGGTTCATGTCCCCTCCGCCTATCGCGGTGTTGGGCCACGCCATGATGAGCGCGAACCCGAGGACGAACGGGACGACGACTCCGAGTATGGCGCACAGCAACGCGGGCCTGCCGGAGTTCATCAGGTCCTTGACCTTGGTCTCGAGACCGACCGTGAAGAGCAGGAATATAACACCCAGCTCGGCGAAGGCGTAAACCACCTGGTACACGGTGCTGCCTTCGGTTCCCGCCACAGGATCGGGCATCTCTATGGCCAACACGTCTTCCATCAACGACCATCCATCGCCGAATGCGATGTTGGCGATCACGATACCCATCACGATCTCCCCGATGAGCCCGGGCAGCCCGAACCTGGTGACGATCATCGAGCCCAGACGGGCGAGAGCGAACATCACCACCAGCGTGATGAGCAGCTGAAGCAGGAGTTCCATGACGACGAATCGGGGCTCTCTTATAACTTATTTTGTGAAATAACATCCAGCGATATGGTTTGAAAAGACGGCGGGAAGAAGGACCCCGGTGCGTCGCACCGGGGGAATGGGCCAGGACCCGGTTTCTCGGATGTGCATTTCTTTTCGTTTAGAACGAGAAGCAGACCCTCCAGCCCCTCCCCTGGAACTCCTGGGTTCCGAAGGAGAACACGACCGGGTGTGTGCTCTCGGTGATCTCCGCCGCGGGCTCCTCGGCGACCTCGACGGTCACTTCGGTCTGCGGCATTGTCACAGTGATGTCTTCGGCGACCGGAACCTCCTCGGGTTCGGGGAGTGCCT
>CALUNK010000078.1 GCA_944321985.1 Candidatus Methanomethylophilaceae archaeon
TCGCATCAGCGAAAGCTATTTCCAGCTTTTACCTCATCGTCTCTTCAGAGGCCACTTTTAACGTAGGAAACCATTTATTATCTTCCAAGTCGGTTTTTGCCCGGTGATAGAACGACCGTCAGGATGGATTCCAAGGAACGCTGCGTTGCAGTGTTCGACGGCGATATCCCCGACAGAGCACCGGTTTGCGACTTCGGAAACGGCGCAATGCTAGGATACACCGGCCACACGCTCAACGAATGCAGGAACAGCACCGCCCTGGTTAAGGAAATCATGGACAAATGGGTGAAGGACACCGGCGCCGACCTCTTCTTCGGCCCGATAGAGACGAAGGGGATCTTCATGGACTTGCCCGGGATCGAAGTCAAGCTCCCGGAGAACGACCAGGGTTCCCTGAAAACGGCATACTTCGCCACACCGGAGGAAGTAGACTCCAAACCGCTTTACGACCCCTTCGACGCGAAGGCCTGCCCGAACTTCCACAGGTACGTCATCGACATGCTCAGGGCAGTCAACGAGGGCTGCCCGGAAGTCATGACCCCGGCCTGGTGCGAAGGCGTGCTCACAACCACCGGATTCCTGAGGGGGACGGAGGACCTGCTCATGCTCATGCTTCTCGATCCCGAGGAGGCCAGGAAGGTTATCGCTAGGGGAGCGGACTTCTCCAGGGACATAGTCTCCGCAGAACTGGAGGAGGTGGATGCTGATTACATCGTCTACACGGACCCCGTGTCCTCGGCCAGCATGATCGACGACAACATGTTTAGGGATTTCAACAGGGACCTCCTCAGAAGGAACATCGAGCACTGGAAGAAGGACTACGACGTGCCCACGATGCTGCACATCTGCGGGAACACCGGCCCCATGCTCAACGACTTCGCCATGACCGGAGCGGCGGCGATGAGCCTCGATCACGCCGTGGACCTGAAGGCGGCAAAGGTGGCCTTCGGCGACAGGATGGCTGTCATGGGCAACATCGACCCCGTATCGATAATGCTGAACGGCACCGCTGACGATGTCAGGAAGGCGGCGCAGAAGTGCTTCGACGACGCGGGCGAGGGAGGAGGGTTCATATTCGGTGCAGGATGCGCCGAGCCCAACGGGACCCCTATCGAGAACGTCCGCGCGATGGTGGAGATCTCCGAGAGAAACCCCTATTGAAACCTCAGTCGGAGGGGGTCCAGAGGCCCCCTCCCCAATCACAGTGCCCTGTCCATCTCCCTGAGGATGTCGCCCGCATCGGCGATCAGGCTGAGATCGGCGTAGTGATGGATTGGAGCGTCAGGATCGCTGTTGACCGCGATGACCTTGCCCGCTGCCGACATCCCGACACGGTGCTGGACCGCCCCCGATATCCCGAAAGCGATGTACAGGTCGGGGACGACCGTCCTGCCAGACATGCCGACCTGACGGGAGCGCGGCATCCAGCCCCTCTCCACCAGCGACCTGGAGCATGACACCATGCCGCCGACCTTCCTCGCTACGGATTCGGCCACGTCCACCAGTGCCCTGTCGCGGATCCCGTCGCCGAGGGATATCAGGACCCTGGCATCGCGAATGTCCTCTCCCGATTCCTCCGCCCTCTCGACCGACACTATGTCCTTCCCGACAACCTCTTTGAACTGCCAATAAATCGCGGTGCCGCTGCCCTCGCGCATTTCGGGCTTGGGGAAAGTCCCCTGACGGACCGTCGCCATCTGTGGGAACCTGAGACACTCGATGTCGGCTATTATGTTGCCTCCGAAGGCGGGACGGGTCATGATAAGCTTCCTGCCGTCGGCCCTCAGACCAGTGCAGTCCGCCGTCAGTCCGGTCCCGAGCTCCGAGGCAATCCTCGGCGCGAGCTCCCTGCCACGCAGGGTGGCCCCCATGAGCACGGTCGCCGGCTCTATGCGCTTGATCAGCGACACGATGCAGGACGCGTAGTCCTCCGGCATGTACGTCTCCAGCGCCTTCTCCCTGACGTGGTAGAGCGAATCCACTCCGCAACCGAATATGCTCGGGTACAGGGGCTTGACCTCCGCACCGCCGAACACCACGGCGAACACACGCCCGTCCGAGAGCCTCCGGGCGGCGCTCAGGAGCTCCAGACTCACGTCGGCGATCCTGACGCCTTCGCCGTCGGGCTCGGTCTCCACCCAGACCAGAACTCCGTCCGCCGTGGACTGGTTGAGGTTGTATACCTTGAGCATACCCGGCGGCAACCTGTCCGGGTCGTCCGACCCGCAGGATGAGCAGGTGGAGCATGATCCTCCCGAGCAGTCGCTCATCTCATCGCCTCCAGTTCGCTGATGATGAACCCGGCACCCTTTGCCGGGTCCGTGATCTCCACCTTCCTGTTGCGCCTGGCGCCGGAGGATGTCTTCGTGGACACGATCTTCGTCATGGAACCCCTCAGACCTACGGAATAGAGTCCGAGGCCGATGGACACCCTGTCCACCTCCTCCACCGTCTTGGACCCCGCCGACAGGTAGTCCGAGATGGAGAACAGCGTCCCGTTCGGATCCACTGCCCCGAAGGACACCACCGAGCCCCGGGGCACCCTGCATGTCATGCTGACGTCACCGTAGTCCTGGACGGCTGTGAACCCGTCTTCCGATGACGACAGCGACTCCACGTATGCGAACTGCTGGACTCCGAGCTGGGCGGCGACCTCGAAGGGCACCTGCCCCGTGTCCCCGTCGATCGCCTGCCTCCCGAACACGTAGAGATCGGCATCCGGGACGAACCTCATGATGAATGCTGTAAGAGTCCTGGCGGTAGCCCATACGTCGGCTCCCGCGAAGTCCCTGTCCGTGAGCAGATACGCCCTGTCGGCGCCCATCTCCAGGCACCTGGTCAGTGCCTGCCTCGCCTGCGGGGGGCCCATGGTGAAAACCACCACCTCGTCCCCTTCCCCCCTCATACCGAGGACCTTCGAGAGCGCGTATTCGTCATAGGGGTTGAGTATGGCCGGAACCCCCGCCCTTACGAGGGATCCGTTCTCGTCCACCGACATCTCCATGGTGTCGGGGACCTGCTTGACCGCCACTGCGAACCTCATCGCAGAACCTCCACGATGTTTCCGCGGCAGAGGATGTTCTTCGGGTCCAGTATCATCTTCACCCTGCGGATCTCCTCGACACCCTTCTCGCCGTACACCATGGCCATGTACTCCCTCTTGATCTTGCCGATCCCGTGCTCGGCGCTGGGGGAGCCCCCGAGCTCCACCGCCTTCTCCGCGAACCTGCGGTAGACCTCGTTTGCCTTGTCGAAGTCCTCCATGGACTTGAGGATGATCTCCACATGGGGGTGGTTGTTCCCTATGTGCCCGAAGACGACGTACTCTAGTCCGGCCGCGTCCAGCTGCTCTGAGTAGTAGGACATCATCTCGTCGGCGGCCTCGTCCGGCACCGACATGTCGGTCCCCATCTTGTGGATACCGGGCATCTCCCCCTTGATGGACGCTACGTATTCGAATATGGACCTGGGGATGGAGTGCCTGAGCTCCCTCATCCTGTCCCTGTCACAAGCCTCGTGGCCGCACCACGATCTGTCCAGCGACCCGCCGTGCCTCTCCGCGATCTCCGACACCCTGGCGTACCGGGCGGGCATGTCGTCGGTGAGCTGCATGTCGAAGAACAAGGCGGAACCGGCGTATTCCGGCAGTCTGGGCACCCTGATCATGGCGGGGTCGGAGGCCGTCACCCTGCGGACGAGGTCCAGGGACCTGCTGTCCATATACTCTATGAACTCGGGGTCGACGGCGTTGTCGGTCCTGAGCTCACGAACGGCCTCCAGGCATTGGGCGTCGGTGGGGAAGAAGAGGATGTTGGACACCAGGGGATGCCAGGGCGCGACGTACACGTCCGCCTCCGAGATTATTCCGAATATCCCCTCGGAGCCGACGAACATGTCTATCAGGTCCATGCCCTCGTGGAACATCGGACCGGCGGCGTTCTTCACGCCGGTGTTGAAGTCGTACGACGGGATGTCGAACGAGTAGAACGACCTGCCGGCGGGGAAGCTCATGCGCCTCCCGTCCGCCCTGTAGTCTCCCCTTTTGATGTCGATGTACTGCCCCTCCGGAAGCACGACCCTTAGACGCCTGACCCAATCGCGGGTCGGACCGTATCTGTACGTCCTGGGTCCGGAGGCGTTGCAGGCTATGTTGCCGCCGATGGACCCGTTCATCTCGGTCGGATCCACGGGGTAGAAGTAGGGTACGGGCTCGGCGACGAGCTGCTCCCTGGCATCCTCGGTAACATCCTCGAGCTGGGAGAAGTCGCGGGACCTTAGCACCCTGTTGATCTCGTCTATCGTGGTGCACGGCAGCACCCTTATGAAGTAGCCCCTCTCGTCGCGGCCGACCCCGAGGACGCCGGACATGCGCTCCAGGGAGATCACGTCGCCCTCCAGGGGGACGCATCCGCCGCAGACCCCTGTCCTCATCCCGGCGACCGTGATTGGGTTGCCCTTGGAGTTGTTGATCCTGACCGCCTCCCTGAGCTCGGAGTCGTCGACGGGGATGATGACGTGCTCGCCCCTCCCTGTCATCTTCGACTCGTCTGTCAGGTACTTGGAGTCGCTACGTATCCTCTGCCTGTAGAACATCTCACTCATCCCATATGCGCGGTATCATGGCCGCCATGATGGACTGCTCGGTCAGGGTCCTGCGGTCGATAAGGCCCTTGCTTAGCAGACCCACCGCGCCCTGTCCCTTTCCTATGTCCGTGTTGCCGTAGACCTCGTGGACCGCGTCGCCTACGGTCATGCCTCCCCTCACCAGATCGGCTATGACGTCAGGGTACCTGAAACCGGACCCCTGGCCGTAGGTCTCCCTCCCATCGCGGCTGACGACGGTGCAGTGCTGTATGTCGTAGAGGCCGTCAAGCATCTCGAAGACGCCGGCCTCGATCCCGACCGCCATGTCATGGTCGCCGAGTGCCGCCAACGCCCGGTTCCTCGAGCCCTCGTGAGTCTGCCCCTCGAACGGCTGCGGGGGGACGCCGCTGGGGACGTCGACGGCGGTTATCCTGACCTCGCCGTAGACGCACTCCATTACCGAACGGACCGCCGAGACCTTCACCGGGTTGAGGGAACCGACCGCTATGTCGATCACCGAGCGGTGGCCGGACCTGCCGTACTCCCCCTTGAGGATGGAGGTGGAGCTGATCTTCGATCCGTCGTCTGTCCTGACGAGCGGCACCACCGACAGTTCCATCGGCTTAAGGCCCCTCGATACCCTGCGTTCGTTCAGGATCCTCCCGTTGCCCAGGGTCTCCTCGGACACTACGAGCACGTCGACGTCGTCCATTGCCTCGTCGGGGCCGTACATGTCCTCTATCTCGAAGATCTCGTACTCCCCCATACCCGAGATGTAGCGCTCCAGTTCCGCCTTCCTGAGATGCAGCGGGACCGTCGAGTCCCTGCCCTCACCCGCCATGCGGTCCGAGGTTATGCCTACGACGACGATGTCGCCGACCTCGAAGGCACGGTCCAGGAGAGCCTTGTGCCCGTCGTGTAGTATGTCGAACGTGCCCGCGACGGCGACCTTGGTCATCACTGTGCACCGAGTGTGAACACGACCAGGACGATCGTGACGACGACGATCGCCACCCAGATCAGCCCCAGCTTCTTCAGCTTGCCCTTGACCTCGTCTCCGGCGGTCTCCTTGCAAAACTCGCTGCAGAACCTGCCCTCTCCGACGAACGCCTTCCCGCAGTTGACGCAGTGCCTGTGCTGCGGGATCCTATCTATGGTCTCTGCCATGTTGAACACCTCACGCCGACCTGCGGTCGGCCTCGTTGTGGACTATGATCATGCAATGATCGGCATGCAGGCTCAAAGGCCCGATGCAGATCTTGTCGGGGTTGTGGGAAAGGAGCTCCGACTCCTCCTCGTCCGTGAGGTCGTGGTTGTCCCCGAGGACGAAAACCGGGTTCTCCGGGAACTCGTACTCCCTGCAGTCCGTGCCGTCCTCCTTGAGATACACGAAGCTCCCCTTCTCCGACAGCCTGTCGAGGACCTCCGGGAAGGACATCCTGGTGACGTACACCCCCGGCGAAGACCTCACCTCCTCGCCCTCTCCGACCGGCTTGAGGAGGGCGTTCCTTATGAGCGAAGCGGTGCTCCTCTCGTCCGGATTGAGGTACCTGAGGTCCTCTCCCCTGAATATCACCGTCTTCGGGGCGTCGTCACCACCCATCAGGACGAGGTACACCTCGACGTCCTTGCGCAGGTTGTGGCTGAGGAAGAAGGCGGAGTTCACGCATCTGCACATGATGTCCAGCCTTCCGGCCCCTCCGGCGATGTCGTCGAGCTTGAAATCCCCCGTGGACACCGCTTTGTGGCCGGTGATGACGAAGTACCTCATCCGGATCCCTGCAGTTCCTTGAGACTGTCGAGATC
>CALUNK010000079.1 GCA_944321985.1 Candidatus Methanomethylophilaceae archaeon
TCTTAGCTTAGCTAGGTAGAGCGTCTGGCTCATAACCAGATGGCCGTCGGTTCAAATCCGGCAGGGCCCACTCATCCCTTCTCCCAAGTTCTCCCATCACCATCGGCGCTCGCGATACTGCGATAGAGCCAGCAGATTCTCGTCCGGGGTCATCGGCGGAACCCCGCACTCGGGGGTTATGATGTCGAAACCCGCGTCGGCAGACCTCCTTGCCTCGGACACCACGTCCCTCGGGGAACCCATCAGAAGCACCTGCACCGGGTTCACCGTTCCGAACATTTTGCAACGGCCTGCGACCTTGTCCATGTACATCGACGTCTCGTGGGATGCCTCCAGGCTGAGGCCGTCCGCCCCGAGTGTAACGAGGCTGTCGATGAACTCGTATGAGTTCCCGCAGGAATGGACCGTCTTGAAACAGGATATGGACCCGATCGTCCTGGAGAGCTGCGATTCCGTGAGATCGGTGTACATCTCGGGAGTGAAGACGTCGGTGTTCGCCGCCCCCACGATCGTCACGTTGTCGGCGTTCTCGGACAGGAGCCTTCCGTAAGCACAGGTGTACGGGACCATGGCATCCACCCACGCCTTCACGACGTCCGGATCCAGCATGTACCCCATCATCATGTTCTCCGTCCCGAGGATCTGGCCTGCCACGCACGCCGGGTCCTGCATCCCGGCGGTGACGAACAGGTCCTCGTGCTCCCTCATGATCCTTCCCGCCACCTCGGCCACCATGACGCAGCGGCCTCCCGAGACGAACTCGTCCGGGGACATCAGGTCGTCCGGGACGGGTCCCGGGACCATGTCGTCGGTCCTGAAGGGGGATCCGCTGACGCTGGGTTGGGAATTGTTCCTGCCCTCGTAGATCGTGGCTCCGAGCCTCTCCGCCTCCACGGTGAGGCAGTACGGCACCCTGGCGGTAGCGAAACCGAACTGCTTGGAGAGCTGCAGGGCTAGGGCCCCCATCTTATCGGCATCGAAGTTCGCCTCCGGCCAGCTGGCCCCGCACGCCATCATCTGACCGCTGGTGCCGGTCTGTGTGAACACCGCCGGTGGAGGACAGTCGCTGGATGGCTGTCCGTCGAAAACGTCTACGATCTCCTGCTTGGTGTTCATGCCTGATGTAACCGCGCTAATCAATATTTATGGGTCTGGTGGGCTCTGTGAGAGGACGTACCTCGCGGACCTGGTGCTTCCGTCCGCCTTCTGGACGAGCCCCGCCTTCCTCATGGTCTGCAGAAGGTTGGTCGCCTTGACCTTCAGCTGCTCATCGGTGAGCTCCTTGGAGTCACGGGACGCCAGCACCTCGGTCACATCTGCCCGGGTCACATGCCCTTTCGTGCGTATGAGGTCCATCACGGCATCCTGGTCGGTGCCGGACGTGTACGCCGAGGCCACCTCCTGACCGGCACCCGAGGCGATGCAGGGCAGATCCCCGATCATCTCCACAAGGCCCCTCCTCACAAGTGCCTTGAGACGCCTGTCTGGCACATAGCGGTTCTTGGCCACACGGTCCAGGTCCATGACAGACTTCAGGTCGAGATCCCCGCGGAGATCCAGGACCCTAGCGTACGAACCCCCTCTCAACCCGGAGAACCTCACGGCGACCCTCTCTCCGAGGATGTCGAAGTCGGGCATCGGGAAGCGACGATGGGCCTGGGAAAGGTACATCGACCTTATCCCGCTGCCTGCCGCTGGTATTATGCCGAGGCCCGCCATCGCGTTGTACAGGAAGGCGTTCCTGCGTGGCGCTCCGGGTGGCGGACCTGAGACGAACGACTCCGGGCTGCGGTCCGGGAAAGAGCCCATGCTTACCACGGTGACCGACTCCCCCTCCCTTTCGACCACCTCCACCGTGCCCCCGAGGCCGTAATCCTGGTGGACTATGGCGTTCCTGACGGCTTCCATGAGGGTCGCGGTACGGTATGCGCTCACGACCGACTCGGAACCCTCGGGACCGACTCTGCAAGACCAGTTCCTGATCATAGACACTGCGTGGGTGGAGGTGAGGATCGCCGGACCCTCGAACGTCCTGGAATCTATTACCGCACCGTCCGGGTCGAGAAGCCTCCACCTGATGCAGACGGAGGGCGGGATCATGCGCTCGCCGGCCTTTCCCAAGAGGATGAGGGACGCGACCGTGACCTTTCCCCTCTTGAACACCCCAGTCCTTGACAGGAAGGTGGCATCGTCCCACTGGGCGCTTTCCTCGGAACGGTCCGGGAACCTCTCGCAGAACGCCGCCCTGGCCGCCCTCACCGCCCCGGGATCGAGGCTCCTTACGTCCGCTCCGTTGACTATGTTGCCGGTCCAGTCCTCGTAAAGCCTCGGAGCGCTCATGGTCCCGCATCACCTTGCTTCTACATAATGGGGCCTTCGCCGTGACAGCGTCCACGCGATGCCTTTGGCCAGCCTCAGTTCCCCGTCCACGAAGTGGTTGCCAGGGTTGATCTCGAAAACGGTGTCGATCCCCCGGGATTCGCAGAGGTCGCGGATACGGGAGGTGCAATCGTCGACCGTGCGCATGACCGGGTGCGGGGTGCGATGCTCCCTCCTCCCCAGGGACAGGTAGACGGACCTGGGCGTCCTCCTGCAGCCGTGCGACTCGACGAAGTCGACGAACCCCGGGTACCACAGCGAGCCAGACGCGGACACGCAGGCGGAGAACGCGTCTGTCGCGTATGGGACGTACATGGCGAAGAGCCCTCCCATCGAATAGCCTGCGACGACCCTGTCGCCGTCGCTGAGGATGCCCTCCGCATACGGGATGACCTCGTCGGTCAGGAACTCGGCATAGGCGTCGGCACCCCCCGCGAACCCGTCGTCCTCCGTCATGACTGAATCCGCCGGCCAAGGCGACAGGTCCCGGTTCCAGTCCAGACCGGTTACGGACACCAGGTTGAAGCCGGGGCATCCGAGATCTGAGCAGCGGGCCAACACCGCGTCGCCGACCTCCGCGTACATGCTCGCGTAGACCGACGGGGCGCCTTCGATGCCTGAGGCGTAAACCGTCACCGTCCTGCCTCCGATGTCCCTCCGTGTCTTCTCCGAGCCTCATCCCCCCTTACGCCACATGGATCCGCAGGTGTATATCTGATTCCTCCCGGGCATCCCCGTCATCTCATTCAATCTCATTTTACACAGGACCATCGGGGGCACGGAGCCGGGCGCCCCCTAAAACGGTTAAATATCCCCTGGGTCTGGATGAACCAGGAAGAGCGGCCCGTCGGAGGCCGCCGCACATGTCCGGAGGAACGGCAACATGGTAGAGATCAAAGTCAAGAAGCCCGAGTTCATCAAACTCCCCCGCGTGCAGAAGGTGCTGACCGCCTGCCTGCAGTGCGGATACTGCATCGACGTTTGCGAGGCGCACAACCAGACCCCGTGGGAGTCCGTCACCCCCAGGGGAAAGATCTACTACGTCAACCAGCTCGACAAGGCCGGATCGGGAGCGCTCGACAGCCTGCTGGGCAGGGAGGTCTCCCTGAGCCCCGAGTTTGTCGACGCGATGTACAAGTGCACCGGCTGCGGGAACTGCGAGGTCGTGTGCCACGCCCAGATCCACCTCGTGGATTTCTGGGAGGAGATGAGGGCCTGGATCGTCGAGAACGGAGCCGGACCCCTCCCCGCACACAAGGGAATGGCGGCAAAGGTTGCCGAGTGCCACAACCCCTACGGCGAGCCCCCCTCCAAGAGGGACGCCTGGTGGCCAGCCGAGGTCGAGAGGCATACCCCCGCCGACGTCATCTTCTTCGCCGGATGCACCGGATCCTACAGGATGCAGAACATCGCCCAGGCGGGAGTCGTAGTGCTCTCCAGGGCCGGTGTCAAGATGAACTGTCTCGGAGACAAGGAGTGGTGCTGCTCCTCGCCCCTGCTGAGGACCGGAACCAAGTCCGAGTCCCTGGGATGCGCCGAGACCGTCGTCGAGAAGGCTGACGGCATCGGAGGAAAGGACATGGTCATGACCTGCTCCGGATGCTACAAGACCGTCTCCACCGACTTCGGAAAGTACTACGCCAAGGTCGGACAGAACGTCTACCACTTCTCCCAGTACGTCGAGCAGCTGATCAACGACAGGAAGCTTCCCCTCAACAATGAGTTCAAACACAAGGTCACATACCACGACCCCTGCCACCTCGGAAGGCACTCCGGTGTCTACGACGCCCCCAGGAACGTCATCAAGAAGATCAAGGGCGTCGAATTCGTCGAGATGGAGAGGTCCAGGGAGAACTCCAGATGCTGCGGGGCTGGCGGAGGATACAAGAGCCAGTTCAACGACTTCGCCACCGCCGTCGCCGCCGAGAGGATCAGGGACGCCGAGGCAACCGGAGCCGACATCCTCATCACCTGCTGCCCGTTCTGCGTGCTCAACCTGACCCAGGGCGCCAAGAAGATCGGGTCCAAGATCAAGGTGATGGACCTGTCCCAGGTCCTCCTCGAGGTCACGGCACCCAAGAAGGAAGAGCCCGCTTCTGAATGATCCTAACCACCGGGGCACCGCCCCGGTACCCTTTCCCCTTTTCACATGCCTTTTCCGGAACTCAATCCCGAACTTGTGCGGGCCCTCGCCAAGAGGGGCATCACCGACCCCACCCCGCCCCAGGCGGACGTCATACCCAGGATATTGAAGGGAGGGCACATCCTCCTAGTGGCGCCTACCGGGATAGGGAAGACAGAGGCGGCGATGCTGCCCATCTTCGACACGATATACCGCACAAAGGGGAGCAGGTCCGGATTCAGGTGCCTGTACATCACCCCGCTCCGCGCCTTGAACAGGGACATGCTCCGCAGGATGGAGGAGTACGGAAACGCCCTGAACATCACCGTCGGGGTGAGGCACGGGGACACGTCCCAGGCGGAGAGGAACCACCAGTCCCAGAATCCGCCCGAGATACTCATCACCACGCCTGAGACCCTGCAGGTCATGTTTACAGGCAAGCGCCTGCTCCAGAGTCTGAAAAGCGTCCAGTGGGTCGTTGTGGATGAGATTCACGAGCTGTCCAACACGGAGAGGGGTGCGCAGCTCAGCGTCGCCCTGGAGAGGCTGAGCCTCGTAGCCGGGGAGTACCAGAGGATAGGCCTGTCGGCCACCGTCGGCAACGTCGAGAGCGTCGCCAGGTTCCTGGTGGGGGTCGGACGCGAGGTGACCATCCGCAAGCACGACACCCACCGCGACTTCGACATCGACGTGGAGAGCCCGGCACCCGATGAGGACCCCGTCCTGCTTGACAAGCTGCAAAGCGACCCGGACATACTCGCCGTGATGAAGAGGGCGAGGGAGATCATCGAGTCCGGGAGATCCACCCTCTTCTTCGTGAACACAAGGGAGACGGCCGAGTGGCTGGCCGCTCGCTACCACCTCTGGGATGAATCCATCTCGATAGACGTCCACCACGGGTCGTTGTCCAAGGAGAACCGCATGGACATGGAGGACCGTTTCAAGAAGGGGGAGATAAGGTCCCTGATATGCACCTCGTCCCTGGAGCTGGGAATAGACGTCGGCTCCACGGACATGGTCATCCAGTACAACTCACCGAGACAGGTCTCCCGCATGATACAGAGGGCGGGGCGCGCCGGACACAGGATTGGCGAGCACATAAGGGCGAAGATCATCGCCACCGCCCCGGACGAGGTGGCCGAGGCGCTGGTCATCGCCAGAAGGTGCGACTCCAAAGAGCTCGAGTTCTGGGAGGGCAGACCCTGCCCGCTGTCAGTGGTCGCCAACCAGCTGATAGCGATGACCATGTCGGGCGGGGTCGACAGGGAGACGGCATTCAGGGTGTTCTCCAGGGCGTACCCGTTCAGGGACATAACCAGGCAGGACATCGAGGACGTGCTGGACCAGCTGAAGTCCATCAAGATGCTGTTCGACGACGGGGACTCGTTCCGCAGGTCCCGCAAGGGCATGAACTACTTCTACGAGAACATCTCGATGATCCCCGACGAGCGCTCGTACATGATCAGG
>CALUNK010000080.1 GCA_944321985.1 Candidatus Methanomethylophilaceae archaeon
GAGATGATATTCGACATGGATCTCGAGTTCCTCACAGGAGGCCCGGTCTACAACAGGCCGTACGTGCTCCCAGACGTGTACACCAAGGAGAGGGAGAGGTTCCCGGAGCTGCCCGACGACAGGGAGGTCATCCTGAGTCTCCTGTCCGACCCCAACGTGGCGTCGAAGGAGTGGGCGATCAGGCAGTACGACCACGAGGTCCGCGCCTCCACCGTCGTGCATCCGCTCGTCGGTCCCATGAACGAGACGGGACCGGGCGATGCCTCGGTGCTCATGCCCGTCCCCGGAAGGTGGAAGGGTCTCGCCGCGGCAATCGGATGCAATCCATGGTTCACCGAGGCCGACCCGTACAAGGGCGGCATGGCGTGCATAGACGAGGTGTGCAGGAACCTGGTCGCCGTCGGTTCCAGGCCAAATGCCTTCACGGACTGTCTCAACTTCGGCAACCCGGAGAAGCCGGAGAGGCTGGGCGAGTTCAGGGAGGCAGTCAGAGGGATCGGCGAGATCGCAAGGGCCCTGAACATCCCGATACCGTCCGGAAACGTCAGTCTCTACAACGAGGCCCCAGGAGGGCACCACATCCTGCCCACGCCGATGATCCTCGGTTGCGGGCTCATCGACGACGTCAGGAAAGCGGTCACGGCCGACTTCAAGAAGGTCGGAAGCTGCATCTTCGTGGTGGGAAGGACCCGCGACGAGATGGGCATGTCCCTTCTGTTCAGGAAGTTCGGCGGTGAGCAGGGCGCAGTGCCCGGAGTGGACGTCGACGCTCTCAAGAGGTACATGGACGAGCTGCTGCAGGCCATGGACGAGGGAATAGTCCTCAGCTGCCACGACTGCTCCGACGGAGGGATCGCCGTCGCCGTGGCGGAGATGTGCGTATCAGGACATGTCGGTGCCGAGATCACTCTGGACGGCATCGACGGGATGGAACTCAGGAGGAAGCTCTACTCCGAGAGCAACAGTCGCTGGATCGTGGAGGTGGACGGCATGGATGTCACCAGGTTCACCGACATCATGGGTGACGACGCCGTTCTCCTGGGGATCACAAAGGGCGACGGCCTGAAGATCAAGGACAACGGCACTTTCGTGCCGCTCGAGGAGATGAGGCGTGCATGGAACGACCCCATCTGGAACATCATGGGAGGTGCTGCGGAATGAAGCCGGAAGACGTGAGGGTGTGCGTCGTCAGAATCGAGGGGACGAACTGCGAGGACGAGATGGCCTACGCGTTCAGGTCCGTGGGCGCACAGGCCGAGGAGGTCCACCTCAAGCAGCTGATCAAGCAGGCCCCGGCCGGGATGTGCCGCGACCTGGAGGACTACGACATACTCGCCTTCCCCGGAGGGTTCTCCGCAGGGGACTACGTGCGTGCGGGAGCAATCTTCGCCGCGAGGATCAAGGCCGCAATAGGCGGGGAGGTCAGGAGGTTCGTGGAGGCGGAGAAACCGGTCCTCGGTGTGTGCAACGGATTCCAGATCCTGGTGGAGCTGGGGTTGCTCCCGGCCTTCGACGAGACGATGACGGAGCAGCCCACCGCCGCTCTGTACACCAACGACTCGGGAAGGTTTGAGTGCCGTCCGACGATCCTGAGGAACGACAACCGTGGCAAGTGCCTGTTCACGAGGGAGGTACCGGAGAAGAGGATGCTCATGATTCCGTCCGCCCATGCAGAGGGCAAGCTCATGAGCATGGACCCAGACTTCGTGCAGAAGCTCGAGGACAACGACCAGGTCGTGTTCAGGTACGTCTGCCCAGACGGTTCCAAGGCGGAATACCCGTGGAACCCCAACGGTTCTCCGTCGGACATTGCCGGCATATGCAACCCTGCTGGAAACGTCCTGGGCATGATGCCCCATCCGGAGCGTGTCATCACCAGGTTCACGCATCCTGACTGGACCAGGGGATACTCCGACGAGGAGGGCGACGGGAAGATCATCTTCAGTTCGGTGATCTCCTCCCTGACAAACTGATTATCAAAGCCCCCGGGTAACCGGGGGTATGCAATTCTCATCCCGAAGACTAATCCAGTCCGTTTTCATTATCGGAATCTGAAGTAGTCCCGGAAGGAGGCGTCCGAACGGGTATCAATCATCCGGGCGGATCAGATGTTGGCTTTCACGTCGATGTGGTCCCCGTCCTCAAGACTCAGGGTCCTCCTGAGGTGGTACTGGCAGATGATCTCGATGGTGTCGACGTAGTGGGACCTTTCCGGGACGACGATGGCACAGTCTATGTTGCGGATCTTGGCCTTGTAGGCTATGACCTCTCCGAAGCTTCTACCGTCGCTGGTGAACCCGTTGATCGTGATTCCGGCGATGCTCCTGACGACATCGAGTTTCCCTATGTCCTCCGGATCCACCTGGATGTTCAGGGTGCCTTGGAACGGGGTGAAGCCTAGCTTGGACTGGAACTGGGTCTTGTATCCGTCCTGACAGATGTAGTATCCCCCCTCTCCCATTCCGGAAACGACATTGCCGTGTATGGTGATGTGGTCTGTGAGCTCGAATATCCTGCGGTACTCGTTGTACTCCTTCTTCAGGTCGTCGATCCCCTTCTGGGTGAGTTTGATGCGCTGTCTGCGGGCTCCAAGGTCGCGGACGATGTACTTCTCGTCCAGAAGTTCGAGGATTCTCTTGGATGCGGACTGCTGGCTCATCTCCAGGGCCTCTCCGAGCTCCCTGGACGAAATCGCGATGTAATCGTCCATGGCCCCGAGCAGGGCGAGCTTCCTGAGTGCGAATGAGTACTTCTCATCCATGGGTGGGGGGTACCGGTTCCGCCGATTTAAACCTACTGAGAACAGGGTAGATGGGGTGCCGGATTGTATTCGGCAGTGTAAAGAAGAAAGGGGAAAGGCCCCTCGGGGCCTGTTTTCCGAATCAGATCCTCTGTGCGTCGACCCAGGAAGTGACGGTGGGGCAGGCGGCGAAGAGGATGTTGACGGCGCCGATGACGGCGAGGATGAGGTTCAGCCAGAAGTAGGAGCCCTCGTACAGGATGGACAGGATGACCGCTGCCTCGCAGACGGCTGCGAGTACGATGATCGTGCTGCCCTGGACGGGGGTGAACTTGGTGAATCCTCCCGCTACGGCGAAGAACATGCACGCGATGAGCATGTTCAGTCCAACGAGCGGCATGGAGTCGGGTGTTCCGTCCCAGGCGGCGGCGACAGCGCACATGGCGATGATGCCTCCGATGAGACCGAGCGCGGCTCCGAAGACCATTTTCTTTGGAACGGGTGTCATTTTGTTACCTTCCTTTGATTGTTTTACGCCTTCTTCGGGATAATCATCTTGGAGCTGATGGCAGCGAGCCAGACGATGCCGCAGGCGACCGTGATGACCTCGAGGGCTTCGATGCTCATTCCGACCGCGCATCCGAGGATGATCAGGATGAGGATGACTGTGATCGCAGTGTTGATCCTGGCTCCGTCCCTCCAGTCCCCGATGGCCGAGAGGACCATGGCGATGAACAGGAACAGGAAGGTGAGGATGGCGATGGTGTCGTGTGTGTTGCCGTTTCCGAAGTCGCTGTGGATGTATCCGATGAGGATCAGGAAAATGGCGGAGATGGCCAGGATGCATCCGCTGGCGCGGTTGCACTCGGTCTCGCACGCGGCTTTCCCAAGTCCGTAAACGAACACGAGGATTCCGACGATCAAGCATCCGTAGTTGAAGAGATCGGCCGACATCTGGACGTCGGAGATGCCCAGATCGGACAGCATGTTCTCCCCGTAGACCCAAGCCGAATCGCCGTTGATCGCGACGATGAGAACGACCGCGAAGGCGAATGCGGCGAGCAGCCCGATAGCCGCGAACGGTCCGGGGTGGCGATTACTCACATTCATGAAGGACGTGTAGAAGTCCAATTTTTATATTGATTTCGTCCGTGGGGGTAGTGTGGCTCTTGCCATCGGAGTGTGGATTTGGTGAAGAACCTGTTCTTCGTGGGAACTGCGGGCAGTGGAAAGAGCACCCTCGTCGGTGCGTACAGGGATTGGCTCGACGACGCGGGCGTCGATTCCATCGTGGTCAACATGGATCCGGGTGCAGACTCGGTCCCCTACGAGCCCGATGTGGACATCCGCGAGTGGATCTCGCTAGACGAGGTCATGCAGGAGTACTCTCTGGGGCCGAACGGTGCACAGATCGTGGCCGCGGACCTGATGGCGGTGAACATCGGCAAGATGATGGATGTGGTGAACACCTACAAGACCGATTACGCTCTGATAGACACGCCCGGACAGCTGGAGCTCTTCGCCTTCAGGGAATCTTCCGAGGTCACTGTCAAGGCTTTCGGAAGGGAGGATTCGATGATCGTGTACCTGTCGGACCCCTCGCTCTGCAGATCCCCGAACGGGTTCATCTCCGCCATGACCCTGGGGGCCCTAGTTCAGTTCAGGCTTCAGCTGCCGATGCTGAATCTCCTGTCCAAATGCGACACGTTGTCAGAAGACGACGAGCAGAGGATGATTGACTGGTACTCCGTGCCGGACGTCCTATACGGGGATCTTCTGGACTCAGACGCAATCCCCCAGACGGTGGTCGGGATGGAGTTGTTCAAGGCCATGGAGAACACCGGCGTGTTCGGCGAGATAAGGGCCGTGTCCGCTCAGGACTTCATCGGTCTCGAGGAGATTTACGCTGCCTCCCAGCTGACGTTCTTCGGCGGAGAGGACAACGAGCGCGAGTGACACTCGGACGCACAGGTTCTTGAAAAAGTGAAACCGGGGCGGGACTTTCCGCCCCTTTGGGTTCGGTTCTCTCACCCGAACATGTAGGCGGGGGCGGGCTTGGCCTTGTTCCTGCCTGCCTCCAGTACCTTGTCCTTCGCGTCGAGGAAGTCCTTCTCGGTGATGTGGTCGCGGTTGTCACGGATCGCGAGCATTCCCGCCTCGGTGCAGATGCTCTTGATCTCGGCTCCGGACACGCCGTCGGTGATCTCCGCGAGCTTCTTCGCGGACACCTTCTTGTCGACGTTCATGTGGGTCAGGTGGATCTCGAAGATCTGCTTCCTGCCGTCCATGTCGGGCAGTCCGACGTCGATGATCCTGTCGAACCTGCCGGGCCTCAGCAGAGCATCGTCCAGGATGTCCGGCCTGTTCGTCGCCCCGATGATCTTGACGTCGCTGGTGGGGGTAAATCCGTCGAGCTCGGCCAGGAGCTGCATGAGGGTCCTCTGAACCTCCCTGTCTCCGGACGTCGCGACGTCGAGCCTCTTGGCTCCCACCGAGTCTAGCTCGTCGATGAAAATGATGCTGGGAGCCTTCTCCTTGGCGAGCTGGAACAGCTCGCGGACAAGCCTGGCTCCCTCTCCGATGTACTTCTGCACCAGTTCGGATCCCACGAGCCTGATGAACGTGGCCTGGGTGGCGTTGGCCACCGCCTTGGCCATGAGGGTCTTCCCGGTCCCGGGAGGTCCCACCAGGAGCACTCCCTTCGGGGGTTCGATTCCGACCTTCGCGTAGAGTTCGGGCCTCAGCAGCGGGTCCTCCACGGCCTCACGGAGCTCGAGCATCTGCTGCTTCAGTCCGCCGATGTCGTCATAGGTGACGTCAGGCTTGTCGATGATCTCCGCGCCGGAGACGACCGGGTCGATGGGCGCGGGCAGTATGTCCATGACGGACAGGGTCTGTTTGTTCAGTGAGACCCTGCATCCGGGAACCAGGTCGGCTTCGGGGACGTACTCCGACACCGACACGACGAAGTCCGGTCCGGTGGAGCTCTTGACGACGACGCGGTTGTTGGGCAGGACGTCCTTGATGGCGCCGATGATGAGCGGGGGGCTCTTGAGCCTCTCAAGCTCGTTCCTGAGCCTGGAGATGTCCTTCTGTAGCCTGAAGAGCTCACTCTCGGAATAGCGCTTTTCGGTCTCGGCGTTCTGGAGGTCCTCCATAAGCCTGACGTTCCTCTCCTCGAGGGTCACAATCTTCGCCTTCAGTTC
>CALUNK010000081.1 GCA_944321985.1 Candidatus Methanomethylophilaceae archaeon
TAAGCGTCTACTTAAACAATTCGTCGGTTCTGTCGGATTTGCGTACAAACCGTTGGTCGTTGTGTACAAACATTCGGGGACGAATCCGATTATTGTCCGATTTGCGTACATTAGTCGATGAATCCCGGGACCTTTCCTGAGCAGGATGTCTTCCACCATCCCGTTCCACATGCGGACGGCCTCTGGCTTCGACGCCCAGCCGTTCGTCACCCTCCTACAGTAGGAGCATTTGACTTTCCACACGCCCGCGTTGGGCTCAGGCTCGAAGAGGTACGGCCTATGGCCACAGGTGCACATCGCGATCTCCGTCCCCGTCTCTGCACAGGCGACGGCGTGCTCCAGGTCGTAGATGAGGTCCTTCGCCTGATCCACGGTGTAGACCATGTTGATGCTCGCCCCGTAGACCGCGACGTTGTATCCGTCGTCGGACGGCCTGTATCCGGCGTAACCGGTCACTGCATCGCCCCCATGACGCTGATGACCAGGGCGCACACGCAGACGCACAGGGACACGGCGGAGACGAGCTCGGCGCGGATCGGGGAGGACAGCTCCCTGGTCACCCTGTGCCTGATGTCGCGGGTGTCCATCCACAGCCTGTCCAGGTCCCTGTCTACCTCCTCGGCGGTGCGGGTCACTCCACCACCTCGTGCCAGTCCTCGGCGAGCATGTCCGTCTGGGAAGCGAGCCAGGGCACGTTGGCGCCGTAGTTGGTGTGGATGTAGACGAACGGCCTGTCCATCTTATCAGAGGGTCCGGGCACCTCCAGAGAGATGTACTGGCCCTTGCCGTTCCATCCCTCTCTTGTGAATCTCTTGGAGGGGTCGGCTCTCAGCGCCCTGATGACTTCCCCGAAGTCCATCGCGGTCATTCGCCCGCCTCCTTCCAGTTCGGGATGCACTGCATCGTGCACCGGGTCGGCGGGATGTCTCCCTCGGTGGAGCACTCGCACGCGGTGTCATGGCAGGCTTCGCAGTGGTAGACCCTGATGCGGGGTCTGTGCATGGAATCGGCTCCGTGGATGCTCATGCCCATGCCCTCCCCTCGATCTCGACGGAGAAGGTCAGCGTCCCCATCCCGGAGGACAGGGCGCAGACCTTGTCCATGTGCTCGACGGCCTGCTCCGCAGTCTCGAACTCCCCGTCGTATTCGTACACCGGATGGTAGTCGTTGAATCCGCGCTCGTTCTCGAAGATCTCGAAGCAGCTCACGAGGATCATTCATCCCACCTCCGGGCGTGCGAGCTCGTCGAGGTTCGCGCATTTCTGATTGAGGACGGCGGTGGCCAGCTTGCTCCGGAGGAGCATGGCCATCTCCGAGGACATGTGAATCTCCAGCTCCTCGTCCGCCGAGAGGACCATGATGCCGACCTCGTCGTCGGTCGAGCAGACCGTGAGGTACACGGGGGTCACCTCGTCGCCCATGGTCGCGTAGGCGTCCGACACGAGCCTGCGTCCGGTCATGAGGACGCCTCCAGGAGGTCCATGATTGCCTTGGACGCTCTGCTCCCCCTCTCGGTCGTGTGGACCGTCACGTGGGCGTGGTCGCGCCCCGCGGAGTCGTCGGTGCGGAGGTATCCGCTCTCGATGAGCCCCTGCAGCTTCAGGAACGCCATCCGGTTGTGCTCGGGCTCGACGGTCTTGATTATCTCCGCCTTGGTCCTGCCCGGATGCCCTGCCACGAAGAGCAGGATCCTCATGCTCATGCCGTCCCATGCTTTCAGATTCTCGTACATTTCCGTTTTCTCCATCATGTTCTCGGGTTTCGTGAAAAAGTTGCAAATCGGTTCGTTAAAGCGTTGGAATCTCACAGGAACGCCTCCAGCTTCGGGTACGTCGCCTCCTCGGGTTCCTCTCCGGCGCAGTAGTGACCGCATCCGTAGGATGAGGTGTCCCAGCGGATCGGGCGGTCGTTCATCCTGCAGAAGGTGTGGCCGGGTTCGGACCACCCGCATGTGGCGCAGGTGAAGAAATGGCGGCACTGGAAAGCGTGAGGGGCGGTCATTGCGACGACCTCCATCCGGCGTAGATGAGGAGAGCGAGCAGGACAGTCCACGAGACAGCGAACATGATCCACAGGGCAAGGGCCACGGCAACGACGGTCCCGTCGGAGAAGAACGCGATGACTGCCGCCAGCACCATGAGGGCGGCGGTCGGGAGCATGGCATCGGCCACGTGCATCCGGAATACGCTCCAGATCACGCCCATGCCTCCATCGTCGTCTGCTCCCTCGGGAGGAAGTCGGGGCAGTCCATCCTGACCGCCGTGGGGATCCACCACTGGCCGCATCCCTTCACAGTGCATAGGCCGTGGCGGTCGTTGGCGCATCCGAGGCACATTACGGTGCGGTGGCATGCGCTTGTCATGCCCATGCCTCCAGGGTCGTCTGGCGGATCATCCTGACCTTCGGCTGGAAGCTTCTGATGTCGATGCCCAGGGCCTCGATGAGCCCCCTGTCGGCAAAAGCGGAGCATCCCCCGTTGCGACCGTCCCAATCGGGGTCCGCGGAGACTCCGGCGCATGTGACGTGGTAGTGGGCGCAGTTGACGCAGTCGCTCCTTGCCCTGGCGGGTGCCGCGTAGTCCCCGCAGGACATCTCGCGGTACGGCTGGTAGTAGGGGGGATCGGCGGGCCTCGGGGGGAGGGGGTGACCCTTCCAGCAACATGGGTCGACCATCCTCTTGGGGAGAGGGCCCGAGTGCTGGAAGTACACGCATTCGGCGCAGCATCCGGTCATGCGGCCACCCCCTCGCCCCACGAGGTCAGGATCATGCCCTCGGCCTCCGCCAGGATCTCGAAGTACCTCCTGTGGAGGTTCAGGCGCTTCTGCTCGCTCTTGTAGGGTCCTCCGGTGAAGAGGCTGCAGCACTCGACGAGGATCATGTGAGCGATGGAGTGGGACGCCTCGATGGTGATGAACCCCTTGCAACGCCCCTCCGCGCGCCATCCGCCGTCCCCCATGGAGATGGCGAGCCTGGAGCCCCTGCTCCGCTTGGCGTCGTGCAGGACCAGGTCGCGGGTGTCGCGGTAGCCGTCCGGATACCACGCCGACACCGCCCCCGTCTCCGCGCTGTAAAGCTCGGCGGCGCGGTGAAACGCCTCCCAATCCTCCCTCCCGCCGATGGCCCTCAGGAGGTCCTGCAGGTCGCACTCCGTGGTGATGAAGGAGTCCAGCGATGTCTGCATCATAGGTCCTCCTCCGGCTCCCAATCGTCGGCTGTCAGGTCCTCGGAGCGAGGCAGGCGTGCGTACCAGAAGTCCTCATAGAGGATGTCCGGGTCGGAGTACTCGAACACGATGACGTCGTACCTCTTGCGGAGGTAGCATTCGCGCTGGTTCCCGTTCCTGTCGGTGCGGACGTATGTCCTCCCGGCGAGGAGGCCGTCGACGATCTCGGCGAGCCTCACTTCCTCCCCTCCTGAGGTATCGGGCGGGTCATGGCCGCCTTGAAGTTGTCGATCTGCGCCCTGTCCACCCTCGCGGAGATCCGCGATGCGGCGGACTTGAGCTGGGCGAGGTCCAAGCGGGTCTCCTCGCACATGAACGGCCCAAGAGCCACCTGGAGCTCCTGCGCGTCCAGGACGACCCTGCGGACGAGGGCGTGGGCGGTTCCGAGGTTGTAGGAGTCCTTGGCGAGCTTGCCCGCTCTCTCCGGCTTCATCTCCTCGCCTCCCATGTGGGGCACTCCTCGCATCTCCTGTCGTAGGCCGTGCCTCCCAGCAGGTCGCAGGTCCCGAGGATGACCAGCCCCTCGTCGACGACCATGCCGGTGGCGTGGTCCCTGCGGAGCCATCTGCACTCGCCCCTGGAGCATCCGCGCTCCAGGTCGTCGAAGAGCTTCTGGGGGGTCATGGACTCTCACCCAGCCCGATGTAGTAGTCCCATGCCTCCTGCGCCGCAAGCCTCAGGATCGTCTGCCTCATGCAGGAGTCTGTGTAGGGGCGGTCCAGATGGACGGACAGGCGGCGCAGGAGCTCGCGCCATTCGTTCGGTGGATACTCGTCCGGGATGGAGAGGAGCTCTATCAGCTCAGAGTCCGGTTCGACCAGGGGACAGAACACATCTTCGACGTAGCCTGCGAGATCGTTCTCCCTGATGGTCTCGGGGGTGTGCGGATGGAGGCAGCAGTCGAATCCGTCCTCGTCGTAGCCTCTATGGGGACATGCGAGGCCCAGCTGACAGGGGTTCCTCATGCTCCCACCTCGTCCAGGAAGGATGCGATGGCCTGCTCCAGCTTGTGCAGAGCGGAGTGCTCCTGGACCGTCATGCCTCCGACGATCCTGGCGGCACCGGACTCCTTGAGTGCGACCTTCACGACGCTGACGACGTCCCCCAGCACGTCGGAGGTCATTCCGTCACCCCCAGGGATGTCAGGACCTTGTCGGCCCTCCTGTTCAGCGCCCTCAGCTGCCTCCTCTGCTCCACCGTCAGGCGGTTCCCGGTCTCGGTAACCAGGCTCTCCGCCTGCCCGGCGACGACCCCGAGGTCGTAGACGAACCCGGCGAGGCGGTGGTGGAACTCGATGTCAGAGATCATGACTCCGCCTCCAGGGTGTATGCACGGGGTCCGACTGTCCAGCGGACGTCCTTGGACTCGCAGGGGGAGATCTTGAGGTACTGCTTCGACGCCATCCATGTGGTGAAGTTCTTTGCCACGTCCCCGTCCACCCTCTCGCGGATCAGGAGCGCGTCGATCTCCGCCTCGGTCATGGGCTGGTCCTTGACCCTGCCCACGACGAGGAGGGCGAGCTGCGTCATCGTGAGCTCGGTCATTCCCCTCCCTCCCATCTCGGTTCGTCGTCGGGCTCGGTCAGGGCCCTGACGAGGCGTGCGGCGTAGACCCCGGACACACGCATGCGGACCTTGGCCCCATCGTCGAATGCCATCGTCAGGGACACGTCCTTGACGGGCCTCCCGTCCAGGGCGTACTGCGTCTTCATTCCACCACCTCCCACTCGGCGTAGAGGTCTGCGATGTTGATCTCGGCGACCTTGCCCTCTTCGTCGACGATCCATCCGCCGTCGGGACTCACCAGGAGTTGCCTGGTGTATGGCTCCCCGTCTGCCTCGTCGTAGGTGCGGGTCGCCGTTCTCAGGGATGTCAGGATGTCGAAAAGACCCGGCTTCGAGGGTGCGGGCACGGCATGGAAGACCTCCGCGGGTGCCTCCCCGACCCTCGCGCCGCAGAAGGGGCACGAGACGCATGGGGAGCCCTTGGAGGGGTTGTCGCCCCTCCTGAGCGTCAGGACGCCCCTCTGCGAGACGTAGAACTGGCCCCTCATGACCGCCTCGTCCATGGATCTGCAGCATGCTCCGACGACCTTCTGCTTGGGGTTGACGGTCAGATGGCCGTCGTATGTGGCTGTCATTCGACCGCCTCCGTGCAGTCGGGACACAGCCCGCGGGCTTCGCAATCGCTCACGAACCGACAGACCCTCCACCCCTGGCCCTCGACGACATCCTTCATGTCTGCCACCGACCCGGTGGTGACCATGTCCAAACGTCCGCACTTCTGGCATTCGATGGTCCGGTTCTGGAGCAGGATGGTGACGGGGATCATTCTACCGCCTCCCTGCAGTCCGGGCAGACACCTTCGGCATCGTAGTCGTCGATGAACCTGCGGATCTCCCAACCATCTCCCTCCATGATGTCCCTCGCATCGTCGACGGTTTCGGTCGTGTACATGTCCAGACGTCCGCATCTCACGCATCCGATGGTACGGTTCTGGAGCAGGATCCTGATGATGTCGGGGCCGCTCATTCGACCGCCTCCCAGATCGTCTCGGGATGCCACTCCTCGGTGTACCCCGCCCTGCGGACATGCCCGTGCCTGACCAGCTTCCGCATGCGGTTGTGGAGCATGGTCCGGCAGTTGGGCGTCATGCTGAGCATCAGGGCGTTGAGGACCTGCG
>CALUNK010000082.1 GCA_944321985.1 Candidatus Methanomethylophilaceae archaeon
TCGAACTGAGATTTAGCAAGGAAGGTTAAGTCGTAACAAGGTATCTGTAGGGGAACCTGCAGATGGATCACCTCCTACGCAGGGTGGGGTTCAAACCCCACCCTCAACACACCGTACTTTCGAGTACACATTGCAAGGAAACTCCGAGCGAGTTTCCCGGCAATTCCTTGGCAGCTTACCATGCACTAAACGTAGCATCGAACGTCACTTCCTTTCTACCATTCGATTTTATATTCAGTTCCTCTACTCTGTCCTGTTGTCATGACAGTCATCGTTTACTCTTCGAAATCCGGGTCCTCCAGAAAGTATGCCGAATCCCTCGGCGCAAGGGTCGGCCTGTCCGTCTACGCTGTGGGCGAGCAGCCGTCCGACGAGAGGATCGTGTTCTTCGGATGGCTCCGCAAGGACGAGGTCGTGGGTGTCAGGGATGTAGACCGGTCCAAGATTATCGCCGTCGGCGTTGTCGGCTTGGACACCCAGGGGAGGTTCAACTCCAGGGCGGTCTCCGACAGGAACGACCTGAAGGTCCCGTTGTACTATCTTCGCGGATGGATAGACAAATCCAAGCTCAACCCGTTGGACAAAGGCGTCCTTCTCGCAGTCGCGGTGATGATGAAGCTGCAGGGGCTCAACGAGTTCAACACGCCGATCTTCAACGCCATGAGGCAGGGCGGAAGTTTCTACGATGAGAAGTATCTGGATCCCATCGAGACATTCATCAAGTCGATGGAATGACGGTGGATGGTAGTCCCGTCCGGGTTCGAACCGGAGTCGCCGGCTCCAAAGGCCAGCATGATTGACCACTACACTACGGGACTATGGGAGCCCCCACGTGTTTCACTTATAACATATTTTGGTCAGGCGTCTCAGTAGTCGATCTCGTACTTCCTGGCGGGGAAGAGCTGGGTGAACAGGATGTAGCTGATCCAGCGACCGATCGAAGGCATGTCGAGCATCGGTGGGACGTAGTACTCTCTGACCGGTCTAAGCATCATGATCGCAGCTATCGGTATGCATACGACGGTGACGAACAGGGGGCTGAGTGCCACCAGGCCGGTGGCCGAGACGGATCCGAGCAAAGCTCCGACTATCGAGAATACGAACAACAGGAGTGCCCCCCTCATGACCTTGCGCCAGGAAGACGGTTTCTTGGAGGATATCCCCAGGACTGCGTCCACGGTGGCAATGATCATGACCACGTCGATCATGTACGTCATGACGCTGATGACAACGTCGCCGTAGTCGCTGGTGATCCCCATGCCCAGGACGGTCAGCTGTATGAAGTACACAGCTATGATCAGGAAGAGGAAAAGCTCTGCGATGTACAGGGGTACCGGGAGGTGCTCGTGACCCTCGATCTGTCTTCCGATCCTCTCGGCTCCCGCAACGGCCCTCCCGACAAGGGGGATTCTCCTCAGGACATCGGCGGGTTCCTCCGGCATGCGTCGACATTGTTTTTACCGTATATATCATCCCCGTGGCGATGGAGCGCAACGAACACGCGGACATTTTCGCAGACTGCGTCGTCAGGCGTACGGAGTACGACACCGTGATGAAGCCGGGCATCATACTGCTGACCATGGCTTTGCCAGCCATTCTGGCACTGGTCGTCGTGACCATCGTGATCGAAGCGAACCTCGGCGTGAACTTCACCGATGAGGGCGTGAGGGCAGGCATACTGGTGGCTCTCGTCACCGAGTGCTGCGTCATCGGTTACATGCTCTACATGCTGTCCGGCAGGACCGCCCGTCACCAGAGCCGTGACGATGACTGGGCGGAGGCGCTCGTCGGGTATGCCCGTTCCAAGGGGGCGGAAGTATCCGGGATGGAGGAGCTCGCGAAGAAGATGCACAAAAAGGAAAGAGGGCCGCTCAGGGCCGTGACTCTGGCGATGTGGGGCGTCTCCGTCCTGTTTCTGCTGTTCCTCGGGGTGTACCTGGGTCTTCTGGCCGAGCCGCTCGATCAGAGGGTGTACCTGTTCGGATCCATCTCGTACATCCTGCTGATCCTCCAGTTCCTGCTCTCGACCGGTGCCACATACGGGTTCCCGTACGAGCACGAGAAGCGTCAGATCGCCTTCACGGAAGAGTTCTCCCGTTGCATGGGCGATGTGGGGCTGGAGTTCCCGGTCATGAAGTCGCTGGTCGGAAAACCCCACAGGATGCTGATGGCCGTGCTCTTCGCGGTCACGCTGGGGCTGTTCTCCCTGGTGCTGTTCCTTCTGGCTTGCCGCAACATGAACCTCCACATATACAACCAGTGGAGCTACGAGCAGAAGGTCCTCGATAGGATCGTGAAGATCGAGGGTGGCAGGGGGGTCAGGCCGGTCGAAGGCGCCAGGATGGGCACCGCCGCCTCCATTATAAGATCGATATTCTGATCCTCGGACCAGTCTTCCGAGGAGGTACGTCGGCCTGTTCTCGGTGACCTCGACATCGACGAACGTTCCCAGCGGGACCGCGTCCCTGACAACCACGGGCCTGTAGTTGCCGGTCCTGAGTATGGTGCCGTCCTTGCCCGCCTCCGTGGCCAGTGCGCGGTACACCCTTCCGACCATGCCGGAGTTGACGTCCAGTTCGGTCTCGTTCTTGATCCTGGTGAGCTCGGCCGACCTCTCCGCAGAGATCCTGCCGTGTACCTGCTCCAGGGATGCCGCGTCCGTTCCCGGGCGTGCGGAGAACCGTGTTATGTTCACGGTGTCGGCCCTCAGCTCCCTGACGAGGTCGACGCTCCTCTGGTGATCCTCGTCGGTCTCCCCGGGGAACCCGCAGATCAGGTCCGTGGCTATGCTGATGTCGGGGCATCCCGCACGCAGCTCGTCGACCAGCTCCATGAAGTCCCCGATCGTGTACTTCCTGCGCATGCCCCTGAGGACGGCATCGCTGCCGCTCTGCACGGGGATGTGGACGAACCTGTACATCCTGTCGTCGTCCATGACCCCAAGAATGCCGTCGACCACCCTTGACAGGCTGTCCGGGTTGGTCATGCCCAGCCTGATCCTGAACTCGCCCTCCCTCTCCAGCATCGAGCGTATCAGCGTGGGGAGGTCGGTGCCTATGTCCCTCCCGTAGCTCGATGTGTCCTGGGCTGTGATCAGGACCTCCCTCGAGCCTCCTGAGAGGAAGCGGTCGAACCTTCCGAGGAGCGTGTCCGCGGGGTAGCTGCGGAGGTCGCCCCTTGCGAACTTGGTGATGCAATAGGAGCAGTGTCCCAGGCAACCCTGGGCGATGGGGAGTATGGCGTCCGCGGAGGAGTCCAGGCGGATCGGCGACCCGGCCCTTCCGTACCTCCCCTCAACAATCTCCCCGAATCTGCCGTAGTCCTCGAACCTCACGATGGGTGAGTCGGGGAGCCTGATGCTTATGCGCTTCGGCTGCACCTCGGCCATGCATCCGGTGACCACGACGCTCTTGCCCTGCCTCTTCAGCTCGGAGATCCTCGAGAGCATACGCTTCTCGGTGGTCTCCACGACAGTGCATGTGTTCAGGACAACGATTTCCGCGTCCTCGGCGCAGTCCGCCGGCTCGTATCCCAGGGATGCCATGACCTCCGAGAGCTCGCGGCCCTCGCCGAAGTTCATGGTGCACCCGTACGTCTCTACGAAGTACCTCATCAGCGGGTGCAGGCCTCTGTGGTTGGCACGGCGAAGGCTGTCTTGGCGGAGATCTTGGAGATCTTCGCATGGATCTTGGCGCCCTTGACGGTGCCTGGTACGACGACCAGGTAGTCGTGGAACTTCCCGACCCCATCGCCCTTCTTGCCGACATCGGTGATCTGCAACTCGATGATGTCGCCCTCGCGGAGGGTGTTGGCGGTGTCAGCCCTCACGGACTTCCTCACGGTGATGGGCCTGCGGGCACCGCATGCCTCGCATTCGAGCATGAGCGTCCTTCCGTCCTTGATCATCTTGGTGTCAGGCAGTCCGCACTCGGAGCAGATGACGTAGGTCTCAGTGTACATCTGGATCTTGTCGTTGATCTGTGACGAGTTGATCTTGGCCTTGAATACGGCCCTGCGCCCTTCGATGTTTCCCGGAGCACCCAGTTCCTTGAGGAGGAACTGGAGAACATGCTGGGGGTCGCGCCTGAGCTTGTCGGTGACGTCGATGAAGTTCCTGAACACGGTGATCTTACCCTCCTGGAGGATCTCCAGCTCAGGAATCTCGAACCTCTCGTGGTTCTCGATCGTCTCTGGGCATGCGATCTTCGCTCTGTTGAGCAGTGCCATGTAGTCATCTTCATCGGACATTTCAAACACCTAGGGGACGGCTATTAAGGGATGGCTTATAAACACTTCTATTATGGAAGGGGCTCACGCAACCGATTCGGACGGCTGGCACACACTCTCCTCGTACGGAAACCCGTGTGCCGGGTGGCGGATTTCGGCATCAGAATTAACTATATCATCTCACTACACTTGGCCAGTGGTTAGAATGGAAGGGCACAAGGACATCTCCGACATGAGCTTCGAGGAATTCTTCTCCGAGAAGGAGAGGATGCCAGTTCAGGCATCCGTTCCCGAGCCCAGGCGCCAGCGCCAGGCACCGCAGAAGGGAGACGTCCCGACAGGTTTCGGCAGTGTCAGTCCCAAGATCAACTACAAGGACGGAAGATTCCTGCTGTACATCCCCCGGTACGGATCCGGTGAGAACGCCAGATTCGAGGTCGCGGTGGACTGCTCGCAGGGCGTCGTACCCCTGGGCAGGCTCGACTCCTCGCCTCGTTCCGGCGGAAGGATGAGCCGTTCCACCACAGTGGACCTGACGGCCTCGGGGATATCCCCGCTGGAGCCGTTCACTCTGGTAATAGACGGGGCGGACGCGTTCCGTTACAAACCGCGCAACGTCCTGTTCTTCAACAACGTCGGCCTCCCCGTCGGAAGACCCGTGGGGGAGGTCTACGCCGTGCATGCCAGGGGGACGTCGCTCAGGGTCGTCAAGACGGAGTTGACGGATGTCGTCGAGGTCGGCGACATAATCGTCGAGAAGGCCGAGGTATCGGTCGCCGGCGGCATCTGGCTCGATGACAGGAAGCGCGAGAGGAAGGCGGACGAAGCCCAGGTCCAGGCAGAGGAGGTCGCATCCGCTGACGAGGCCCCGGTCGAAGAAGCTCCGAAGGCGAAGCCCAAGGCAAAGAAGAAGAAGGCCAAGGGTGCCCTGAAGGTTTCCGCAGGGGTGCAGGAGGCGGAGGCCTCCGTCGACGGCGCCCGCTACCAGATCCACAGGAGGTTCCCGGCGTTCACCGTCACCGTGGAGAACTGCGATCTGGAGGAATGCGCCGTGTCCCTGAGGGACGCGTCCGGAGCCGAGGTTGCCGGAGGGAACGCGCCGGTGTCGGCCAACATGACCTTCGAGACCGAGGCGGACGGCCTGCTGGAAATCGTCCTGGCGAAGGGCGAGCAGGTTCTGGCTTCCGAGAGGTTCGTCTACATCCCCGACTTCGAATGCAGCCGTCCCGGCAAGGGCGACATACCCGCCGATCCGAAGTTCACGTTCACAGCCTTCGGAAAGACCGTGGATGCGGACATCTACGACGGTCCGTACACGGTCTCCCGTAACGGCACCGACATCGCCATCGTCTGGAACATCCCGGCGGTCATATACGACATCGGGAACGGCCCTGTCCGTTTCGATTCCGCCGACATCGACGTGGGCGACCTCGGGGACACGCTCGTCATAACCGTCACTGGTGCCAAGAAGAAGGCCCTCTTCTTCGGAGGGGACAAGGGGAAGAAGAGGGAGATAACCCCCGACTGGACCGATGACACGTACAGGGTGCCTCTCGAACAGATCAAGGAGGAGATCTACGCGTCCGGCTCCTCCGAGTTCACCATGTACATCACAGTCAACTCGTTCCCCATGAGGAAGTTCATGACAATCAGGAACCCTCCGCGCATGTCC
>CALUNK010000083.1 GCA_944321985.1 Candidatus Methanomethylophilaceae archaeon
GGTTTCATCGTGCGCGTCTTCAACATTTTCAAAGGAACAAAGGCGAGCCTATGACCTTCGAATTAGGAAACACACTATCCAAAATCCCGCTGAGGACTCACTCCTCCCTGAACTCCTTCCTGGAGTACTTCAGGGCCTCCACTACTGGGAGCGGTTCACCGAGCAGGAACGTCTCGAGCGCTCCGCCACCAGTACTGACATAGGAGAATCTGTCGGCGAGGTCGAACCTCTCCGCAGCCCCTCCGGTGTGACCTCCGCCTATGACCGACTGGCCGCCGCTGTCGACCATGGCGGTCATTATGATCCTGGTGCCGATCTCGAAGCCCTCCTTCTCGATCATCCCTGCAGGCCCGGACATGAAACATGTCTTTGATGAAGCGACGACCTTGCGGAACTTCTCCGCGGACGCGTCCCCGATGTCCAGGGCGGGCTCCTTCGTGGGCATGTCCCCGATGTTGACGGAGATCCTCCGGCCATCCCTCTCCACCGCGACGTCCACGGGCAGCAGGACCCTCTGACCGTACTTGGCCAGGATGTCCTTGGCCGCCTGAAGGTTCTCGGGTGTGAGCTCCTCCGAAAGGACCTTCATGCTGGCCTCACCGATGTCCACGCCTCTGGCATAGAGATAGGCATTACCTGCCAGACCAACGAGGATGACGGTGTCCGCCATACCGTTCCCAAGGACGCGGTCGATCATCTCGGACGCGTCGCCGAACTTGGCACCTCCAAGAATGAAGACGCAAGGCCTGCGGGGATTGCCGAAGATCGCGTTGAGCGCAAAGAGCTCCTTGGCCATGAGCCTGCCAGAAGCGGACGGGACCTTGACCGGGAATCCTACGAGCGAGCACTGAGACCTGTGAGCGGCACCAAATGCGTCGCATACATAGTAGTCGATGAGCGGAGCGAGCCTCTCTACGATCTCCCCCTCCGCCTGCTTGAACATGTCGCCCTTTGCAGTCTCGCTGTCCAGCGACCTTACGTTGCCCAGGAGGAGGACCTCCCCGTCCCGGAGCTTCTTGATCGCGTCGACCGCATCGTCTCCGATGACGTCGTCGACATACTTCACGGGCATGCCAAGGTGCTTGGACAAGTGCTCCGCATGCTGCTCGAGCGGGATGAAGTCCCAGCTGCCCTTGCGACTCTGGTGGGCGAGAATGACGACCTTGGCCCTCTTGCCTACGAGCTCCCTGATGGTGGGCACGACCCTCCTGATCCTGGCGTCGTTGACGATCTGCAGGGTCGTCTTGTCCAGGGGACAGTTGATGTCCACCCTGAGGAGGACCGTCTTGTCCCTGAAGTTGAAGTCCTCCAGAGTGTTGAAGTCCTTGGCCATCGGCTCGCCTCACTCTTTGTTGGGGATCCCGAGTGCGTCGTTCGTCTTCCTGACGGATGCGGCGGGGTCCTGCTCCATCTTGCACATGGACCTGATGCAGTCGATGTTCTCTGGGATCACATCCGACTCCTGATGGACCGCCTGGTAGTAGTACAGGGTGTTGCCTACCATCTTGATGCCGTCCTCCCACACGATGATCTCGTACATGTCGGAACGGTCGCGACCGAGGTCCCTGGCCATCTCCATGATTTGGGCGGTGGTCTTGATGCCATCCTTGCTGTTGACCAGCCTGACGCGCGGTGCCTTCCTGAGGACCTCTATGACATCGGAGGTTGAGACCTCGGATCCGAGCTCGGCGACGACGGTGTGCACGTGCATGAGGGTTGTGGACGCCTTCACGGCCATGGTGCTGATGTCCAGCCATGGCATGATGCTCTGAACGTCGGGCCCGTGGTGGGTGGGCAGCTTGACCGAGGGCTCGAGACCGTTGATCGGCCCGTTCTTGCTGTCCCCGGGATCTGCCGCACGACGGACGATTGTCACGAACGCCTTCTTGACCTTGAACTCCCTGTCGATGCAGCTCAGGGTCCTCAGGAGCCCGGTCGTATTGCACGAGACGACACGGGAGAGCTGCGCCCCCCACGACTCGGAGTAGTTGGCTGTGGAGTTGAAGGATATGCCCGTTAGGCTGTGGTCCTCCCCACCCTGGAATATGGCCTTGACACCGGCTGCCTTGTACTGGTCCCTGTACATCTCGCCGACGTTGCCGGGAGTGCAGTCGACGACGATGTCGACCTTCCCGTACATGTCCTTCAGGGTTCCGGCGATCGGAACACCGGCGGCGTTGAACGCCTCGACGCTCTCGTCGGGGACGTAGATGTCGTATCCCTTGGCCAGCGCGGCCTGGGCCTCGAAGTTCGGTCTCGTCTTGGTGATACCGACGAGCTCCATGTCGTCCTGTTTGGTGACTGCGGACGCCACCCTCTTTCCGATGGTCCCGTATCCGTTGACTGCAACCCTGACTTTTGCCATGTTGTCTACCTATGGAAAGGATTGCCTGCGCTTCTTTAAAGCTTCTGGCAGGATTGAGTGGAACACCGACCATTGGATGCCGTGTGATACTGTTTGACTCCATAACGCAGGTTTAATATTGGTGTAAAATATCAGACAATACGGTTTAAGTGTCACATAACTGCAACGGAATCGGTGCGTGAACATGTACAATATGCTCATCGTTTACGCTTGTATCATTGTTGTGTTGGTGGTCTGCTCAGCGTTCTTCTCACTGACCGAGACCGCATTCACCGGTGCTAACCGCGTGAGACTGAAGAAACTCGCAAACGACGGCGACAAGAGGGCAGAGAAGGCCCTGACCATGCTGGAGGACTACGACAAGTTCCTCACGACGAATCTCATCGGAGTCAACGTCGTCAACATCGCATCCAGCACCATCGCAACGGTCATGTTCGTGGCGATCTTCGCAGACCTTGGGAGCTTGGTGAACATAGTCGTGATGACCCTGATCTCCCTGACCTTCTGCGAAATCATCCCCAAATCCGTGGCCAAGAAGAACCCCGTGAAATGGTGCATCAAGACTGTCAACATCTTCGCGGTCCTCGTCAAGATCCTGTCCCCCGTCTCCTGGCTGTTCACAAGGCTGACCAGGGCCATCGGTGAGTCCGACGACAAGACCATGAGCGACGAGGAGCTGGAGGTCCTGATCGACGAGTGCGAGGAGGGCGGCTCCCTGGACACCGACACCAGCGAGCTCATCAAGTCCGCGATCAGATTCGACGACATCGAGGTCGGGACCCTTTGCGTTCCGAGGATAGACATCACAGCAGTCAACCAGAAAGCCTCTTCCCGGGAACTGTCCGATATCCTCGCTGAATCTGGATTCTCCAGGATTCCCGTGTACAGAGAGACCATCGACGACATCGTCGGGGTGGTGTACTCCAAAGACTACTTCACCAGGGCACACAAGGGCATGCCCTGCAACATCGCCTCGATCATGAAACCCGTCAAGTACGTCCCAGAGAGCATGACGGCCTCGGACCTGCTCAGGGACTTCCAGAAGACCAAGGTCCACATGGCGGTGGTTCTTGACTCCTACGGGGGGACGATCGGCATCATAACCCTGGAGGACGTCCTGGAGGCGCTGGTGGGGGAGATCTGGGACGAGAGCGACGTGGTCTCGGAGGACATAGTCACCAATGTGGACGGCTCCCTCACGGTCAAGGGATCCACCGACGTGCACAACATCATGAACGCCATCGGCAGGGACTTCGACCTCAAAGGCTACGAGGAGCACACCGTCAACGGGCTCCTCATGCACATCCTCGGCCGCACCCCCGTCGGAGGGGACGAGATCGTCACCGACGACGTCTCCATAAGGGTCATCAGCATGGACGGTCGCAGGGCGAAGGAATGCAGGGTCATCAACCACCGCGCCCCTCCCGCCTGAGTTCATATAATCTGCCTGGTCGCGGGACCAGGCCCAAACGACTTCCGTCCCCATTGCCCGTCTGGCACATGCCAATTCTTTTAACTTCCTGCGAGGTTCCACCGTCAGAGGTATCTACATGAGAGGGACCAAAGCGCTCCTGAGTATGCTTGAAAAGAAGGGCGTCGACACCGTCTTCGGCTATCCCGGAGGCAGTATCATTTCCGTCTACGACGAGCTTCTGGACTCGTCCATCAGGCATATCCTGGTAAGGCACGAGCAGTGCGCCGCCCATATGGCGGACGGATACGCCCGCGCCAAGAACCAGCCTGGGGTCTGCATGGCCACCAGCGGACCTGGAGTGACCAACCTGGTCACCGGGATCGCCACCGCCTTCGCGGACTCGTCCCCGATCATAGCCCTGACAGGACAGGTCGCGGCCGGATCCCTGGGCCAGGGAGCGTTCCAGGAGGTCGATGCGTACAGCCTGCTCATGCCCATCACCAAGCACAGCTACAGGGTCCTGGACGTCAACAGACTGCCCCATGCGGTCAGCGAGGCATGGGAGATATGCCAGGTGGGTAGGAAGGGGCCGGTCCACATCGACCTGCCCATCGACCAGATGAACGCAGACATCGACGAATCCCTGCTAGACGAGAAGTTCGGAGTCAAGCCGCTCACCGAGGACCTCTCTGGTCTGCACGAGGCCGTCCAGTGGATAAGGGAGTCCAGACACCCTCTGATTCTGGTCGGGGGCGGGGCGATAGACGCCTCCGAAGAGGTGATGGAACTCGCCCGCATCACGAAGGCTCCGATCGTCAACACACTGATGGGCATGGGCATAGTCCCGTCGTCCTACGAGCTCAACCTGGGGCCGCTTGGCCTGCATGGAAGGCTCTCGGCACTGGAGGTGTCCACGGAGGCGGACCTCATCATTTCGATAGGCAGCAGGTTCTCCGACAGGACGTACAGCCCGCATGACCGCATGACCGACCCGCACGGGAGGGTCATACACATCGACATTGACGCCACCGAGTTCGGAAAACACAGGCACCAGTGCGTCAACCTGCAGGCGGATGCCAGGAAGGCCATAAGGTCGCTGATTTGCGCCCTCGGCGCCACACCTCTGAACTGGCCGAAATGGACCGACCACGCACTTCAGATTAAGAGCAGCCACGTCCGCGATGACGACAGGTGCTGCACCCCCATCGCCCCGCAGAAGGTCATGCACGAGATCAACAAGATCCTGGACGACGACACCATCGTCACCACCGACGTGGGCCAGAACCAGATGTGGGCGATGCACTACCTGGAGATCGAGCATCCGAGGCAGTTCATCACATCCGGAACGTTCGGAACCATGGGATTCGGACTTCCTTCCGCGATAGGTGCCAAGGCCGCCCTGCCCGAGAAGAAGATCATGACCATAACCGGCGACGGAGGGCTTCAGATGGTCATACAGGAGCTCGCCACATCGGTCGCCGAGGACCTGCCGGTTACCGTGGTCCTGCTGAACAACGGTTGTCTGGGCATGATCAAACAGATGCAGAAGCACTACTGGAACGGCCGTTACTCCGCGATGCAGCTGGGCGACGACCCCGACTTCGTCACGGTCGCCAAGGGCTTCAGATGCAACGGCATCCATGTGGAGAAGCCCGAAGAGATTGGTGACGCGCTGAAACAGGCGATGGACTCCGATGTCACCACGGTCGTCGAGATAATGGTGGATCCCGAAGCGGACATCCTCCCCATGCTCCCGATGAACCCGAAGATTCCGATAATCAAAGGCGACTGCCAGTTCTGAGATCGCGGAGCCCACCCGCTTCCAAACGATTTCGTTAAAAGTGGCCTCTTGCTTCGTTTGAAGTAACCAAATGAAACAAAGAGGCAAGAGGCCATGCAC
>CALUNK010000084.1 GCA_944321985.1 Candidatus Methanomethylophilaceae archaeon
GCCGCACGGATTTGAACCGAGGACCTTGTGATTAACAGTCACACGCTCTACCTACTGAGCTACAGCGGCTTGTTGTATGAGTGCGAATGAAGGACCTGTATAAAAAACTTAGCATATGGAAGTCAAGGATCGCGGGGTCGGAGCCCCGCGTTGCAAGTGGAATCAGGACTTGGAGCGCTTCTTGGACTTCTTCTCGGCCTTCTCGGACGAGGTCCCCTCCTCGAAATCGAGCTTCCCGTAGTAGATCTCGCGGCACTCGGACATGCGCTTTCCGATGGCCTTGCCCTTGGGGGTCAGTTCGTAGATTTTCATGAGACGCCTGCCAGCTTCGAGGTGCATTGTCATGAGGCCCATTTCTACCAGCTGATCTGCTGTTTTGATCACGGTCTTGTAGTTCTTGGCGATCCTCAGCATGTCAGTCGCCATGATCTTCTCGTTCTCATAGACAAGTGCCAGGATGTCAACGGCATAGCGACTGGACAGCGGCGACTGGTAATCCGTCATCATGTTTCTGAGTAGCACTTGATGCTATTTAGGCATAAGGGGCGGTTCTTTCGATATCGATGCGTCCATGCCATGGCGCCTTCGTCATCGTATTCCCTATTAGTCGCGGGCCCGCGCGAGCGCACGGGTTTAATACTTCGCTCTGTTATGCGTCCAACGGTCCACATGAATGTTGATGTGAAGTACGGCAAGGACGGGGTTCAGAAGGTTGAGATCCCCGACCAGAACTATATCGGCACGTTCTACCCCAAGGACGTCGAATGCGGAGACCCCGACGAGGTCATCGGAAAGTCCATCGACAACCCCATCGGCTACGATTCGATGGCGGATTTCCTGAAAGGCGGGGAGGACATCGTATTCATCGTCAACGACGGAACCCGTCCCACACCTACGGCGAAGGTCCTGGACGCTCTGTCCAAGAGGATGGACCTCAGATCCGCCAGGTACATCATCGCCACCGGAACCCACAGGGACATGACTCCCGAGGAGTACGACTTCGTGTTCGGTTCCCACTACGAGGAGCTCAAGGACCGCATCATCTGCCATGACGCCAAGAACTCCGAGTGCGTCTACCTCGGTGCGTCCAAGAACGGAACCCCTATGGAGGTCAACAAGGTGGCGGTGGATGCGGACAGGCTGATCATCATCACCTCGGTGGAGCCCCACTACTTCGCCGGATACACAGGCGGAAGGAAGTCCTTCCTGCCCGGTGTCGCGTCCTACAAGACAATCGAGGCAAACCACAAGCTCGCCATGAGCATGGAGGCCCAGTCCCTCGCCCTCGAGGGCAATCCCGTCCACGAGGACATGATGGATGCCCTGGAGGTCGTGAAGGACAAGGCGATATTCTCTATCCAGATGGTCCTCGACAGGCACCAGAACATCTACAAGGTGGCCTCGGGAGCCCTCAACCCGGCCTTCGAGAAGGCGGTCGGATGGGCGAACGAGGTGTTCTCCGTCCCCATCCCAGAGAAGGCGGATGTCGTCATCTCCGTGGCGCCGTACCCCATGGATGTCGACCTCTACCAGTCCCAGAAGGCGTTGGACAATGGCAAGTGGGCACTCAAGGAGGGCGGGAAGATCATCATGGTATCCAAGTGCAGGGAGGGTATCGGTCACGCCACCTTCCTCACACAGCTGTCGAGCTCCAAGGACCCGAAGCAGGTCCTGGAGAACCTCAGGGCCGAGTACAAGCTCGGCTACCACAAGGCCGCCAAGATGGCGGAGATCGCGACCTGGGCGTCCATATGGGCGGTCACCGACCTGGACCCGGAGCTGCTCAGGAACGCGAACATCACTCCGTTCCCGACCGTCGCCGATGCGATGGCGGAGGCGCTCAGGGAGAACCCGGACGCCAGAGTGATGGTGCTCATGGACGGTAGCGTCACTATACCGAGGTTGGAATGAACATGTCGGAATTCAAGGTAGACAAACTCGAGGAGGTAAGGAAGGCTGTCAACTGCTGCACAATGTGCGGTTTCTGCAAGAGCGTCTGCCCCTCCTTCAAATCGATCGGATGGGATTCTGCCCTCTCCAGAGGACGTATCGTGCTGACGTACGGTCTCCTAATGGGTGACCTCCAGCCCGACGAGTCCCTGGTCAGGAACATGTACACCTGCACCACATGCGCGGACTGTGTACGCAGATGCCCCTCCAAGGTGGAGATCGTGGACATCATAGAGATGTGCCGCGCCGATCTTGTGAAGGCGGGATGCATCCTCCCCAAGCACAAGGCGATGTGCGAGAACATCCTCGCCGACGGCAACCCGTTCGGAGAGAAGGCCTCGAGGGAGGAGGCGCTCGGAAAGAAGCCCCACGCGGCCAAGGTGGGTTACTTCGCCGGATGCACAGCCACATACAGGTCCAAGGAGACGGCAAGGGCGACCATGTCCATCCTGGATAAGCTCAGCGTCGACTACACCACACTGGACGAGACCTGCTGCGGATCAGTCATGCAGAGGGTCGGATGGCCACAGGAGGATGTTACCGAGCTCATGAGGAAAAACGTCGAGGCCATCAAGGCCCTGGGCGTCGAGACCCTAGTGCTCTCCTGCGCCGGATGTTACAGGATGTTCAAGATCGAGTACCCCAAGTACGTGGACGTCCCCTTCGAGGTCCTCCACATCACGGAGTACCTCGCCAAGATGGACCTTAAGCTGAAGCCCATGTCCGGAGTCGTCACATATCACGACCCCTGTCATCTTGGCAGGCACTGCGGTGTCTACGAGCCCCCGAGGGAGGTCATCGCCAAGATCCCTGGAATCGAGTTCAGGGAGATGGACTTCAACAGGAAGACTAGCCATTGCTGCGGAGGCGGAGGCGGAGTCAGGTCCGCATACCCCGAGGAGTCCATGGACATCGCGGGTACAAGGCTGGACGAGGCGTCGTTCGCCGATGTCATCATCACCACCTGTCCCTTCTGTGTCAACAATCTCGATGCCGCCAAGGGCGACAGGAAGATTCAGGTGAGGGATCTCGTCGAGATCATCGACGAGCTCCTCTGAAACCCTTGAAATGACCTTCCATCCGAGGAGGTCCCCCACAGGGGGCCCCCTCATCATGGGGATCCTCAACGTTACCCCCGACTCATTCTCGGACGGCGGCAGATGGACCGATGCCGACGTCGCCGTGTCTCACGCACTCGACATGGTCGATCAAGGCGCGTCCATCATAGACGTCGGAGCCGAATCCACGCGTCCCGGTTCGGAGCCCGTGGGTGCCGAGGAGGAGATGCGCAGGCTGAAGCCGGTCCTGGAGAGGCTCCTCCCGGTGGTCGATGTCCCCGTATCAGTCGACACAATGAAGCCGGAGGTGGCAGAGATGTGCGTATCGATGGGCGTCGACATCGTCAACGATGTAAACGGGCTGCGTGCACCGGGGATGGCCGAACTGTGCTCATCCTCTGGGGTCTGCGCCATAATCATGCACATGTCCGGAGACATGGGCACCGTGCACTCCTCCGAGATGGACGGAGGGTTTGCCGAGGACATACGCGGGAGCCTCAGATCCCTGACCGAAGCGGCGGTGGAGAGGGGGATGGATCGCAACATGATCGTTCTCGACCCCGGGATAGGTTTCGGGAAGACTGCGGAGCAGAACATGTGGATACTGTCGCACAGCTCCTACTTCTCGGACGGCCTTCCCGTGCTGTCCGCATCCTCAAGAAAGAGGTTCCTCGCCAAGATGTACGCGGGGATGGACAGGGACGAGGCATCGGCGAAGGCAGCGCTCGTCGCCGCAGAATCAGGTGCGGACATGGTGAGGGTCCACAACGTGGCCGCCACCGTGGAGATGCTTAGAACCCTCAGTAGATGATGAGTCCTGCGGCCACGATGATGACGATGGCCACCCCGGCGCTGACGTAGAACATGAGGTCCCTGCGTTTCTCCTTCGAGACGCGTTCTGCCTCGCCTCTTCTGCACTCTTCGTCGCAGTATTCCTCCCCGAAAGGGATGGGGTCCCCGCAGAACTTGCAGTGTGAGTGTTCCGGCAATCTGATGCCTGCTGCCATGTCGCCCTCATTAGCCTCGCTAGTTATTAAAGCGTAGCTGGTCAGCTTTTATCCGGACGATGCATCTGAGACGTGCAGCACATTTCGCTGGGTGGATGAGATGGTGAGATTCACGCTATTCTGCAGGGGCCGCGGTTCGAACATGAGGATGGAGTTCCAAGGGGACGATCCTGTGTGGGAGATAGACGAGACCGTAAAGGAGACCCTCGGATGCGAGGGCTTCATTCTGAGGAACGGGTACAGCCTTCTGGATCCGAGTCTGAGGGTGGGCGACTCGATCTCGGAAGGCGACACAGTGGAAGTCATTCCCGATCCCGAAGCGTTTTTCAGGGAGATCCCCCTCTGACTGGTCATGGGCGGTCTGAGGGCAGGGGCTGACATAGTGATGACGCCGGTCGCCATCGAGGGGCTGGTGTCCGCTGCCGAGGACGGGGTGAGATCGGTCTGGATCCTCGGAGAGGTAGTCGAAGACTGTTCTGGGAGATACTACAGGGTAACTGGGGCAGGCGATGCGAGGGTGGGGCTGGCGGTCACCTGTGCGGAAGGCGGAACCGAGCCGGACGACGACATCACCCATCTTTTCCGGGAGTCCTTTACCGACGGTGTCCTGATGGTCACGGATCCTTATGCGGGCGAGTTCGCGCTCTACATATCAGAAGGCGGGGAGCTCAGGAAGGCATCCGCAGTGATGTCCGAGTGACTTAGACCCATATGGCATGCCGATTCCTCATGTCCTCCTCGGTGTTCCCGGTACGAGACATGAGTTCGCTGACGACGCAGTCGAAGAAGAGGAGCGTCGCGTCCTCGAAGACCGTTCCCAGAGGAGCGACATTGCGGACGTCATCGCCTTTGGGCACATCCAGGATGATGGACACGTCCGATACGTTCGTGAGCGGGCTCCCGGAGGTGCCTGTGACGCAGATGACGCGTGACCCGATCCTTTTGGCGATCTGTGCTGTCTGGACGACGGACGATGTTCTGCCCGTGTACGATATCAGAACGGTCAGATCGTCCCTCCCTATTATGGGGGTGGTCATCTCCCCTACGAAATGAACGTCGAGGCCCAGCTGGACCAGGCGAACGGCGAAGAGCTGTCCGACCAGCCCGGACCTGCCGGAACCGTACACGAAAACCTTGCGCCCCTTCAGTATGCCTTCTATGAGGGCGTCGCGGCACTCCGCGTCGACCGATCCCACCGCGGAGCGGCAGCTGACGAGTATCTGCTCCAGGGTAGTGTTCAACTCACTCACCGGTGGCGGCCGCGGCGCTCGCCTCGGCCTTCCTCCTCTCCTTGAGGTCCTTCGCTACCTTCTTGCTGAGGACCCTCTCGTGGATGACCCTCATGTAGACGGCGTCGTGCTCCAGGAGCGGGGATGTGGAGATGATCGTGCAGTTGGGCTTCATCTCGATCAGGGCCTCCGCCAGGGGCTCGAACTTGAGGTCGCCCTTCTTGATGGGTGTGAGTCTCTTCTCATTGCCGTCGTAGTAGTCAACGCCGGCGAACGCAGTGTGGATCCTGCCGTCGCTCATGGGCTCCACCATCTCCAGGACGTTCAGGAAGTCGTCCATCTCGATGAGGGATCCGTTGGTGCGGGAGTGGAGGTGGGAGAAGTTAATGACCGGTGTGAGCCCGTCGATCTGCTCGCAGATGTCCAG
>CALUNK010000085.1 GCA_944321985.1 Candidatus Methanomethylophilaceae archaeon
TGATCGAGTTGACGGGTCCCCCGATGTTCATCGTGTTGACGACGCAGTCGGCGCAGGGAGTGGTGTTGCCGAAGAGTTCGTAGCACTTGGTCCCGATAACCTCGTCCACGTTCCTTCCGAACGCCTTCTCCCCGGCCCTGTTCATCCATATGATGGTGTGGGCCGAGTCGTGGATGACTATGATGTCGTCTATGGCGTCCAGGATCATGTTCATGATCTTCTCCGTGTAGATGTCCGACTGTTCCATTGTTTTCCCCGGAAGTGTAAACGTCGCTCATCGACTATAAAAGAGCGCAGGCAGGGGGCCCGCGTATATGCGCGTTACACCCGCCCGCCGTCCCAGGGCGTGCTGATTGCGTCAGCGGTTCTACGGATTTCGTAGAAATTCTGAGGAAAAGATGGAGAATTTGCCGGAAAAGGGTCAGCAATCGAATTGAGGGCCTCCAAATTTTTATATCGTGACATGATTTCGTGGCTCCAATGTGCTATGACGTGGTAATAGTCGGAGCTGGCTGCGCGGGACTCACCGCGGGGATCTACGCCAGGTCTAAGATGATGAAGACCCTGATCCTCGATTCCGCCCGTGTCGGAGGACAGCTCGTGAGCCTCTACCCCGAGAAGGGAATCCACAACTATCCGGGATTCGAGACGATCCAGGCGAGGAAGCTCTCCGACAAGCTCTACGCGCAGGCGGAGTCCGTCGAGTGCGAGATCAAGGAGAACGAGAGGGTCGACACCATCGTCAACGGTGACGGGGAGCTCATAGTCAGCACCGACAAGGGGGAGTACCACGCCAAATCCGTCATAGTCGCCATCGGGATGGGCAGCTTCAAGCCCAAGAAGATGGGGTGTCCCGGCGAGGACGAGTTGTTCGGGAAGGGGGTCACATACATCCTGCCCCCCAAGGAGGAGCTCGTCGGCAAGAAGGTCACCATGTTCGGCGGAGGCAACAGCGCGATCGACATGGCCCTGATCGCGGACACGGTCACCGACACTACGATCGTTCACAGGAGACCGGACTTCAGGGCGGACGAGTCGACGGTGCAGAGCCTCCAGAAGAGCAACATAAGGATGGTCATGAACGCCAACCTCGTGTCCATCAACGGGACCGACAAGGTGGAGTCCGTGACCGTATCCCAGGACGGGAAGGAGTTCGACATCCCCACGGACCTGGCGGTCATCAACATCGGGATATCTGCCGACCTTGACGACCTCAAGAAGTGGGACCTGGAGCTCACCGACGACGGTCTCGTGAAGGTGAACTTCGACATGTCCACGAGCCGTCCCGGAGTGTTCGCCTGCGGCGACGTGGTCAGCTACCCAGGCAAGTTCAAGCAGATCACGACCGCCATGGGGGAGGCTACCACCGCCGTCCTTATGGCGTACAAGTTCGTCAAGAAGCCCTACTGGGCCTGAACCCGTAAAGGGTCTAACCGGTCGGGGACTCCGTCCCCCCATGCTTTTACGAGCGTCTCACTCGGAGATGGCCCCGGAGGGGCACTCGTCGATGCACACTCCGCACTCGACGCATTTGGAGGCGTCTATGACGCAAACGTCTTCGATGGTGATGGCATCCTGAGGGCAGGCATCGGCGCAATTCCCGCATGCCACGCAGAGGTCGGAATCAACTGTCGGCATTTGTTCACCCAGTATTTTCCACGACTGTCCAGAACTTAAGGTTTATCGCCAACCGTTTTTCATGGTAAGGGGCATTACATGATCATGGAAGGTTCCGGCAGCTACGCATTGGAGGGAATGGTATCGGACAGGAGGGGCCTCCGTCCAGGATATCTGATCGTCGAGGACGGGACGGCGGTCGAGGTCGGCGGCGGGGAATGCCCCGTCAGGCCCGACCGCAGGGGGGTGGTCCTGATGGACACCGTCAACGGTCACACCCACTGCGCGGACTACGGGCTACGCGTCCCTCCCGGGATGTCCCTGCAGGAGCTCGTGGCACCCCCCGACGGGCTCAAGCACCGCTATCTGAGGGAGGCCTCCGATGCGGAGCTGTCCTCCAGCATGCTCCGTTTCTCCCGCGACTCGCGTGCCTCGGGCGCGGTCACGTTCGTGGACTTCAGGGAGGGCGGCGCCCCCGGGTGCAGGCTGCTCAGGGAGAGCGCTCCCGGGGCCGTGATCCTCGGACGCCCCGTGTCGCCCGAGTTCGACCCCGAGGAGATGGAGGGGATCCTGTCTGTCGCGGACGGCATCGGCATATCCAGCATCTCTGACATGGACCGCGGATACATAGAGGCCGTGGCCGACGTAGTCAGGGAGAGGCGCATGATATTCGCCATCCATGTCAGCGAGAGGGTGCGCGAGGACATAGACTTCGTCCTGTCACTGGATCCCGCCTTCGTGGTGCACATGTGCGAGGCAACGGACTCCGACATCCTGAAGTGCGCCGAGGCGGAGGTCCCGATAGTCGTGTGCCCGACGTCCAACAGGTACTTCGGGAAGGTCCCGCCGATAGCCAGGGCGGAGAGGCTGGGGGCCGATTTGGCGATAGGCACAGACAACGGGATGATAAGGGGCCCGGACATGGTGGCGGAGGCCCTGGAGTTCGCAAGGGTCGCAGAGGCGCAGGGCGGGGACCCAGAGGCGGTCTGGAGCGCCCTATGGAAACTTTCGGGCAAGATATTATATCAACACAAGAACATACAGAATCATAACAGAACGGACGTGTTAGCGGTCGTTCCGACGGAGGAGTTCACCGCCCTGTCGGCCCTTCGCGGGAGGCCCGAGGCCGTCGCTCTGAATGAAAAAACGAAGAGGTTGTGAAAATGAGTTTTACCAAGATTCTCGTGCCGACGGATGGAAGCGAGTACACAAAGGCCGCGGTCAAGAAGGCTATGGAGCTGGCCAAGCTGTCTGGCGGAAAGGTCACAGCCCTGTACGTCCTCGACCAAACCATCCTGACCAACATGCCCATGGACACCGCGGTCATGAACGTGTACAACACCCTCGAGAAGGAGGGTAAGGAAGCCGTGGACTACGTCCGCGACCTGGGAACCCAGGAGGGCGTGGAGGTGTCGATCTCCGTGAAGGAGGGATCCCCGGTCAAGGTCATCCTGGACGAGTCCGCCAACTACGACATCATCGTCATGGGCACCCTGGGAAGGACGGGGATGTCCAAGCTCCTGATGGGAAGCGTCGCAGAGAGGGTCGTCAGAGCCTCCCAGTGTCCCGTCCTGGTTGTCAGGGCAGAAGACGGCAACGCCAACTGAGGCGGGGAACCAGATGAGCGGGATAGTAGCAGACATAATGACAGCGGCACCCATAGTGGTCGAGGTACCGGGGAGCCGCAGCGACGCCATCAACATAATGGTTAGGAACGGGCTCACTGGACTTCCGGTCATCCGTTCCTCCGACGGCAAACTCATGGGAGTCGTTTCCAGGAGGGACGTGTTCAGGAAGTTCGATGAGGACCAGCTCTCGCTCATCATGAAAAAGGGCTGCATCACCGTGACGCCCGAGACCACGATAGAGGAGGCGGCGGCGATCTTCAGCACCAAGAGGATCCACAGGCTCCCCGTCGTGGACAACGGCAAGCTCGTGGGCATCGTGACGCCCACCGACATGCTCCGCCTCGTCAAGGAGATGAAGACCGACCTGCTCGCCGAGGACGTGATCCGCACCACATGCGTGACCGCGTACGAGGACGAGCCCCTCACCTACACCATCCCGGCGATGAGGATCAGCGACGTGCCGGCGCTGCCCGTTCTGGACGCGCAGGGCAAGCTCGTGGGAATCCTCACGGACAGGGACCTGTTCAGCGACCAGGTGAAGAACACGGACGACCTGAAGGCGCTGGGAATCGCCGACGTGGGCAACATGGCCGGGGCGAGGAACGTCCTGCCGTTGTTCTACACGGCGACGGACAAGTACATGTCCGACGACAGGAAGGTAAGGGACTTCATGGTGAAGGACCCCTACACCGTGTTCAAGAAGACGAACGTATCTGAGGTGGCGAAGATCATGCTCACCAACGACTTCGGACAGATCCCCGTTCATGGGAACAAGGACGAGCTCGTGGGCATGGTTTATGATGTAGACGTGCTATGCGCCCTCTCAGGTAATATCAATGAGTGATTCAAACGCCAACGACCTGATGTCCCTCTGCAAACGCAGAGGGTTCATCTGGCCTTCTTTCGAGCTTTACGGCGGCGTGGCCGGCATGTACGACTACGGTCCGCTGGGATGCTCCCTGAGGAACAACATCGTCGAGGTCTGGAGGTCCATCTACAAGGGCCGCGAGGGCTTCGTCGAGATCGACTCCGAGACCGTCAACCCCAGGGAGGTGTTCAAGGCCTCCGGACACGTCGACGAGTTCGCCGATCTCCTCACGTACTGCACCAAATGCCAGGCCCCCTTCAGGGCGGACCATCTGGTCAAGGACTACTACGAGAACGCCGACGTCCTCACAGCGAAGCAGCTGGAGGAGGCGTTCGTCGAGCACAACATCAAGTGCCCCGACTGCGGAGGGGACCTCGGACCGGTGGAGGAGTTCAACCTCATGTTCAAGACCCACATAGGTCCCGGTTCCGCGCGTGTAGGATACCTCAGGCCGGAGACCGCGCAGGGGATCTTCGTCAACTTCCCCAACCTCTACAGGTACAACAGGGAGAAGATGCCGCTGGGAGTCATCCAGACCGGCAGGAGCTACAGGAACGAGATCGCGCCCCGCCAGGGAATGATCCGCATGAGGGAGTTCAACCAGATGGAGGTCGAGCTCTTCGTGGACCCCGAGGACAAGGACTGGCCGAGGTTCCACGAGATCGAGAACGAGACCCTCGACCTCATCCCCAACACTACCTGCGAGCCCGTCACGATGACCGTCGGGGAGGCGGTGGACAAGGGCGTCATAGCCAACCGCGTCCTCGCTTACTTCGTTTACACGACCAAGCAGCTCCTGACCAGCGTGGGCATCGATCCCGCCAGGCTCAGGTTCAGGGAGCATCTCCAGGACGAGATGGCCCACTACGCAGCAGACTGCTGGGACGCCGAGGTGCTCCTGTCCTACGGGTGGACGGAGATCGTCGGAATCGCGGACAGGGGATGCTGGGACCTGTCCAGGCATGCCGAGTTCTCCGGTGTCGACCTCACCCACTTCAAGAGGTTCGACGAGCCCCGCGAGATGGAGGTCGAGAAGATACGCGCCAAGCACAAGGCGCTCGGACCCACGTTCAAGGGGAAGGCCAAGGCCATCGCCACGGCCATGGAGACCATGGACCCATCCGCGGTCAGAGACGGCAAGCTCACCGTCACCGTCGACGGCGAGGACATCGAGCTCACCGAGGAGTACTTCGAGGTCGCGAAGGTGACCGAGAAGGTCGCCGGGGAGCGCGTGATCCCCCACGTAATCGAGCCCTCCCACGGTCTGGACAGGATCTTCTACTCGGTGCTGGAGCACGCCTACACCTATGACGAGAAGGAGGACTACACCGTCCTCAGGCTCGCGCCGGTCGTGGCCCCCATCAAGGTCGGTGTCTTCCCCCTGATGGAGAAGGACGGCCTGGACGACATGGCCAGGGACATCTACGCCAAGGTGCACTCCCACAGGGTCGAGGCCTACTACGACGGCTCCGGAACAATCGGCAAGAGGTATGCCCGCATGGACGAGGTCGGCACCCCGTGGT
>CALUNK010000086.1 GCA_944321985.1 Candidatus Methanomethylophilaceae archaeon
GATCGCCGCGGCCATGTTCCTCAGGGGGACGTACATGGTGACCGCCTCGGGGTTGACGCAGGCGCCGACTCCGATGTTTCCGAACTTGTCGTCCGCGACGGACTGATCGGCCTTGACGGCTCCGGCCTCGGCCATGATGGCGTCGAGCGCCTCGAGGTCGGCATCGACGAACTCCTCGGCACCCTGGAAGGCGATGATGCTCAGCATGCCGTTGAAGGAAATCTGCAGGGGCTTGAGCGAGGGGCTCTGGCCGATGGTCTGGAAGACCTCCTGCATCTTCTCGACAGAGGGGAACTCGTACCCGACTGCCTTGGTGACCCCTGCGGGGTGGATCTTGAAGGTGACGTCGGTGATGATGGCGAGCCTTCCGGAGGAGGCGGTGAGGGTCTGGATCATGTTGTATCCGGACATGTAGTAACCGATGTTGTCGTACCCGGTCTCCAGGAGCTTCCCGGCTGCGTCGACGGCGCGAACGTTGATGACCGAGTCCTTGACGGTGCCGTACTTGTAGGATCCGATGCCCTCGGACTCCGTGTAGACCCAGTCCTCGACGGTGGGGTCCTCCCCTGCGGGGCGGACTCCGATGGTGTATCCCTCGGCCTCAACGGCCTTGATGATCGTGCTGAACTTGCATCCGGCCTGAGCCCTGACGGTCTGGGCCACTGTGTCGACGTCGATGAGGGCGTTCATGTCGGACATGTCGACGAGAACGTCGCCCTCGGTGTGGCTTCCCCTCCTGCTGAGGGGGGAGATGGAACCTCCGGCGGCCATGACTGCGGAGATGGCCTTGGCGAGCTCGTCGACGTTGGCGGGCTTGACGACGGTTTTGCCCTCGCACTCGGAGACCTTCGAGTTGCCGATCAGGGAGCACACGTGCTCGAGTGTGTCGGCGGACACTTTGGTGCATTCTACGTTGCTTTTCATGATATTGACCTCCACTGTTCGGCGCAGTGGCTGTATCTGGAAAAAGGGTACAAACTGATGCGTTATAAGGGTTTCCCGCTCGGAAAAGAAATGAGAGAAAATGAGATAAGTCCGGCCTCCCGAACGAGTCTGGCTATCGATTCGGAGTCCGCTCTGAACAAATGCGTGCGGCACCTGCAATCGGAGCATCCGAAGCCGTCCGCGAAGGGCGTCATCCCGCACCCCTCGGCCATTGAGGCGAGGGTGCACTCTGGGATGTAGTCGGGGTACGAGACGTATGCGTCCACGGAGTCCGCGGCCATAGTGAGCCTGTCTATGTGCCAGCGGACCTTCTTGTCTCTGGAGATGTGCCTCGAGATCCTCTGGTCGAGACCGCCCCTGGCGCTGCCCACGTAGCAGTACGTCCCCTCTGGGAAAGAAATGGTGCCCAGGGCGCCGACCTCCAGTTCGGTGTCGGAGCCGAGGGCGATTAGAAGTATGTAGGTTCCGGGACGCTTCATGCGCTTGCGCGGCGGCGGTCCTCATCCTCGACCTGCGAGCGGGTCTTGATGCGGATGAGAATGCTGCTGTCGTCTATCTTCGACGGGCTGATGTCGGCGATCTCGCCGAGCTTCCTGCCGTAGATCTCCACGTTCTCGAGGTACTCCCTGTGGTCCCTGTACGGGATCTTGATCCTGATCCCATCGAGGTGCAGGACCATCGGCGACGGCCTGAGGCACATGTTGATAGGCTCGTACTCCTCCAGAACGGTCTTCACCTCAGCGGGGTGTACGAACAGGGGATCCTCCTCTAGGCTGCGCTTCTTCTCCTTGAGGACCGCCTCCATTGTGTCGGCGATCTCCTCCAGCTTCGCCCTCTCGGGCGGAGTCCTCATCCTGGCTGCCTTGCGCCCGACCCCTGTGACGATTGCGTCGCAGGTGCCCTCGATACCCTCCGGGACCGGCCCGGACACGAGCACCGTGGGCGCGTGGATGTCCCTCATGAGCTCGGCCTTGGTCTCGACGCAGCTCTTGAAATTGCCCATCATGAAGATGACACCGTCGTACTCGTCCAGCGTGAGCCTCTCGGTCATCGAGATCTGGGATGTGGCCTTGCCGCGTCCCCTCGCCATCCCCATGACGACGGTCACCGCCCCGTACCTTCTCAGTTCCTCCGCGATGTCGCATATGGGGTGCGGCATGTGGTGCCTCCCCAGCGTGGGTCCGACGACCGCGATCTCCGTACCGGCGAGGGGGACGCTCTTGACGACGCCTCCGATGTCGTTGCAGACCTTCTCTATGGCCTCCCTGTCCTCCTCGGGCACCGACATGATGACCGTGAGCATCTGGGAGCTCCTGTTCTTCTGGAGAACGACGCCGCCCACGTCCTCTATGAGTTCGTAGAGCTCTTCGGAGCGGTAGACTCCCCCGTCGTACATCATGACCTCAAACATCGTCGGAACCTCCCATGGCCTTGTGGACCTGCCTTCCCCTCTCGATCATCTCCGGGAGCAGGACCTCCTCCGTGGCGATGACGGTGATGACGTTGTCGCTGATCAGGGTCTTCCTGTTCTTGATGCCCTCGGGCATCGTCCTCCAGATCGCGCCCATGATCTCGCGCCTGTCGTCCTCGCCTGACGCGACGACGATCGGGTTCACGTCCTCCTCCTTGGCCCCCGTGACGTCCAGGTCGAACCTGGTCTGCTGGTAGACGGCCTTCCTGCCGTACCTTGCCCACAGCTCCTTCAGGATGTCAGGGGCGTAGCGCTCCTGGGTGATCGTGATGTGGACGCCCCCCACGTCTGTCCTGACGGTGGAGACGTCCCCTATGGTCTTGGCGGACGGCGCGGCCCTGAGGACTATCGAGAATATGAACAGAGGGGTGGCCGGCTCCAGGGTCAGCTGTACCCTGTCGATCAGAACCGCCTTGTTCAGATCGCTCATGATGTCGTCGAAGAGCTTGACGTAGGCCTCGTTGCCGTACGTGTCGTCCCCGATTATCTCTATGTCCATGAGACCGCCTCACAGGAACCCGGAGCTCAGGAGCGCACCGCCGACGGCACCGATGTACTGTGAGTCCGGCGGGACGATGGGCTTCTCCCCGAGCACCTCGCCGACCTGTCTGACCAGGCCGGAGATGAGGGACGTTCCGCCCACCTGAATGATGGGGTGCCTGACGTCGATCTCCTGGAGCTGCTGCTCGTAGACCTGCTCGGCCACGGAGTGACATGCCGCCGCGGCGACGTCCTCGAAGCTCTTCCCCTCTCCCAGGGTGGTGACCAGGTCCTGGATTCCGAAGACGGAGCAGTAGGAGTTCATCTTGGCATTCCTCCAGTCTCCCTTGTCGGCGAGTGCACCGAGCTCGGTGACGTCGATCTTCATCCTCCTGGAGGTCATCTCGAGGAACCTTCCGGACGCTCCGGCGCAGATTCCGCCCATAGTGAAGTTGTCGGGGACCCCGTCTCTGACGGTGATGGCCTTGTTGTCCATACCTCCGATGTCGATGATCGTGGCCTCTCCCCTCTGCCTGTCGGCGAGCCATACGGCTCCCTTGGAGTTGACCGTTAGCTCCTCCTGGACCAGCTTGGCCTTGAAGTGTTCCCCGAGCGTGAACCTTCCGTAGCCGGTGGTCCCGATGGCCTCGATGTCCTTCAACTCTACACCAGCCATCTTCATGGCATTCTCTAAGACCTGGGTGGCGGACTTGACGACGTCTCCGGACGGGGTCCAATCTTTACCTATGATCTTATTGTCCTGCATGATGACCGCTTTCGTGGTCGAGGACCCGGAGTCCAGTCCGGCGGTCAGGCCGGTCTGCCTCTCCCTCGCCAGGAGCTCCTTCCTGGTGACGATTGTCACGAGGGCCTCCATCCTGGTGAGCAGCTGGGAGGCCTTGAGCCTCTCCGTGAAGGAGTAGGTGACCACTGGCAGCCTGGTGTGCTCCTGGATGAACCTCCTGAGCTCGTTCCTCACCAGGGCGGCCTCGGCGCACCTGAAGCAGGTGGTGATGAACACCGCGTCGGCATCGTACTTCTCGTCTGCGAGCTGGACCGCCCTGGCGATCATCAGCTTGAGCTGGGGGGAACGGGGGTTGAACCCGAACCTCTTCACCGCCTCATCGATGTCCGCCGCGGACACGTCGGGGTAGACGATCTTTGCCCCGACAGACCTGGCCGCCTTCTCGATCTCGTACTGTACGCTGCTGTACTCTGTTCCGCATGAAAGCTGTGCGATCTTGATTGTCACTGCAGTCCCTCCAGGAACTCTTTGGTCTGTGCGACGAAGTTGACGGCCTGCTCGTCGTCCTCCGGGTAGCTGACGTGCAGGGCGGGGATACCGCGCCTCTTGATCAGGTACTTCACCATGATGTTGGACCTCTCGCACCCGACGCATCCGAAGCTGTACGGGCAGTCGTCCATGATGATGGCCGCGTCGGCCTCCTCGATCAAAGGTCCCCACAGGGCGAGCCTTCCCCTGATTCCGGAGGGGACCTCGACTCCCGCGTACTTCAGACCCTTGACGACGTCGTCGAGGGTAACGTTCATGGGTGGCATGTCCACTTCAAGGTTGTCGACCCTCTCCTGGATGGCCGCCATCGCGCTGAGGGGCTCATGCCCGAACCTCTCAACCAGATCGAACAGCACCAGGCTGTTCGGCGGATCTATGAAGACCTTCATCACTGCACCTCGCAAATCTTCTTGAAATCGTTTACAGGAATGCGTTTCTTCTCCTGGGGCGGCACGTACTTCGCCCCGGCGTCGACCTTGTCCAGCGCATACTGTATGTGCGCCAGCAGCGCCCACTCCTCCTCGAGCTGGGCGTATCCGGGCCTGGTGCCGTGCTGGGCCCTGCATCTGCGCGGGTCGCTGCACGGGTAGGCCCTGACCTTCGAGAAGACCTCGTTGGGGTACTTCTCCCTGACCTTGGCCAGGATCTGTCTGACCGTCTCCCTGGACGCCTCCACGAGGCATCCGTAGCATGTCTCCTTGACGATGGCGGACTCGCCGTAGGAATGCACCATGCGGGACAGCTGGTCCGGCGTGAGCATGGACCTGGGCGAGATCATGAACAGCCTGGTCTCCCTCTCCTCGCTCATAGTTCCTCCTCCGTGATGTAGACGACGTCATCCTCGTTCAGGTCCTTCATGAGCCTGTCGAGGTCGTCCACGAACTTTCCGACGATGTTGGTACCGTACGGCTCCTCACCGGTGGGGCCGAAGTCCTTGCTGTCCTCCAGCCTGATCCCGATCAGACCGTGGTGGGGTCTGGCCTGGTTGGTGATACCGATGTCGCCGCGCTTGACCTTCTTGAACGGGTCCTGGGGGTACAGGATCTTCCCCCTGACCTCGTCCCCGTAGAACGTCACCATCGGGAGGCCCTCGAAGGTGAACTGCACCTTCAGCATCCCGATGGGCTTGTGGCTGAGCCCGGTTACCTTCTTGAAGTAGTGTTTGCTGATCTGGTCCTTGTCCGAGAGCTGGATCCTGAAGATCCTGTCCTTCGGCACCCCGAACGTCTCGACCTCCCCCTTCTTGAGGGCCTCGACCGTGTGCTCCG
>CALUNK010000087.1 GCA_944321985.1 Candidatus Methanomethylophilaceae archaeon
GCCCTGCGGCTACCGTCGGTCACCCTCCATCTCTCAGCGTCACGAGTGAATGCGAACGCGGTTATAACAGCGTCGGTACGGTGCCCGGTCGGCCCACGTTGTCCAAACGACGGCAGGTTTAAGAGGGCTCAGACGGGATAGAGAACCATGACTTCAGAGATCGATGTCGACATGCCCATCTGTGACAGGAAGATCAAGGTCCGTGTGACATCCAGGGACGACGGTGACATGGATGTGGAGATAGTGTCCGACTGTCCCGCGCTCAAGCACTACTCGGAGAACCTGAAGAGGATAACACTGGACGACATCACGAACTTCGAGGCCAGCACGATTAACAAGGAGGTCGTGCGCGGCAACATGTCCATGATCTGCACCGCGCCGATAGCAGTCTACCAGGCGGCGTGGTTGGAGTGCGGGATGCTCTCATCGAACATCTACAAGAAGATGGGGCCCATAAAGATGGGTACGCCGGAGATAATGGGAAGGGACCAGTGAACCGAGGCGATACACGGGGTCGCTGAGGCCCTTCCTGGTCGGCGTGGGACGGGTCTTCCGAGTATAGGTGTCTGTTTCAGGGGCACGGCTCATTCTAAGGGATCCGATCCTCATTTAGTAGTGTGAACGAGGTTTCAGAACATTGGAATCCAGACGTGTCGGCACACGTTCTCCGAATCTCCAGATTGCCGTCCCACCCTCTCGTCCTGTCCTGCTGATGGGTCGTTCGTGTTAATTCAAGGGAAGCCGTGGGAACCACACCCGTTCAAGGGAACTTCGGTGGACTCGGTTTCGTTGCGGTTAGGATTTATCGACAAACATTAAATCGAAGTTGTTCATCCCCCAGTCATGGAGAAGAATTCGGTCAAGAAGCTCGGAGTCGTCGCGACGACCATTGTCATCGTGGCCATCTTCATGACGCTTCCTGTATTCTACTTCGTGATAGGGTTGCCGTTGTTCGCCGTGGCCATCGTTGCCGTGGTATATGTCGCGCTGACGGCGCTCATGATCTACTACGCCCTGGAGAGGTTCAGGGAGATCGATGAAGGGTTAGACGATGCTGTTGACGACTACTGAGAACATTCCCGGGAAGAGCTACGAGATCATAGGCCTTGTGAAAGGAAGCATGATACAGTCCAAGAACATCGGCCGCGACATCGGCCAGGGTCTGAAGTCCATCGTGGGCGGCGAACTCGCCACCTATACGGAGATGATGAACGAGTCCCGTGCCGTCGCCACGAAGAGGATGGTGGAGGACGCTGAGAGGCTGAACGCTGATGCCGTCGTCGTGGTGAGGTATGGGACGTCCGCCATCGCTGCCGGGGCGGCAGAGGTCTTCGCATACGGCACCGCCGTCAGGTTCATCTGAAACCGGTTACCGTCTCCCTGCGGGGACGGATTCTTTTTTGTCCCGCATTACGATTGAGATTCCCGATACCATGGAGAAGGCCATCAAGATAACGAAGGATGGGCCGTACATCGTCACGGGTGGCATCCCCATCTACGAGAAGAGGATCGTCTTACGCGACGGACTGTACGTGTGGGAGGACGGCAGGGGGCTCCCCCAGTCGGACACGTACGCCCTCTGCAGGTGCGGCAGGTCGGACGACGCCCCTTTCTGCGACGGAAGGTCCCACAAGAGGTTCAAGGGCCAGGAGACAGCCGACAGGCGCTCGTACTCGGAGAGGGCGAACAGGCTGGAGGGGGCAGGCGTGGACCTCATGGACGATGTCAGGTGCGGGAAGGCGATGTTCTGCCACCGTCACGGAAGGTCCGCATGGGACATGCTGAAGGACTCCGAAGACCCGGAGGTCAGGAACGAGATCATCCGGGCGGCATGCGAGTGTCCCGCGGGAAGGACGGTCGCTGTCGACAAGGACGGGACAGTGCACGAGGACGTCCTGGAGCCGTCGATCTACATAGTGCAGGATGAGGACAGGGGACTGAGCAGCGGGATCTATGCGATGGGCGGGATCCTGATCTTGTCCGCCGATGGGGAACCGTACGAGGTCAGAAACCGTGTCATGCTATGCAGGTGCGGAGCATCGAGGGACAAGCCGTTCTGCGATGCCACGCACATCAACAGCATGTTCAAGGACTCCCGCGGAGGATCGCTGTTCAAGAAGAGATGAAGGTGGGACGGCCTTGGCCGTCCTCGTTTCCGGGATCAGTTCTTCGAGGTGTCCGCGACTATCTCGTCGACCTCGTCTATCTCCTTCCTGAGATCCTTGATGCTCTCGGTCTCCTTCCTTATCTCTTCGACAGTCGGGATGGGTCCCAGGATGTCGTCCGGATCGCCCACCGCCTTCCTGATGCTGTCGGTGTCGGAGACCTCCCTGTCGGGCACGTTGTTGGCCGAACCGATGTATTCGGAGACCCCCTCCACGAGCTTCGTGAGCTCCATGGGGAAGAAGAACTTGGACGACTCCCCCTTTCCGACCTCCTGCAGTGTCTGCATGGACAGGACGGACATGGCCTTGGAATCCATGGATGCCGCACCGACCGACATTATCCTGAGCTTCTGCGCCTCTCCCTGACCCTGAAGGATGGTGGCTATCCTCTCTCCCTCGGCTTCGAGGATCATCGACTGTCTCTTACCCTCGGCTTCGAGGATCATGGACTTCTTCTTACCCTCGGCCTCCAGGATTGCCGCCCTCTTCTGTCCGTCGGCCTCCAGGATGGCGGCGCGTCTCTTCCTCTCGGCGGAGGTCTGCTCCTCCATCGAGTCCTTGACCTTCCTCGCGGGATCGACTTCCCTGATCTCCACGGCCTCGATCTTCACTCCCCACTTGTCGGTGTTCTCGTCGAGGATGTCCCTGAGGCTGACGTTGATCCTCTCCCTGGAGGACAGGATCTGGTCCAGTTCCATCTCTCCGATTATGGACCTCAGGGTGGTCTGTGCGAGGTTGACCGTCGCAAGGCGGTAGTTCGTGACCTCGAAGAAGGCGTTCTTCGGGTCGGTGACCTTGATGTAGATGACCGCGTCGACGTCGACCGGGGAGTTGTCCTTTGTGATGACCTCCTGCTTGGGGACATCCAGGACCTCTGTACGGAGGTCCAGCTTCACCACCTGATTGATCAGCGGGCAGACGATGTTCAGACCCTGGTTCAGGACCCTCACGAATTTTCCGAGCCTCATGTAGATGGCCTGTTCGTAGGGCTGGACGATCTTAACACCGCTCGTGATAACCACGATTGCCGCGGCTATCACGATCACTACTAGCGTTAACAGAACACTGTCCATTGGAAAAACACCTCCGCGGTCACGATCTGCGGACGTGCACGTGCACGCCCTCGCTGCTCTCAACGACCACCGACTCCCCGACCTCTATCGGCTCGTCGGAAGTCGCCGACCACGTGTCGGACCCGATCCTGACCTTGCCCCTCATACTTCCCTTCTCGGTCGCCACCGTCACGGTCCCCGTCTTCCCTACGAGGGACTCGACCACGGTGGTGGTTGGCGGCGCCGGTCTGGCAAGATGCTGGTAGCCTTTTATCGTCAAAAGGGTGACCGGCACGGCCACGACCAGTGCGATGACGGGCGACCACCAGGAGTACAGTATTTCCGGGAACGCCGCGCCGATAAGTCCCAGGATGACCAGTACGGTCCCGGGGATGACCATGAAGGCGCCTGGGCTGAAGGCCTCTATGATGAGGAGGATGGCTCCTATGATGATCAGGATTATCGCCAAGGTGAACGGATCCATGGTTACCGTATCGCCCTCAGGGTAGATAAGGATGCCAATGGTTCCGTGCGGGTCGCCGTCATCAGTTTTATCGGGTCCGCCTCGATACAACGTCCATGGAGGACAGGCTGTTCACACCCGCGGTCGTCGCGCTGATCCTTCTGAGCTTCGTGATGGGTACCAGCGAGTTCATCGTGATGGGAATCCTCCCGGACATCTCGGAGGGGCTGGGCGTGAGGTACAGCCTGGTCGGCGGTCTCGTGTCCGTCTTCGCGCTCAGCTATGCCGTCTGCACGCCTCTGATAACCATGTTCACGGGCAGATACGGTCGTTTCAGGGTGCTGTCCTCACTGATTTTCGTGTTTCTTCTTTCGGACGTTCTCACGCTCGTCTCTTGGGACTACTGGTCTCTGGCACTGTCCCGTGTAGTGACGGCGGCGTCGTCCGGGTCGCTGCTGGCGGTGGGGATGACGTTCGTCATGGACCTCGTCACGCCCAGATACAGGGCGAAGGCAGTATCCTGGATCTTCGCCGGGTTCAGCATCTCATCAGTGCTCGGGGTGCCCTTCGGTACCGCGATGTCTCATGTCCTCGGATGGAGGAGCGTTTTCGGCCTGATCCTGGTCATGGGTGTGGCGACGGCGCTTCTCGCTCTGCGGACCTTGCCGAGGTTGGGTGCCCCGGAGGGTACCCGCGGACTCGGTGGTGCCGGACGCATGATGCGCGACCCCCGTGTTCTGGCGGGGGCATGCGTCACCGTCTTCGGGGCGATGGGGATGTACGTCATCTACACGTACATCACGCCTATACTCGAAGAGGAGATAGGATTCCCCGAATCCGTCGTGAGTATAGGGCTGATGGCCATGGGGATGGCGATGTTGGTCAGCAACCTGTTGTCCGGGAAGATCGCGGCGGACGGCGGCGGTCTGAGGACGGTGCGTCTGACGTACCTGGTGGAGGCGGTGCTGATGTTCCTCCTGCCCATCGCAGTCGTCAGCGCAGTGCTGGGTATGGCGGACCTGCTTCTCATGGGCCTGCTCATGTACCTCTTCAACTCCTCCGTGCAGATGCATCTGATGGAGATCGCCAACCGCGACTATACCGAAGCGCTGACGCTGGCGTCATCGCTCAATCCGACCTCGTTCAACATAGGGATAACGTTCGCCTCCCTTCTCGGAGGGGTGATCTACGACACCGTCGGAATCAACAGTCTCGGGTACGCGGCGGGTGCGTGCATCGTGGTCGCGAGCGTGATGGCCTTCGCGGTGTGCCGGCTCTGCCGCGGGGAAGGATGCGGGACTTCGGTTACCCGATTTCGGCGAGGCTGATTCTCAGAAGGGGGTCGACCACAGATGGTCGGAATGTGCCAGACATAAGGAATCGCTTACGATTCCCATTAGGTGCCCCTAACTGGTTTTCGGAATTTTCAGGTGCGCCGTAACGTCGTTACGATGCTTTTTTATAGCGTCTTGTTGTCCTCTCGTTCCGAGGTTATCAAGATGGTAACAGTCAAAGAGTCCGAGTGTGTCGGCTGTGGAGCTTGCGTCGATGTGTGCCCCGAGGGTGCCATCACCTGCGACGATATCGCTGTCATCGATGCCGCCAAGTGCATCGACTGCGGTGCCTGCATCGACGAGTGCCCCTCCAGCGCTCTCGAGTGATTCCACATCGAGAATCCGCAGTGGCTTCGGCCACACAAACGATTTCGTTAAAAGTGGCCTCTTGCTTCGTTTGAAGTAACCAAATGAAACAAAGAGGCAAGAGGCCATGCA
>CALUNK010000088.1 GCA_944321985.1 Candidatus Methanomethylophilaceae archaeon
GTGGAGAAGGATCAGGTAAGGGGTTTCGAGTTCTTCGGAAAGGCAGCGGCCGCCGGAAACAAGATTGCGCAGGAGTTCGTCGAGGACATCCGTCGCAGGCAGAACACGCAGCTCATCCATATCGACGGGAGCTGACTCACTCCTCGTAGAGGCTGAACTCGGATTTGGGCTCGCCGCAGACAGGGCAGCACCAGTCGTCGGGGAGATCGGCGAACTTCACGCCCTGCTTCTCCTCGTCGTAGATGTATCCGCACGTGGGGCATCTGTATTTCATGAGCGCGTCATCTTCTTCCTTTATTTGAAGATTTCACATGAAACGCATGCATCGTGAGAGCATTCGGAAACCGTGCGTCCTGCCACGGGATGCTGAGATGGGCAGATTCCAACTCTTCAAACTGTGTCGGTAGTCATGGCATGGTCCCATTTGCAGATAAATGGTAAGAAGGGGATTGCTCCCCGGTTTGTTGAAGTTTCAGTTCTTATCCTTGCAGGCGTCTCCGTCATCGTCGATGGTCACGTTGACAGCGGACTGCGATCTGCAGCGGGTGCAGCCCTTGCAGCCGCAGCTATTCACACCCCTCTTTCTCTGCAGGAGCATGTATGAGACCGATGCGATCACCATGAGGGCTATCACCGCGCCGACGGCGAGGTCGTTGTTCACGCTCTCATCCCCTTCTCGGCGTCGTATTCATCCCTACCGGACAGCTGTCTGAATGGATCCTTTGCCCATAGCAGGTAGATGATGATGGCGAGCACCACTATGCCCGCGACCGTGCTTCCCACGGGCGCGGCCTGCTCTATCAGTGTGCCATCGACGACCAGTGAGTTCCATCCACCGATATAGCTGGTGAATCCGTATATTATCAGAGCCACAGAGTAAGCCAGCAGGCACTGGTAGAGGATCGCCATTCCGGTGTCCCTCCATCTGCCGAGCTCCCTGTGCATCGCACCTATGGCGGCGAAGCATGGGGCGCAGATCAGGTTGAATGCGAGGAATCCGAGTCCCGCCGACTTTGTCAGCATTCCAGACAGGACAGTCTCGAGACCCTCTCCGTTATCGCCGGCCTCGATTCCGAACAGGGTCCCGAAGGTCCCTATCACGTTCTCCTTGGCGATGAGCCCGGTTATCGTCCCAACAGTGAGTTCCCAGTTGTCTCCCCATCCGAGAGGTGCGAAGATGACGCAAACCGCCCCTCCGAAAGCGGCGAGGATGGACTGGGCGTCTCCGACGTTGTCCCCGATGTAGTGCAGGCCAGTGTCGTAGCTCGCGAGGAACCACAGGATGATGCACGAGATCAGGATGATGGTTCCCGCCTTCTTGCAGAACGCCCAGCCCCTGTCAAGGGTTCCCTTGAGTATGTTTGCGACACTCGGGATGTGGTACGGGGGCAGCTCCATGATGAACGGAGCGGGGGTTCCGGAGAGGCTCTTCAGCTTCTTCAGTATGATTCCGGATACGAGTACCAGGATTATCCCCATGATATAGCAGAACACGGCGATGAGACCGTTTCCGGGGAAAACGGCGCTGGTGATCATTGCGATAACAGGGAGTTTGGCTCCACAGGGTATGAAGGTGGTGGTCATGGCGGTGATGCGCCTGTCCCTCTCGCTCTCGATCGTCCGAGATGCCATGATCCCCGGGACACCGCATCCGGTTCCCACGAGGAGGGGGATCAGGGTCTTCCCAGAGAGTCCGAAGTGTCTGAAGACGCGGTCCATGACGAATGCGATTCTGGCCATGTACCCTATGTCTTCGAGGATGCACAGGGCCAAGAACATCAGGAGCATCTGCGGGAGGAATCCGATTACGGCACCGACTCCGCCCACGATACCGGAGCAGAGAAGCGCGTCGACAGAACTGAACTCCCCGTCGCTCTCGCACCATGCCCTCACAGCTGGATCGATCCACTCGCCGATGAACACGTCGTTGACCCAGTCGGTGCACCATGTCCCGATACCCACAATCTTGAAGTCGCCCCAGGAGAATCCTATGATCCCGAAGAACACGACGGCGATGACCCCTACGAATATGGGGATCCCCCATACCCTGTGGGTCACGATTCTGTCGATTCTGTCGGATAAGGTCCCCCTTTCATCCCTGGGCGCCTTCTTGACCACGCTCTCGGTGATTGTAGTGATCCTGTTGTACCTGCCATCGGCTATAATCGAATCGGCGTCGTCGTCTTTCTTCCTCTCGAGCTCCCTGACAGCGGTGGAGACCTTGTTCATGGCATCTGGGTGGCTATCGCAAACCGCGTTGTCTTTCTCGATCAGCTTCACCGCATGGAACCTGAGAGTCTCGTCGGGCACTTCTCCTCTGAGGGCCTCCTCGGCCTGTGTGACTGCGGTCTCGATGTCACCATCGAAGTATAGTGGTTCGGGGGACAGTTTGGCCTCAGCCACTTCTCCTACCGCAGTCACCAGTTCCTTGATTCCCTCGGCGTTGAGAGCAGAGACGGGAATCACCCTGCATCCGAGCTCCTTGGACAGCTTCTCTACGTCTATCCTGTCACCAAGTTTCCTGACCTGGTCCATCATGTTCAGTGCTATCACGGTCGGTATGCCCGTATCGATTATCTGGAGGGTAAGGAACAGGTTCCTTTCCAGGTTCGTGGCATCGACTATGTTGATCACCGCGTCCGGTCTGTCCTCTATAAGGAAGTTCCTGGACACGATCTCTTCCGGGGAGTACGGCGACAGGGAATAGATGCCGGGCAGGTCCACTAACTCGTAGTCCGTTCCGCGGATCCTTCCGACCTTCCTGTCGATGGTGACTCCCGGCCAGTTCCCCACGCGCTGGTTCGCACCAGTCAGCTTGTTGAACATCGTGGTCTTTCCGCTGTTGGGGTTACCGGCCAATGCTATTGTCAGACTCATCTCTCATCTCTCCTTTCATAGCTCACGCTGGAAGATTCGAAATCTCGCAGCGAGAGTCAGAAAACAAGCGGGTCACTCGACCTCAATGTTCTCCGCATCACCTTTCCTTAGACTCAGTTCATATCCCCTGATGGTTATCTCGATAGGATCTCCCAGCGGCGCCACCTTGCGGATGTAGATCTGGCATCCCTTCGTGATACCCATGTCCATCAGATGTTTCTTGAGAGCCCCTTCCCCGTGGAGCTTCACGACCTTGACCGTGGAGCCCACCTCGGCGTTCTTCAGTGTGTTCACTCTATCATCTCTCGGGGCAGAACAGTATCTTGGAAGCCATTCTGCGGTCGATAGCAATCTTTGATCCCTTAACATCGAGGATCACACTGCCGTTCGCTTCGCATACGGCTTCCACTTTGGTTCCTGGAGTGAACCCAAGTCCTACCAGGAATCTTTTGGTCTCTTCCTTTCCAGATATGCTGACGATCATGCCCCTCTCCCCCACTCTGGCCATGGAGACGGGGATGCCTGGTGAACTCAGGACGCTGTCGTCACGGGATGCGTTTTTCTCAAATCCCGCGCAAGCGTAGATGTCCATGTTCATAGTTTGAGGAATCCCTAAAAAGTATTTATATTTAGCTAATCCTAAATAATTTTAGACATACCTATGATGATATGCACTGTTGGTTACCAACAGGCACTGGACCCGGTCCAGGCCGGTCGAAGTTATCCTATATAAGCCTGAGTCAGGAGCCGGAGCCTACCGTCCACTTTCATCGTTTCGAACGTTGTTCTGAACCGTCGTTAAGTCCTCCGGAGTTAACGGAGTGAGTATGGGCGAGGTTGCACCGTTCCCTTTTTTATGGTGCTTCTGGTAACATAGCATCATGATGAACGACATCGAGATCGCAGAGTCAGCGAAGGTCAAGGACATCAGGGAGATCGCAGCCAGAATCGGCCTGTCCGAGGACGAGATCCAGATGTACGGCAAGTACATGGCGAAGGTGCCCCTGGCCAGCCTCGAGAAGCTCAAAGAGAAGAAGGACGGTAAGCTCGTTGTTGTGACCGCAATCACCCCCACCCCCGCAGGAGAGGGTAAGACGGTCACCACCATCGGACTCATCCAGGGACTCGGGAAACTTGGGAAGAACGTCGTCGGTGCCCTGAGGGAGCCATCCATTGGACCCACCTTCGGAATCAAAGGTGGAGCCACGGGCGGAGGCTATTCGCAGGTGTACCCAATGTGGGACATAGACCTTCACTTCACCGGCGACATACACGCCGTCACAGCAGCCCACAACCTCCTTTCCGCCATCGTGGACAACGAGCTCGTCAGGGACAACCCGCTCAACATCGATCCTACCAAGGTCGTGCTGAAGAAGGCCATGGACATCAACGCCCGCGAGCTCAGGAACATCGTCACCGGTCTCGGCAGGGACAGGATCCTCGGAGGTGTACCCCATGAGGCCGGTTTCCTGATCACGTCCGCGTCCGAGATCTCCGCGATTCTCGCACTGTCAGAGAACAGGGCGGATCTCAGGAGGAGGCTTGAGCGCATGGTCGTCGCCTACACCTATGAGGGCAAGCCGGTAACAGTCGCCGACCTCAAATGTGTCGGCGCGATGATGGTGCTGTTGAAGGACGCCATCAATCCCAACCTGGTTCAGACACTGGAGGGCGAGCCGGTGTTCGTCCACGGGTTCCCGTTCGCGAACATCGCCCATGGAACGAACAGCATCATCGCCACCAAGGCGGCCCTCAAGCTCGGCGACTACGTCATCACCGAGGCCGGATTCGCCTCCGACCTGGGCGGGGAGAAATTCATGGACATCGTCTGCCGGCAGTCCGGCATAAGACCCGACTGTGTGGTCGTTGTCGCGTCAATCAGGGCCCTGATGACCCACGGGGGAGGATTCCTGGATAAGCCCGAGACCCTCACCGTCGAGACTCTGAAGGCAGGGCTGTGTAATCTGGACAAGCACATCGAGAACATGTCCTCATACGGACTCCCCATCGTCGTGTCCATCAACCATTTCGAGCACGACACACAGGAGGAGATGGATCTGGTCATGCAGCACTGCAGGGAGATCGGCGTCAGGTGCGCCTTCTCCGATGCCTTCATAAAGGGAGGGGAGGGAGCCATCGATCTTGCCAACACCGTTCTCGAAGCACTCGAGAACGATAAGCCCGACTTCAAGTTCCTCTATCCCGACGAGGCATCCATCAAGGATAAGATCGAAGCGGTCGCCACCAACATATACGGGGCCGGGTCCGTGACATACACCCCGTCCGCCGAGAAGACCATCGCCCAGATCGAAGCCGACGGATATGGAAACCTTCCGGTCTGTATCGCTAAGACTCAGGCGTCTCTCACAGACGACTCCAAGCAGAAGGGCGCTCCCAGGGGATGGATTCTGAACGTCAGGGAGGTCCAGCTGTCCTCCGGAGCGGGATTCGTCGTCCCTGTCTGCGGAACGCTGACCCTGATGCCCGGACTGCCCAAGGTCCCCGCCGCCATGAGGATGGA
>CALUNK010000089.1 GCA_944321985.1 Candidatus Methanomethylophilaceae archaeon
CGTCCTGGACCCATCCATGGACGGTGGCGGTGCCGTCTGAGACGGCGATGGTGCTGGAATCCCTGATTACTGTCATTAGACGTCTGATGCCGACGGGCTATATGTAGTGTTGTCCGATGAGAGACGACCGTCGATCAGTCGCAACCCTCGAACTGCGAGTCGTAGAGCATCCTGTAGAATCCGTCAAGGGCGATTAGCTGGTCGTGAGTCCCCTGCTCCACCACGTTGCCGTCCTTGATGACCAGTATGACGTCCGCATCCCTGACCGTGGAGAGCCTGTGGGCGATGACGAAGGACGTTCTCCCTTCCATCATCCTGTCCATGGCATCCTGTATCCTCCTCTCGGTCCGGGTGTCCACGGAGCTCGTGGCCTCGTCGAGGATCGTCATCGGCGCGTCTTTCACGATCGCACGCGCGATGGCGAGCTGCTGCCTCTGTCCGGCTGACAGCCCTCCCCTCCCTATGACGGTGTCATATCCGTCCGGGAGCGAATCGATGTACTCGCCGATGCCGACCATTTCACACGCCTCCCTGACCCTCTCCGGGGACGCGCCGCTCATGAAAGCGACGTTGTCGTAGTATGTGCCATCGGACAGCCAGGAGTCCTGGAGAACCATGGAGAACTGGTCCCTGACCTGGGCCCTGGACATCGATGTTGTCGGGATTCCGTCTATCAGTATCTCGCCGTAGTCCGGATCATAGAACCTGACGAGGAGGTTTGCCAGGGTGGTCTTGCCGGCACCCGTCGGTCCGACGATGGCCACCTTGGAGCCGGGTTCGACCATGAGGCTGAACCCGTGGATGACCTCCCTGCCGGGGATGTATCCGAAACGGACGTTCCTGAACTCCACAGATCCCTTCGACCTGAAGTCCCCGGGAAGGGGCGGCGAGAGCTCCATCTCGTCCATCGCCAGGATGTCGAAGACCCTCTCGGTGGCCGAAGCCACGGACTGCATCCTCGAGATTATGTCGGCTATCTCGGTCACAGGCTGGTTGAACCTCTTGATGTAGATGATGAACGCGACGATGACGCCGTATCCCATCGTCCCCTCCATGATGAATATCGATCCGGCTATGCAAACCACCACATAACCCAGGTTGCTGACGAAGTTCATCAGCTGGGGCATCATGCCGGTGGCGATCCTCGCCCTGAACGTGGAGGTCCTTAGCCTGGAGTTGACCTCCTCGAACCTCCTGGTCTCCCTTCCGCGTCCGTTGTACGTCCTGACGATGTCGTGACCGTAGTACGTCTCCTCGACGATGGCGTTGATCATCCCGAGATCCGCCTGTTGGGCTGCGAAGTACTTCCTGCAGCGGTGCGTGACGACGTAGATTATGGCCACTCCGAGCAGCGTAGGGATTATTGCGACCAGGGCCAGCCTCCACTCGGTGTACAGCATCATGACGAGGGAGCCGGCAATCATGCAAAGGGCGACGGCTGTGGTGCTGAAGCTCTCGGCCGAACCGGTCCTGACGGTGTCGGTGTCGTTGGTCATGCGGCTCATCAGATCGCCTATGCTGTGGGATTCGAGGTAGGAGACCGGCAGCCTGTCGAACTTGGCGGACAGGTCACGGCGCATCCTGTCGCCGACCCTCTCGGACGCTGATGATATCACGCGGTTCTCGGCCACCGACAGCAGGAAGCTCACGCCGTATATCGCGATGAGAAGGATCCCCAGCGTGGTGATCAGCCCGATGTCCACCGGCGTGCCGCCGAGGACGCTGGAGGAAATGCTGTCGGTGATTCTGGCAAGGTACTGCGGCCCGATGAGGGCTAGGATCGATGAGACCAGTGCACAGGCCATCCCCGCGTAGAGGTAACGACGTTCGCGCCCCATGTAGAACAGCAGTGCCGACATCGCCCCACGCAGGTCGCGTGGCTTGTCGACCTCCCTGGTCCACCTCGGACCCTTGCCCGACCCGCCGGACATCATCGCTGAGCCTCCAGCTGGGATTCGGCGATCTCGCGGTACAGGGGGCATGATTCCAGGAGTTCGCGGTGGGTCCCCTCGCCCACGACGCGCCCGTTGTCCAGGACGATTATCCTGTCCGCGTCGATGATCGTCCCGACCCTCTGCGCGACCATTATCCTCGTGGCCCCCCTGGTCTCCCTGTCAAGGGCGCCACGCAGATCCCTGTCGGTGCGGTAATCGAGCGCGGAGAACGTGTCGTCGAAGATGTAGATCTCGGGGTCCTTACAGACGGCGCGCGCTATGGCGAGGCGCTGCCTCTGCCCACCTGAGAGGCTCCAGCCGTGCTGGGCGAGGTCCGTGTCAATGCTTTCGGGCATGGACCTCACATGGTCCAGGAGCTGCGCTACATCGAGTGCCCTCTCGACCTCTTCATCGGTGACCGCGCCATCGTGGCGGCTGTAGCCCACATTCTCCCTCACGGTGCCTGTGAACACAACAGCGGTCTGGGGAACGTAGCCGATCCTTGAGTAGAGATCCTCCAGGCCGTATTGCCTGACGTCGATCCCATCCACCGTCACCCTGCCTGAAGTGACATCGTACAGTCTCGGGATCAGGTTGACAAGCGAGGTCTTGCCGCTGGCTGTTGGACCTATGATGGCGACCGTCTCCCCCGGGGACGCCCTGAACGAGACGTGGGACAGGGTCTCGCGGTCCGATCCCGGATAGGTGAAGCTTACGTCGTCGAACACGACCTCCCCGCGCTCGCCCGTGTCGGCCGCCCCATCCCCGTCCCTGATGGACGGCTCGTGTGTTATGACCTCCTCGATGCGTCTGGAGGACACCATGACCCTGGGCAGACCCCTGAGGATTCCCGTGGACATCATGACCGCCGAGATCACCTGCGTTGCGTACGACGTGAACACGATCATGTCGGAGAACAGTGACATCTGTTCCGCCTGGCCGGAGGCCGATTGTATCAGACCGGCACCGATCCAGTATATCGCCAGTACGAGGAAGTTCATCATCGACGAGGTCATGGCGTGCATCGGGGACATTATGCGGACCTGGGACAGGCTGTTCTCGAGGAGCCTTGAGCTCGCCCGCTCCAACCTCCCCTCCTGCTTGGACTCGGCGTTGTATGCGCGAATCCCCTTTGTCCCCTCGAGGCCCTCGCGGGTGATGCGGTTGACCGAGTCCACGTACCTCTGGGTCCTGCGGATGTACGGCATCCCCCGGTACAGCATGACAGAGAAAGCCACCAGCATCACCAGCATTGCTATGACCGTTGCCGTGGTCCACTCGAACGCACTGCCGCTGATCTTCCACACCGCCAGGACCGCGATGAGCGGGGCCTTGACGACCGTGGTGATTGCACGTGGCAGGAACTGCTGAATCTGATAGACGTCGTTAGTGGACCTGGTTATCAGGCTGGCTGCGGAGAACCCATCTATGTCCTGCCTGGAGAAGGACCCCACGCTCTCGAAGAGCATGCTGCGGAGCCTGTGGCAGAGCGACGAGGAAACCCTCGCGGAGAGAACGACGGTGCCTATCGCCAATGCGACGCTGGCGAGGGCGCAGACAAGCATACGCTCACCGTCCCGGACGATGATCTCGGTTGCCGTCCCCATCTGGAGATGGTCTGTGATGTCGTTCATGTACTCCGGGATGCGGAGGTCGAGGTACACCTGGACGGCGATGAGAACGACACATGCGGCGACCATGAACCAGTCGCGCCCGCTCAGGTACTTCAGTATCATCAGACGTCCGGCGATGGGATTCGGAATAAATGAAGGTTTGACCCGGGGAGACGAGGACGGATCCGCCCCCAGGCCTGGAATGTCGGTTTCACTTGGACTTGCCCTGGTTTGCGACGGCGGCCATCTTGGCGTTGACCGCGTCCTGATCCCCGAGGTACCTCTTGGACACGACGTTGAAGTCCCTGTCGAACTCGTACACCAGCGGGACACCGGTTGGGATGTTGACTCCAACGATCTCGTCCTCGGACATGCCGTCGAACACCTTCACGAGCGCCCTGAGGGAATTGCCGTGGGCGGCGATGAGGACCCTCTCGCCAGCGAGCATCCGGGGCTTAATCTCGTCGTCGAAATAGGGGACTGCCCTTGCGACGGTCTCTTTCAAGCTCTCTGTAAGCGGGAGACACCCTCTGGGCACCTTCCTGAACATGTCCTGGTTCGCGGGGTTCCTGGGATCATCCGGCGAGAGTTCCGGTGGCGGCGTCGCGTACGACCGCCTCCAGATCTTGACCTGCTCCTCTCCGAACTTCTGGGCGGTCTCGGCCTTGTTGAGTCCCTGGAGTGCGCCGTAATGGCGCTCGTTCAGCTGCCAAGCCTTGACCACCGGTAGCCACTCCCTGTCCATCTCCTCTAGGGCCAGGTTGAGTGTGTGGATCGCCCTCTTGAGGAAGGATGTGTAGCATACGTCGAAGTCCAGACCCTCGTCCCTCATGAGCTTCCCAGCGGCCCTGGCCTCCTCCCTGCCCTTCTCGGACAGGTCGACGTCGGTCCACCCTGTGAAGAGGTTCTCTTTGTTCCAGACGCTCTCCCCGTGGCGGAGGAGAACCAGCCTCATGGTGTCTGTCATTTGTATCACCATCGGTATCCCGTGCATTCTTGATAAAGTGTTCAGGGAAGATCGCTGAAGCGGATCGACTTGCAGGAGCCGCCGATCACCGATACGAGGTCTGACGAGCCGATCCAGACCGTGCAGGTGTTGTCATTGGGGTGGATTCCCATGACCGCGCCCTCGAAGAACGAGTCTATCGTCACGCTTACGCGCCGGTCAGGATCGTTCAGAACACCGAATGGCGTGACCGCCCCCTTGCGGAGCTTCAGGAACTCCCACAGATCCGACTCCGAGGCCATGCTGAGGGGCCTCGATCCCAGAACCTCCCTCAGTGCCTTTAGGTCTACCTTCCTGTCCTCCCTGGACACCACCAGGTAGTAGTTCCGCTTTTTGTCGTCGCGCAGGAACAGATTCTTCGCGATGTGCTCTGGATCGGGCATATCCAGAGCCAGCATCTCGTCTCTCGTGAAAACCCGGGTGTCATGCATCTCTTCGAACTCGATCCCCCTGTCCCTGAGAAGGGCCAGGACAGCCTCCATGTCGTACTCCGGGGCTTCG
>CALUNK010000090.1 GCA_944321985.1 Candidatus Methanomethylophilaceae archaeon
GAAGGTGTTCGCCGTCGAGGACGGGAAGCTGGTCGTCAAGAACCCGCTGGACTGCAGCCTCTGCAGGACATGCGAGCAGTCCCTCGAAGACAAAGGCGGCATCAAGATATCCGCCGACGACAGGAACTTCCTGTTCAAGTTCGAGACGGATGGCTCCCTGACCGCCCAGCAGACCCTCGACAAGGCCCTCGAGGTCCTGGCCGACGAGGCGAAGGACTTCAAGATGCAGCTCGAGGAGCTCGATTCCAACTGAAACCCCTAACGCCCCTCCTCGGGAGGGGCCGAAACAACTTAACCCTCCCTTTTCCAGACAATCATTATCATCATCCTTCGCATAGGGTAACCCATGAGGAGATGCCCTTCCTGCGGCAAGGTGACCGAAGACGATTCTCTGGATTTCTGCACCCACTGCGGTTCCTATTTCATGGTCAGGCAGAACGGCGCGTCTGCACCCTCCATCGTCTCATCCCTACCGGACGACCTCATGCTTCGCGGGGAGGTGCTGATGGATTCAGGCAGGTTCGCCGAGGGGATCTCATGCTGGAGGGACGCGATCCCCGGAACCGAGCTCGACGACGCAACCTATTCCAGGCTGGTGGAAGCCACGACCAGGTGCCTGCTCGGCATCGCCGTGGATCCGAACACCTACCGCAACGCGGGCATGGTCAGCTTCGCCATGACGATGCCGGACAGGGAGCCCATAACGGACATCATGGACAGGTTGTCCAGAAGCCTCGGGGTCTGCTCCATCCAGAACGGGGTCCTGGGCCTCGCCAATCCGTACATGTACCTGTTCATGGACTCCTTCGCCCTGTACACCGACCTCCGCGACATCAACGAGATCTGCGTCGAAGCCGAGGACGCCGTGGGGGAGATGGTGGAGAGGGCGATACACCTGTCCAACGCGTATCCCGACAGCAAGCCCAGCCCCCTCGACTGGCTGTCCTGCTACAGCGTGTTCACAGGCAAGGTCCTGGACACCGTCGAGGACATGGTCAACTCCACGACGCCGGGGAGGGTCGAGGAGTTGGCGGAAGCGTGGGCATCCGCCTCGGGACTCACGTACCTGGGTCCCCTGAACAACTCGTTCTTTCTCGCGACCCATTCCACGATGGCGGGCAAGCTGTCCGGAAAGGTCCTGGGGAGGTCCAGCAACTCGCAGCTGGCGGCCTTCTCCAAGATGTATCTCGCCGGTCCGAAGAGGAGATGACCGACGTCGGATACGGGCATCCGGGGCGCATAGGCTTATATCGAGAGCACATGCCCGCACCCATGAAGACCTGTTCCAAGTGCGGTTACGCCTCCCCAGATGACTCCAGTTTCTGCATGAAGTGCGGAGCCTACTTCGAATCCGAGTCGGCCTCCCGTGCCGCCGTCGTCCAGACATCCGTCGGTGGCGGGAACGTGGATCCCGGGAAATCCATGGAGCAGGGCTTCGCAAAGATCGAGGTCGGGGACTTCTCGGGAGCTGTCGCCAGGTGGACCGATGCCATCAAGGCAGGCTTCTCGCCGTCCGCGGAGGACTACCGCAGAATGCTGGACGGATGTGTGGACGTGATCATCTCATCCTCCTCCGACGGCTCCACTCACAGTCGCGCGGGCATCGCAGACCTTGCCATACTCATGGACGACTACGACCTCATCACCGACATCATGGCGGGCATCAGGGACAGGTCCGAGCAGCTGGGGACGCAGAGGGAGCTGATGAACACCATGAACGAGTACATGTTCCTGGCGATAGAGTCGTTCTCCGTCTACACCGATCTGAACGACCTGGCAGCCATCTGCGACGAGGCCGTCCGTGTCTTCAACTCAGCAGCCGAAGTCGTGGAATCGCTGGAACGCGCACAGTCCAAGCACGATCCCCTGTCGTTCCTGCAGAACTACTCCCAGTTCTTCCAGATACTCGGAGACAAGATAGACAACGCCGTGTCCAAGACGGATCCCGCGATCCTCGAGGAGCTGTCCGACCACTGGGCGGAGAGGTCGACATCCAGGTTCTCGGATCTGATCATGGGGGCATCCAACATGAACGCCCAGCTCATCGCGGCCGGATGGCTCGGATCGAAGGTCGCCGTCAAGGCGCGCGACATGCAGCTGGACACTTTCGTCACGATGTACCTGGCGCCTGGCATGAAGCAGGAGCAGAAGTCCTGACGGCTCAGAAGAAGTCGGACAGCTTGCACTTCTTGACCTTGTCGTTGTTGAAGACCGAGTCCATGCTCATCTCGAGGATCTCGACCCTCTCCTTTGTGTAGGTGTCGAGACCGTATTTCTCGCCGATGACCTTGGATATCTCGAGGTACTTCTTGACGCTGGCCTCGTGGACCGTGAGCGTAAGCGCGTTGCCGCACTTGGTGCACTTGCCAGCGAGGGGCATCCTGCGGTATTTCTCGCCGCACTTGGTGCATCTTACCGTCTGGGTGGAGAACGATCTGAGGTTTCCTATCATGTCGGGCAGGAAGTGCTTGTTCAGGACGCGTCTTGCGACATCCTGCTCGTCGACCGCGCGGATCTTCTTCCCCAGCATCAGCTGGGCGTCCATCTTGTCCATCATGGTCTCCAGAGTGGTGTAGGCGGAGTACTTGGGGCCGTCCGAGATGTCGTGGGTGTCATGGGTGAATCCCAGGTGCTCGTACTGGTTCGGGGTCCCGATCCTCCCGGCGATGAGGTCCATCTGCTTCTCTATCTCCTTGGGGTCCTTCATCTTCATGGCGGCCCTGTATAGCTCGAGGGGGTACTCCCTGAGGCAGTCCACGTTGTGGGCCTCCTTGTCTATCTCGTTGGGATCCAGTCTGGTGGTCAGGACCAGCGGGGCGTCCATCAGCCCGCCTCTCCTGTCGGGCAGGAACGTCCTCGAGAAGTTCAGCAACCCGTCCATGGCCAGGATGACGCAGTCCTCGTCGCCGTCGCAGTTCCTTCTCTTAGCCGCATGGAAGAACGGGTGGCCGTAGCATCCGCGGAGGTCAGCGTAGCCGATTATCCTGCACAGGATCCCTCCGGAGGTGTGGGGCGCCAGTCCGAACGTTATGTGGCCGATGAGGTCGTTCCTGTTCTGGACGTTGTAGTATCTGGGGAGTTTGTAGAACTCCTCAAGCTCGTCGTCGATGAATTTGGCGACGTTGACCAGGTAGGTCCCGCAGTCCTTCGCCGGGATGATGTCCTGGACCTTGAGCTCGCATATCTGCTCGGGGTCCGTCAGCGGGTCGCCGTTCCAGTCGTGGGTGTAGCCGAGCTCGTGCGCCTTCTCTATGCTTAGACCGATCTCCCTCGGCTTGAAGTGGGTGAGGGGGATGTCGGTCATGTCGAACCTGATGGTGCCGTCCTTGAACGTGCTGACGCCGTTCTTCTGTCTCAGGATCCCCTTCTCCAGGGCTTCGCAGGTCTTGATCCTGGACGAGAGTGTCTCCAGGCACTTCAGGTCCGCAGGGGGCTTCTCGCGCAGCCCGTCGCAGGCGGCCTTGAACTCGTCCTCGAGGTTGATGCCTATGTCCACGGGGCCCATGTTCCCGAAGCTGTTCTGTCTGGGGGTGTAGGCGGTGTGTGATCCGCAGTCCCTGCACCAGTTGCGGTAAGTGTAGTTCTTGCACACCGGGCAGAATCTGTTGCCCACCTCGACGGTTACCTCGTTCTTGCCGTTCCTGCTCTTCGAGGCGTTGTTCTTGCAGACGGATATGGCCGCGATGAGCTCGTTCTTGGCGTCGGCGTCCTTGCCTATGGGGAACAGGGCGTGGACCTTGGGCGACATCTCGCGCTCCTTCGCCTTCTCGGGACGGGCCATCCTGGTCCCTATGCGGGTCATCGCCCTGGCGCGGACCTCGTAGCCCGCTGCCTTGCTGATTGCCTCGAGGGTGCCTTCCCCCTCCAGCTCCGGGCCTGCCACGAGCCCACCGTCCGTGACGACCACTCCGAGGCAGTCCAGCATCGGTCTGGAGTACCTCTCGTCGATGACGATCCTGCCGTTCACCATCCTGTGGAGGGCTCCCAGGTCCTCCAGCATGCGCTTCTGGGTCGGCTCCCTCTCCACCGAGAGGTTGGTGCCGTCGTAACTGCCCGTGGAGATCACATGCTCCCTCAGGGCCTTGATCCTGTCCAGCGGCCAGTCGGACCAGAACAGGTTGAATTTGGGGTGCAACGGGACGCCCAGCTGCGCGCTCATCTCCTTGGCGCGGTCGTAGGTGGGGTCCCTCCAGTCCTCCGGGAGCTCCCCTTTCTCCAGGAGCTCCAACCTGTGCCATTCGATGGGGTATCCGCATGGCACCAGGGTGTGGTTGTTCTCGCAGAACTCTCCGAACGGCACAAGGATCTCGCCGTTGTCGACGATCTCCGATATCTGGTTTCTGACCGCGATGACCTCGTCCTTCGTGTGACAGTATACGAGGTCCCCGTTCTTCAGCAGCAGTATGGGTCCCTCCAGCTGGTCGCAGGGGGTGACGACGCACGCCTTGCCCGGCCTCTCGATCTTCACCTGCGTCCCCAGGGCCATGAACTCATCCATGGCGTACATGCTACCGGTGTTGAAAGCCAGGGCGGCCAGGCCCGAAGTCCTCGCCCTGCCGTACCTGAGCCTGAACCCCCCGACGGCGCACGGGTGTCCGAATATGGGGCGTCCCGCCACGATGTCCATGAGGTACTTCTCCTTGGGCTGCACCGTGGGCTTACTGACCTCCCCGGGCTTCTCCTCCTTGGGAGCCACCTTGTGGGCGTCCAGGTACTTCCCGATGAACTCCCAGCCGTCCAGCCCGAGCTTGTCCACGTGCTTCTTCAGCTTGGATGCCTTCTGGCACATTCCCT
>CALUNK010000091.1 GCA_944321985.1 Candidatus Methanomethylophilaceae archaeon
CAGCAGCCACGGAGTACCTGGAATCCAGGGAGCTCCACAAGCTCGCCAGGATGCTGGACGACTACATCATGGAGGACCTCTCCAGGTGGTACGTCTGCCTCGTCAGGGACAGGTCCTGGTCCGAGGACGCAGACATGGAGAAGGACAAGAACGCGTCCTACTTCACCCTCGACTACGCAATCATGAGCACCGCGCTGGTGCTGGCCCCCATCGCACCTTACATCGCCGAGGAGGTCTATCAGCACATGGGAGGGAAGCTCCTGTCCGTGCACATGGAGGACTGGCCGAAGTGCGACCAGAGCCTGATCGATGAGGACCTGGAGCACGGAATGTCCCTGGTCCGCGGCATCGTCGACCTTGTGGCGGCCGAGAGGGCGAAGATGGGCTCCAAGCTCAGATGGCCCCTGCTGCAGGTCTTCGTCCGCGGCAACGACGCCGACGTGAACTCCGCCATCAAGAGGTTCGAGGACGTCCTGGAGGACCAGGCCAACGTGAAGAAGGTCGTCTACCTCGGGAAGGACGAGATCCCGGCAACGGCCGACATCGAGCCCGTCGTGTTCGACGAGGGCACGCTGTTCATCGACTTCAGCGTCACCCCCGAAATCGAGGCCGAGGGCTACGCGAGGGAGCTCATCAGGAGGATCCAGCAGATGCGCAAGGACATGAAGCTCAACGTCGAGCAGTTCATCACCTGCGAGGTCTCCGCCGAGGACAGACTGGTCGGCCTGTTCGAGACCTGGAAGGGACACATATCCAACGAGGTCAGGGCAAAGTCCCTCACCTTCACATCCGAGCCAAAGGGCGTCGAGGTAAAGACCTGGGACGTCACCGGCAAGGACATCACCATCGGCATCTCGCCGGTTGAGTGATGGAAACAGGCCCGTGAGGGCCATCTCCCCTTCAGCCGGGGGCGGAACCACCGCACCCGGCATCATTCGGGGTTTCTGAAAACTGATTGGCGGGGCAGAGCCCCGGAATCTCACCTGAGCATGAAGTCGACGACGGTGACGGTGTCCTTCACCGTATCCATCAAAGAGACCTCGTCGCGGGAGACCCATTTGAAGCCCTCGTTCTCCTCGTTGAGGACGGGTTCCGCACCGGGTACCTCGAACTTGAACGGATACACCTGCCAGAGCGTATCCCCCTCCCTGACGTAGACTGGGTCCATGGAGGCCGAGGGCTTCCCGACGGATATGCCCGTCTCCTCCCGGATCTCGCGGACTGCCGCCTCCTCCGGGGATTCGCCCTCCTCGATCTTGCCGGACACCAGGGACCACATCCCAGGGAACGAGTGGCACCTGTCGGGGCGCTTTAGCATCAGGACCTTCCCGTCCTTGACCAGGACGGAGGAGACCGTCGCCCTCATCGTGACGCCCTCGATCTCCACGACCCCTACAGTTGCGTCGACGGTGACTGTGTCCCCGTCCTCGAACATGTCGACGGAGGGCACGCCGTCCACCATCGGGATCGAAGATATCACTGCGCCCGTCGCCACTATGGTCTCGGCGGACTCGTTTATTATCGCCACCGGCGCCACGCCATGGACCATCAGGTCGTACATCACGAACGAACCGACCGTGCTGCCCTTCCCCTTTGGGAACACCAGTACCCTGCCGGCGACGTTGCCGCCGTTTCCGACACGCAGGTCACCTGTGGATCCGTCGACACCTCCCAGGAAACTCAGGGGCTCATCGAGCTTGATCACCTTCCCCGTAGCCTTGCCGGACATTATCGTGCGTCCGTTGACGATCACATTACCAACTCCATGAGAACGGGTATATCCCTGCACAGGGCCTTCTGGGAGCACAGGGTGGGCAGATAGTTCCCCGCCTTCGCGGAGTTGGTCCCCGTGCGCTGGAACGTCCCCTCGATGGGGGCGACCACCATGCATGTATCCGCCAGGACGGGCCCGAACTCCTCCATGACTTTCACGTCCTCGGGGCATTTCGCCCTGACCTCTTCGGAGGTGCAGAACCATATCTCGACGTCCTTGTTGACCTTCTTCTTGCCTTTGAGGAACGCTGCTATCTGATGCATCTCCTTCTCCGTCAGATGGGGGCATCCTATGGCAATGAGCTGCACGTCGTCGACGGTGTTCAGCTTGTCGTAGGCCGCCTCCAACTCTTTCCTTCCGATGTGGATGGCCTCCAGCCCGGACACATCGAACCCGCCCGCCTCCGGGGTGACGCCCTCGGCGTGCCACAGGGCAACGGAGCCCGATGCCGCCATAGCCGACGACAGGGCCTTGGCCTCCTCCACTCCCGTTTCCGGGCTGAGCCCCCTGAAGTAGGGGACGCCGGACCCTATGGCCATCCCGACGGCCTGGCCCAGGAGAGAGTACGAGAACACCGAACCGTCTATCTCCGCGTCGATCACGACCGTGGGTTTCCTCTTCTCGTCCAGATGGAGGCCGTAGTTCGCTGTCTTCCCGAGGATGGCGGCGGCGAGAGCGCCCGGCCCACCCTCCCTGTTGGTCCTCGCTCCGATGTACGAGTTTGCGAAGGACAGGGCCGACGACTCCGCCCAGGCGATGTGATCGCCGTACGACGGTACGTTCGCCCCTGTGTACGGGGTGCAGGAGCATGTCGTCCTGATGCCCATCTGTCCGTAGAGCTCGATGATCCTCAGCTGCTTCTCGGCGAACTCCCTGGAGATGTGCATCTCCGCCCAGCGTTCGCGGTCCATCCCGACGGGGTTCAGGGTCGACGGGACGCTCACCTTGGCACCTCCAGCGGCCATGTCCTCGAGGTACTTCAGTCCCCCGTCCCCGATGGTCTTGTACGATGCGCCGGACAGATGCGCAGATGTGATGTCGATGAGATCGTCAGCACCGTAGATCTTCCCCAGGGCAGTGACGAGTTCCATCGCCTTCTGCTTCCCTTCGCCCTCCTCTCCGTTGAGGATGGCTTCCTCCTCCCTTGTAAGGTCCATAGTTACCGGATGCCTTCCAAGGTTATGAACCCAGTCGGACGTGGCGACGTCACATGGTCGCCAGATACCTTCCGCCGACCGCTCCGAGGACACACAGCACGGAGTTCATGATGATGTTCCCGCCCGCCTGCCAGTACTGGCCGCCAGTGAGCAGGTTGACCGTGTCAATCGAGAATGTGGACATTGTGGTGAACGCTCCGAAGAAGCCGGTGAACACCATCATCTTTACAGGCCCGTCGGCGTAGATCCCGTATTTGAACATGAGGAAGGACGCCAGACAGCATCCGACGATGTTGACGATGAAGGTCGCCCACGGGAATGCGGTCTCCACGGCGCGGTACACGCAGAACCTCGAGAGAGCCCCGAGGGCTCCGCCCACCGCGACAGCCACGAACGGGACCACAGGACTCATATCCATGCCGATGGCATCGTCATGGGGTACTAATCAATTTCGACGGCTCTGCCGAAAGTCGGCATGACCGGTGGTCAGGCGCATCGACGAGAAGGACGGCAGACGTCGTAGAAAAAGAGATGAAGGTTCCGGGAACGTGACGTTCCCGGATGTTTCCGGCGTCAGATCCCCTGAACCTTGATCATGAATCTGAGGCAGTACGGGATCTTGCCTCCCTCGACGGCCTTGTGAGCCTCGACGCAGGCAATGTAGTCCCCGTGTCTGGGACAATCGGTCTTGGGGCAATCACAGTTGGGATTCAGTTCCTTAGCCATGAGTGTCCGGATGGATTGGTGCAACATTACGTTTTGCCCCTCCGGATTGTGTGTGATATCGGACATGAATGTCATGGCGACAGTATTGGTGATAGGGCGGGGGCCAGGATGGCCCCTTCTGCCGCCGTCGGATGCACCGTCGGACCCATCTGGGAATCAGTCCAGGACCTTTCTGACGTCGGCGAACTGGAAGTCCAGCGCCTTTGGGAGATCCTCTACGGCGACTTCCACCTGGTATCCGACCTTCCCCGCGCTGAAGTATATCTTCTCATGCTGCTGCGCGGACGAATCGATGGTGACCCTCATGGGCCTCTTGAGGCATAGCGGGGAGCATCCGCCATGGATGTACCCCGTCAGTGACAGGAGGTCCTTCGACTTTATCATGGAGACGGACTTCTCACCTACGCTGGCGGCCGCCTTCTTCAGGTCGAGGTCACCGGTCACCGGGACGAGGAACACGTAGTAGCTCCTCTCCTTCCCCTCCGTGACGAGCGTCTTGAAGACCAGGTCCGGATCCTGCCCCTGCGCCCTGGCGACCTCCATGCCGCTGAGCGCCCCACCCTCGTAATGATGGGCGGTGTACGGTATGCCGAGCTTCTCCAGATGTCTCATCGGGTTGGTCTTCTGCTCCATGGGACGCACGGAGACACATGCGATTATAATTTTGATTGGATGATACTCGAAGTCCGCATGTGGCTCAGAAAGGTACATTAACGACGGCGACTAAGGTCGTCCCAGAGGCTTCAAATGAGCAACATCTGGCATGACATGAACCCCAAGAGGATCTCGCCCTCCGACTTCATGGTGGTCGTCGAGATCACCAAAGGCAGCAAGAACAAGTACGAGCTCGACAAGGAGACTGGACTCCTCAAGCTTGACAGGATCCTGTACACGTCCACCCACTATCCCGCGAGCTATGGATTCATCCCCAGGACCTACGCCGACGACGGGGACCCCCTGGACGCTCTCGTCCTCTGCTCCGAGCCCATCATCCCCATGACCCTGGTCAGGTGCTACCCCATCGGTGCCATCAAGATGATCGACAACGGCGCCAACGACGAGAAGATCATCGCAATCCCCTTCGACGACCCCACCTACAACAG
>CALUNK010000092.1 GCA_944321985.1 Candidatus Methanomethylophilaceae archaeon
CATCAAGGGGATGAACGTGTGGACGCCATACGGCTGGAAGATCATGCGTCAGATCGACACCTACATACGCCAGGAGATCGACGCGACGGACCACGACGAGGTCTGCTTCCCCCTCATGATCCCCGAGGACCAGTTCGCAAAGGAGAAGGATCACATCAAGGGGTTCGACGAGGAGGTCTACTGGGTCACCCACGCGGGCCTCAACGAGCTGGACGTGAGGCTCGTCGTCAGGCCAACCTCCGAGACCGCCATGTACCCCATGTTCTCCCTGTGGATCAGGTCCCACCAGGACCTCCCCCTGAAGACGTACCAGATCGTCAACACTTTCAGGTACGAGACCAAGCAGACCCGCCCGTTCATAAGGGTGCGCGAGATCCACTTCTTCGAGTCCCACACCTGCCACGTGTCCGAGGAGGACGCCCAGTGCCAGATCGAGGAGGACATCGAGATCCTCGAGAGGATCGCCAAGCAGATCTGCCTGCCCTACATGCTGTGCGTCCGCACGGAGTGGGACAAGTTCCCCGGAGCCCACTACACCGTCGGAATCGACACGTCGATGCCCAACGGCAGAACGCTGCAGATGGGGTCCATCCACCATTACAGGACCAACTTCTCCATCCCCTACAACATCACGTACGAGGATGAGAACGGGGAGCACAAGTACGCCCACCAGACCACCTTCGGCATGAGCGAGCGTCTCGTCGGCGCCCTCATCGGGGTCCACGGCGACGACAACGGACTGGTCCTGCCTCCGGGGATCGCCCCCTTCCAGGTGGTCATAATCCCGATCGTGTCCAAGAAGACGACGGTCGACGTGATGGGCGCCGCCAGGGAGACCGCGAAGGTGCTCCAGGATGCCGGTTTCAGGGTCAAGCTGGATGACAGCGATGCGCGCCCGGGCAACAAGTACTACGAGTGGGAGATGAAGGGAGTGCCCCTCCGTCTCGAGCTGGGCGGTCGCGACATAGAGAACGGGGTCGTCTCCTTCGCCAGGAGGGACACAGGCGAGAAGGGCACCATCGACGTCAAGAACCTGGTCCCAGGCGTCAGGATGCTCCTGGACGTCATCTCCGACGACATGCTCTCCAGGGCCCAGGAGGTCCAGAAGTCCAGGATCGCCGAGATCGACTCCATGGAGGACATACCCCAAGACAAGATCCTCAGGCTCGGATGGTGCGGATGTCCGGAGTGCGGGCACAAGTTCGAGGACACCACCGAGTTCAAGATCCTCGGGTTCCCGTACCATCCCGAGCCCTACTCCGGCAAGTGCATCGTGTGCGGCAAGCCCGTCGACAAGGCGGCATACGCCGCCCACACGATGTGATCCGTTCAAGGACAAACACATGCCCCGGGTCCGTCCCGGGGCGTTTTTCATCTCAGGCGCCTCTCGCGATCCTGTCGAGATTGGCCTTCGATTCTGAGTAGATGCGGTTCATCGGGCCGTGGTCCACGTATTTGGACGGGTCGGCGCGGAGGATCTTCAGACCAAGGCTATCCGACATGTCCTTCGCCGCCTTCTCGAACTCGTCCATCGAGACGATGCCCAGACCCGTGTCGATGATTACCTCGGAGGTGTACCCGCACATCTCCAGGAGCCATCTCATCTGCTCCTTCTTGTTCCCCGGACCGAGGACGTCGAGACCCTTGGCCATGTCCGAGGCGCCGAGGAAGTCCTCCCAGTTGGTGGCCACGGCCGGCGTCAGGAGCATGACCCCTGTGTAGTCCTTGATCAGGTGCTGGTATCCGGCCAGACCTCCCACCGCCACGCCGACGCAGTCGTCGCAAACCCTTCCGTTGCAGTCCCTGAATGTGGCAACCGGGATGGACAAGTGCTCGTCCGCCCATTTCGTGAGGTCCATGCCGTAGTTTCCGCACATGCCGTAGTACATGGTGACGGCGTCGACCCTGCCCTGGATCATGGTCAGGTCATTCTCCAGGTCCTCCATCAGCGCCTTCGGTTCGGCGTGAAGTGCCAGGTTCTTCATCTTGATGACAATGTTGAACGCCTCTCTGTCCAGCCCGGACTCGCTGTTCATGAATTCCCACTCGTCCAACGTGCTGTACGGGACTCCGTTCGAGTCCAGCTTACGTCTGAGGCTCCCGTTGTATGGGGTGTCCAGCACGTAGACGTTCTTCTCCTCCGGATCGTGGGACATGCTGTAGACGAGTTCATCCTCTAGCATCGGGCATGCGATCACGCCCAGTATTCCCTTGGTCATGGTTTCATAATCTCCAGGATTCTTTTTAAGTCCCGCAGTTCCGCGCGAGGAACCGGACGATAGGAACATAAATCGAGAGCATGTTCGGACGTGCATGGCATTCCAAGAGGGCGAGACGGTCTATCTCGAGGACGCGAACGGTAAGAGGGTCTGGGTCAAGGTCGCATACGGCATGGTCAAGGCCCAGTCGATCGGCTCCATCGACGGCAACAGGTTCAGGGATCTGGACGATGGGGACAGGCTGACCGTCGTCGGCAGGGAGTACACGGTATTCCGCCCCGGTGTGCTAGAGCTCATGGAATCCCTCGAGAGGGGGGCCCAGATAATATCGCCAAAGGACGCGGCAACGATTCTGATGCACTGCGATGTCAAATGCGGCGACATGGTCATCGAGGTAGGTGCCGGTTCGGGCGGCCTCACGACATCCCTTCTGCACGCGGTCGCCCCGGAGGGGCACGTCCACACGCTGGAGCTCAAGGAGGAGAACGCCCACCGTGCAGGGAGGAACGTCTCCAGGGTCGGTCTGGACAGGTACTGGTCATTCGCCATAGGCGATGCCAGGGAGATGGACGTCGGCGTGGACTGGCAGGCGGACGTTCTCACCATGGACATGCCCGACCCGTGGCTTGCACTGCCGAACCTCGACGGGAGCCTCCGTGCGGGTGGAAGGCTGTGCGCCTACGTGCCCAACATGAACCAGGTGGAATCCATAGTGGTCGCGCTCAGGGAGGCGGGGTACTCGGACGTCCACGCCCTGGAGAATATCCAACGCTATCTCGAGGTCCATCCCGGCGGGGTGAGGCCGTCGTTCGACACGCTGGGGCACACGGGGTACTTGGTATTCGCCAGGAAGAGATCCAGGTGAGGTGCGAGCAGGGGTCCGGCTTCGAAGCCGGTACGCCTCAAGCCAAGTACCGGGCATCGCCCGCCCCTGGGGCAGAAGGGCCAATGTCCGGAAGTCCGAGCGCTCCCGCGTGGTAAGGCGCTCGCTCCCGCGGATCCGCAATCTGTTTTCCGACCGGGTCGCATCCGAGATTCAGGTAGAGAATCTATTATATATGAGGACGGTCTCCACCCCAAATACAGCTTAAAAGCTATCCATGGGCCTGTAGCTCAGCTAGGTAGAGCATCTGACTTTTAATCAGGTGGTCAAGGGTTCGAATCCCTTCAGGCCCGCCATGGACTTCATGAGCGATCGAACGGCAGATCAAGTATGAGGAAGGCATGCACGGCATTTCTCGGAAACTGATTTCCAGCTGACCGGGCTGGGCAAAAGTAGGTGAATCACTTGGCAGCAGAAAACATCTCGTTCAACGTACTCAAGCACGTCCTCGTGCCTGAGCACCACCTCTTGTCGGAGGATGAGGCGAAGGAGGTTCTTTCCAGGAAGAACATGACTCCCGACCAGCTTCCGAAGATAAGGAAAAGCGATCCGGGCATCAAAGTTCTGGAGAGCATCCATGGACCCATCGACGAGGGCCGTGTGGTGAAAATCGTCAGGAAGAGCGAAACCGCCGAGGAATTTGTGGCGTACAGGCTCGTAATAAGGGGGTAAACAATTGAGGGATCTAGTCAAACTGTACTTCTCCGAGCGTAACATCGTCAACCACCACACCTCATCCTTCAACGACTTCCTCGCCACACCCGACAATCCGAACAGCAGGATGCAGAGGATCGTCGACGACATCAGGGTCCCCACGGACGACGCCGAGAGGGGGATCATCAAGCTGGACCCGGAGAGGACCGGCGGAAAGAATATCGAGATCCACATCGGCAGGAAGAGGGACGAAGACGGGAACATCGACCTCCAGGCCAAGCCGACCATCCGCATCGAGGAACCCAAGGTCATGGAGGCCAACGGATACAGCCACGAGCTCACCCCCATGGAGGCCAGGCTCAGGAACCTCAACTACATGTCACCGGTCTACGTGAGGTTCGAGGTCTACGAGGACGGAATCGAGAAGGACATCCCCGAGGGGGACAAATGGGTCCATGTCGGAGACCTCCCCATGATGGTCAAATCCAAGGGATGCAACCTCAACAGGGAGGTCATCGAGAAGCATCTCGAGCGCTCCCTCACAGACGCCGAGTACATCGACGAGCTCGTCAAACAGAAGGAGGACCCCAGGGAGCCCGGAGGATACTTCATCATCGGTGGAACCGAGAGGGTCCTGATCACACTGGAGGACCTCGCCCCCAACAGGGTCATGGTCGAGTACAACGAGAAGTACGGCGCGGCCGTCGAGGTCGCCAAGGTATTCTCCCAGAAGGATGGGTACCGTGCACTCACACTCGTCGAGAAGAAGAAGGACGGCATGGTCATGGTCTCCGTGCCCGTCGCCTCGGGATCCATACCCCTCATCGCCCTGATGAAGGCACTGGGGATGGAATCGGACGAGGAGATCTTCGAGACCATCGTCTCCGACGAGGCGATGGCGAACATCGTCTACGCCAACATCGAGTCCTCGTT
>CALUNK010000093.1 GCA_944321985.1 Candidatus Methanomethylophilaceae archaeon
GGATTGTGAATGCAATCGGAGCGCTACGGCTCCGTGTCAACTGACTGCCGATATACGTCCCGCATATAAGCGTTTCGACGATTTCGGGCGCATTAGGTACGCGTGTACGCGTCCCGCAACCCCCTAAAGAATAAGTAGGCTTCGTGCCCATGCCTCACCAGATCCGATGCAGCCTTTCAACTTCAAAGTGGTCCCGACAGATGAAGAGAACGCCCATGTGCCCGTGTCCGTGGCAGGCCAGACCATGGTGGATGTCCAGAATCTCATCTCCGACATAGGGGCGATGATGATCAGGCAGGAGCTGAGGCTGCAGAACGCCATCCCCGCGAGCCTCACCAGGAGGTTCGACCTCTCCATGGGTTCCGCGTCCGGGACCGACCTCGGAGCGTCCACTGACGGGGAGGACACGCTCATGCTGGACGCCCTGAACCAGCTGGTCAGGGAGCTGGACGTGGCCAACATGCCCGACACGTGGTCCGAACCCGGCAACCACCGCGAAGCCCTCGCCCGCAGGAAGTTGGCGGGGGACATAGTCGCCCTGTCGGACCATCTCGAGGGCTACGACCTCCGCTACGGCAAGGGGGACGACCTCAAGAAGTTCAGGCTCACCCACAAGGAGGCCGTCAGGGAGGTGGCCGACGACACGTCCGTCTCCTTCCAGGGGGCGGTGATAGGGACGATCTCCCAGGACCCCGTGAGGAAGAACCGCTGGCTCATATCGAACGGGAGGGACAGCGTCCCGATAACCTTCGCCAGCAACATCTCCTCCACGGACATCCCGCTGTTCGCCGAGGCCGGGCCGCTCATAGCGTCTGGCACAGTCGTCACCGGCGAGGACGGAGAGGTCAGGGAGGTGAGGGCGGTAGTCGGATGCTACTCGTTCCCGACCGTGAAGTTCCACAGGATCATCACCGCGAACAGGGACATAGTCCTCCTGAACCCGGTCGAGGCTAATCCGGGCTTCAACACCAAGAAGGGCCTTTGGACGCTCGACTGCGAGGCCCTGGGCATATCCGAGGCGAAGCCCAGCTGGGACGAGTGCGTCATCGCGTTCCACGAGTACTTCACGTTCCTCTTCGAGACCTACGCCGAGAGCGAGGACGAGTTCGAGGGCGAGGAGAAGGAGATCCGCGACCTGCTCCTCTCCATGGTCCCCGTCACGGTCTGAACGGGCTCCGTTTTAAGGGGACGAGGCGATTCGTCCGCATGAAGAAGTACGTCGTCAAGGCAGTGTCGTCGATCGACCCGGAGACGCCGGCGGACGACCGCGTGTCGGAGGCCGTCCTCTCCGACGTGGACCGCCTTTTCTCCGAGATCTGCCGCAACATCGTCAGGGCGGAGCTCAGGCTCCAGGGCGACGTCCCGGGGGACCTGTACGCCCACCTCACGGTGCACTCCGAGGGGGCGCTGGCACATGATGCCCGGAGGTTCCTCGACGAGACCCTTGACTACCTCGGTGGCACGTCCCGCGGCACATGGATGAACGACAACTACCCCGACATCCTCGGCAGGAAGAGGGTTGCCGGGGCAGTGCTCGACGTCTTCCGCGACCTCGAGGGGTGCACGCTCCTGCACGGGTACGAGGGGGACCTGCACCAGTTCTCTGACATCGACGCCATCTGGGTCACCGGCATGGCCAAGATGGTCACACGGGCGTACAACGGCGGCATCATGGGCGTCGTCGTCAAAGACCCCCGCAGGAAGGACCACTGGGCGATCACCAGCGGGGCCTCGCTGGTCCCGATGAGCTTCGTCAGCAGCATCTCCAGGTACGACCAGGAGGACTTCTCGACCGCCGGACCAGTCATCGCCATGGGCACGGTGGTCCTGGACGAGGACGGAGGGATAGCCGAGCTCAGGGCCGTGGAGAGCTGCTACACGTTCCCCGGCGCGGTGTTCCTCAGGGGGATAGCCTCCGGCAGGGACGTCGGCCTCGTGTACCCCCTTGAGGGGGTGCCGTCCTACTACGCCCGCAACTCCTCATGGTACCTGAGATGCGAAGAGCTCGCGCTGGAATCCTCCGCCGGGACCTGGGACGAGTGCGTCATCGCTTTCCACGGGATGTTCGTGGAGCTGTGGCACTCCCACCGCGACGGCACCGCCCCGGAGAACCAGAGGATCCGCGGCCTGCTGGACAGGATGTGCCCCTTCGACGGGTCCACGGACCCGGAGAACGACTCTTAACGCGCGTGCGTGACTTTCAAATAGGACCGCTGTAATCGGAACGTCCGGAGCACACCGTATGAGCAGAAGGCGCGTCCCGCAGAAGGTACTCAACGACATAGGCCGGGAGCGCATAGACATACTGCTCGGTCTGGCCGTCGAAGCGGTCCGCGAGGACAGGCCGGAACGTGCCAGGAGGTACGTGGAGATCGCGAAGCGCATAGGCGCCAAGACGCAGGTCCCACTTCCCCCGGACGTCCCGATATGCAAGGGATGCGGCGTCCCCCTCATCCCGGGGAGGAACTGCACCGTGCGTCTGGGCAACCACATGGTGTGCGTTACATGCGGCATGTGCGGAGAGATCCGCCGCAGACCGTACCTGAAGGAGCAATCACATGACCGAGAAGGACGCTAGGAAGGAGCTTATGAGAAGGGCCAACGACATCAGCCCCACGGTCCATGTCGGGAAGGACGGCCTCGACCAGGGCGTCTTCGACGAGATCGTCAACCAGCTGAAGAAGAACCGCCTGATCAAGGTGAAGGTGCTCTCCAACTCAGACGACGATGCCAAGGGGGCGGCCGAGTCGATCGAGGAGGCCACCGGAGCGATCGCCGTGGACGTGCGCGGAAGCGTCATCGTCCTCACTGACAAACGCACGTGGACGTCCCTCAGCCAGAAGAAGTTCCGAGGTGTTTCCGATGCTTGACGTCAACGTCATCAGATCAAACCCTGACATGATCAGGACCATGCTTAAGAACAGGAACAAAGACGACGCGATCCTCGACAGGTTCCTCGACGCCGACTCCGAGTGGAGGGCGCTGACCGACGAGAACAACCGTCTCAGACAGACCAGGAACGAGGTGTCCCTGCAGATCTCCAAGATGCCCAAGGGCGAGGAGAAGGATGCGCGCATCAAGGAGATGAGGGAGGTCTCCGACAGGATCAAGGCCAACGACGACAGGATGGCCGAGCTCGAGGACATCCGCCAGGACTGCGTCCTCAACATCCCCAACATCCCCCACGAGTCCGTCCCCATCGGAAAGGACGAGCACGACAACGTCGTCGTGTACGAGAAGGGGGAGAAGAGGAAGTTCGACTTCAAGCCCAGGGAGCACTGGGAGATCGCCGAGGACCTGGACATCATAGACTTCGACAGGGCCGTCAAGGTCGCCGGGAGCGGGTTCTACTGCCTGAAGGGCGACGGGGCGAGGCTCGAGAGGGCCCTCGTCAACTACTTCCTGGACACCCACCAGGACCAGGGCTACACAGAGCTGTTCCCCCCGGTCGTCGTCAACAAGGCGGCCGTCATCGGCACCGGGCAGTACCCCAACCTGAAGGACGACATGTACTACCTCGAGAGGGACGACATGTTCCTCAACCCCACTGCCGAGGTCCCCGTGACCAACCTCCTCCAGGACGAGATCCTGGACAGGAGCCAGCTCCCCATCTACTACACCGCGTACCTACCGTCCTTCAGGAGGGAGGTCGGGAAGCACGCCGACACCAGGGGCATCATCAGGGTCCACGAGTTCAACAAGGTCGAGATGGTCAACTTCGTCCTCCCCGAGAACTCCTACGCCAGGCTCGAGGAGCTGAGGCAGAACGCCGAGGACCTCATCAACGGCCTCGGACTCCCCTACAGGGTCCTGCTCCTGTGCACCGGCGACATGAGCTTCTCCTGCTCCAAGTGCTACGACCTCGAGCTCTACGCCCCCGGTAAGGACGCCTGGCTCGAGGCATCCTCCTGCAGCAACTTCACGGACTTCCAGGCAAGGAGGGCCAGGATCAAGTACAGGCCCGAGCCCCACCTGAAGAGCGAGTTCGTCCATACCCTCAACGGATCCGGACTCGCCCTGCCCAGGACGATGGTCGCCATCCTCGAGAACTACCAGAACAAGGACGGCACCGTCACCATCCCCGAGGTCCTCAGGCCCTACATGCGCGGACAGGAAGTCATCGACAGGCACAACTGATCCGCACATGCGCCGAAACCCCTTCTAAACCCCTTGTTTTTCACCAATCTGCATAGGTTTATCGTGTCAGAACCAGATTTCATCCCACCGCCAACGCGGAGGCTTGCGACATGACGAGGGTAGGACTGGGATTGGACACGGGAGGTACGTTCACCGATGCTGTGCTGCTCGAGATCGAGAGCGGCAGGATACTGGCGAGATCCAAGTCCATGACCACCTACGACGACCTGTCCCGCGGGATAAGGGGCGCCCTGGAGGGATTCGACCGCGACCTGCTCGCGAGGACCGACGTCGTCAGCCTGTCCACCACCCTGGCCACCAACTCGGTGGTCGAGGGGAGGGGGTGCAGGGTCGCCCTGGTTGTCATGGGCCACGACCTCTCCGTGCCCACCGAGGCGGACTACACGGCGTATGTGGCCGGGAGCTACAGGGCGTCCGGACAGGAGGACGAGCCCCTGGACACCGAGGCCGTCAGGACGTTCCTGGAGTCCGTGAAGGGCAAGGTGGACTCCGTGGCGA
>CALUNK010000094.1 GCA_944321985.1 Candidatus Methanomethylophilaceae archaeon
CGTCCACGTCGCATGACGACGGGTCGGCCCACCACTCCACGATGTCCATCGGGGTCGCTTTCTCCGGATAGATGATTCTGGAGGATGTTCCGGCGCGGTCCCTGCCGTTGCCGATCTCCTGGAAGCGCATGACCATGGCCTCCATCGGAACGTAGCCGTTCGCATCCACGGGAATGTCGTAGGCGCGTCCCATCCAACGGACCCTCTGCACGGACCATCCTCCGTTCACGTCATCCCCTGACGATCCGCCCTTCTTCGGCTGCTTTCCCGTCGCCATCAGGCCCCACCTCCGTCGCTGTTGCTGTCGTCATTTTTGGGGGTCAACCGTCCGCCAACCGTCCGAGGGCCCTCCCGCAAATCCGCGCAGGGGACCCCCTCATTCTCGGCCTCGCTAGGAATATACATATACGGCGCGTCGGAAGGGGGGTTGAGTTGCTGCTGCGCAAAACGCTGGCTATCCGATTTTTCCGCAACACTAAGATTCGTAGTGTCACCCGAAAAATCCCCTTTTTCAAGGGGTTTTTCGGGGGTTTCCGGTGCGGATTCAGGATTGCCTGAACCCGTGCGGGAGGCTCCTTTCGGAGTCCTCCCGCGAACGGGCCGGACAGGTCCTCCGCTACCTGTCCGGTCGGGACTTCCGGCGCCATCGTGCTCGCCGGATGCGGAGTCTGATGCGTACTTCTTCAGCCACAGACGGCACGTCGATGCCGGGATGCCGGTGACGTACTCGATCTGGTCGAAGGTCAGGTTGAGGTCGCGCATCTTCCTGATCTCCTGGGTCTTCTCAGCCTTGGGATCGGTCTGCTGCTGCTCGCCCTCCTCGTCCTTGACCTTCCCGTCCATACGGTCGAAGAAGTGCTGCATTACGCTGGCTATACGATATGACGGAACATCGGAGCAGACTTCCATGAACCGCGTGAAATCGAACTCGCGGTCGGGCTGTCTGCTGATGCTCACCCTGAAATCCGCATTAGCCAGATGGTCGTATCCGTACTCGCCGACCTCCAGCTCCTCCAGGGGACGGGTCCAAGACGTGCTGCCGACCCGGAACTGGATCGGGATGGCGTTCTGTCCCATCTTCATGGTGGTGAACTCGCGGGGATCGGCGTCCTGGATGTGATGCTCGCGGATGTACTCCAGCGCCGCGTGCTTGTTTTTCCTCCACTGGCACGTGACATAGCCAGATGGGTCGGCGTCCAGGAAGTTGCGTGCCCTCGGAGGGAGGTTGTTGATGCTGGGCGTCAACAGCCAAATGCACATGTTGAATTTGCGCGTCGTCCCGTATAACTTGATGAAGTTGATGGAGGTGTCCTGCTGGTACTCATCAGCCAGAAGGAAATTTTGGGCTTCGTCCAAGACCAACATAAACATCACGTTGGTCCTGCCGTACTGCCTGAACAGCCTGGTTATGACACGGAACATCTCCTCCATGCTAGTCACGTGATATACTCCCGGAGGCGTCTCCATGACGAACTGGCTCTCCAGCGGTCCGACCTTGCTGATTCTCTTCACGAAGATGATGTTGGTCAACATGACGACGTGTGGCATGCTTGGGAACGCGCCCTTGACCATCGCCTCGGTGTAGGCGACGGCCTGATGCGTCTTCCCGCCTCCTCTCATCCCGTCCGTCAAGTGGTTGGTGCCCGGCCTGAACAGGTCGGACATCAGCTTGTCCATATCCACGATGCGGTTGATCCACGGAGGACGGCTCGGAGGGGGCTCGGCATGATGCTGTTGCGGAGGATCTGGGTATGGATCGTCGATGACGTCGTCCATCTCCCCATCATAAGAATCGTCTCCGCCCGTGTTGACGAACAGATCCCCTATGACGTTGCGGAATCCTCCGCGAATGTAATGCTCATGCTTCTGCCATGCATCGTCGGCCTCCGTCCCGAAGTGCATCCCATCATCCATCGTCTCATCCTCCATGCTCTCTCCTTTTCAGTGTCTGGCTATTCTCGTTCGAAATCGTTTCAGGTAGTCTATCAGCGGGTCCAGGGTGCTGCCGTCGGTGACGTCAGGCCTGGTCTCCTCGGCGTCGAATCCGCCGATGATGTTGTTCTTGCGCATGACCTTCTCGAAGACCATCAGATAGTACAGGAACCCCTCCTGCGGAAGGTACTGGTTGGGCGCGTTGCTGGGCGGGAGGGGATACATCGCGACTGCGTCCTTGTAGTCCGGGTCGTTGACCAGGAAATCCTCCTTGAGAAGCGAGGACAGGATCACTTGGAACGTTCTGATGTAGTGGGCGTGATAATCCTCGGCGCCGTAGTAGCGGACTAGGTCGTTGTACGCCTCGGCTGCGGGGCCCTGGGTCGGGATGAAGAGGTTGCTCATTCCCCCGTCCTCCCGATGATGACCTCATTCCCCTCATCGTCGTAATCGAGATCGTACCCATGGTCGCGCTTCAGCTTGTATCTGTACCACTCGGCGTACTCCTCGCTATCGCAGGGAGGACGCTGGAGGAACAGGGTCTCCAACAGTTCCAGGGCGTCCCTTGGCTTGCCACCGTCGGGGCCGATGCGGGCGATCTCCTCGTTCGGCACCGATCCGACCGCGTCGGTCGGGCTGCTTCCCATCGGCGGGATACGGGCGATCTCGTCCTGTTGCTGAGAATCAGGGACCATCCCCATCGCGTCCTGCGGAGTGGTGGATGCTGGGCCGATGCGTTCGACGTCGTCTCTCTCAGTCTCCTCCGGTTCGGGATCCTCGTGGATGCCCATGACCTCGATCTCGTCCATGTCGTAGACATGGGTTCCCAATCCCTCTCCGACATATGGGCCGATGCGGGAATCGTGGATGGCCTGGATCGTCTGTTGTGCGTCAGGACTCTCCTCGGAGTTCCCATCCTCGATGCTCTCTATCCATTCGGATCTGTCCCATCCGCCGTGGTCGTCCCATTCGTCCCGGCTCTCCTCCGGATACTCGTTCTCCATGCGGATGTGCTCGTTGGCGCGCATGATCATCTCGGCCATGCGAGCCATACGCCTCTCTTCCGCCGTGCGGGTGTCGTTCAAAGTGCCGTCACGGATGGCCTTGACGGATTCGTAGGTGTTCACCATGCCGTTGCTGGCCCTTTTGCGGATAACGGCGCGGACCAGCTCCTGATCCAGTCCGTTCTCCAGCATCCTCTGGCCGTACTCCTGTATCCCGTTGATGGCACCGTAGGAATCGATCTCGATGCGGAGCTTCTTAAGATACTCCAGGGTGTTGGCTCTGGTGTAGATCTCCTTCGCCTTCTGGAGGGCCATCAGATCCTCGTAGTTCTTGGACCTGGGACGCTCCTGTGTGACGACCATCGGGCGTCTGCGGTAGATCTCCATCACGCGCTCGAACTCATCGCCGTAGCACGATGCCAGAGCCATGGCGTACTTGTCCTCGGCAATCTCGATCATCTTATCGACGACCCAGATTCCCGCCTTGACTCTGGCGTACTCGGAGCCGTATGTCGCCAGTTCCTCGGTGTTCATGTCGGGCTGTTCCGCTATGATGCGGCCCATCGACGATACAGGCTGGATCGGCTCAGGCATCGTCATCGCCTCCCGGCTGTTCAGCACTCTCCTGCTTCCTCTGAGCCTCGGAGTGCTTGCGCTTGAGGGTTCCGAGCTCGGTTCTGTCCTCCGAAACGGCCTCCTCCCTCTCCTCGATGTCCTCGGAGGAGACGTTCCTGGCCTTCAGGTCCCTCATGATCTCGCCGAAGACGAGAGAGTCCGGGGTCATCCTGTTCAGGACACCGATCATGTCCACAGCACCGATCATCTCCGCCATCTGCATCCCGGCGGCGGCGTTCATGTTGTCTATCTTGAGGCGCTGGTAGTTGCGGACGTACTCGTCGGCGATGCTGCCGTTGATGTAGAAGTCATACTCGTCGTAGGTGTTCAGGGGCGACGGATCGAAGTGGCATCTCAGGACCTTATGTCTGAGCAACCTTCCTCTGACGTACTCGGTTCTGATCTCCATCTTCGCGGTGTCCACCACGTGCGCGGACATCTTGATGTACTTGCCCTGGAAAACGACCTCCCTGCGCCTGGCGATGCTTCCGACGTCATAGTCCAGGGGACAATCGATGTTGAACACCATGCGCTTCAGAACGTAGGTCATGCGCTGGGGCTGCCAGCACAGGTCCCCGCGAGAGTTGTAGTAGTAAGCTATGGGCCTGATCTCCTGTCTGAGCTTCCAGATGTCGTGGGCCGACACGAAAACGCACAGCAGCTCTCCTTTCCAGTATCCATATAGGTATGCGATCAGGAATCCGACGACGCAGGCGAGCTGGTTCATGTCGTAGGGGTCGATGTACGCGTACTCAGGGATCAGGTCCGGCATTGCCAAAATCCCGAAGAACCCCAGTATCAGCAGGAGCGACACGGGGTCGTTGAACGGGATGATCATCTGCGACTTCCTTTTGACCCAGGAGCCGATGAAAAGCCCGCAGAATATGCTGAGGACGATGATGAAGGGCCAGAGTCCCGTCAGATCCATACAATCACCGTCCGCACGGTTTCAGTCACGATGGCAATCACTCTCCACCCGCCCGAAGGCGGATTGATGGCGGGGATTCGGATTGGAGCGTTTTGAGCGGTGACTTTCCATTCGTTCGAGAATGTCACTGAACGAAGGACAGTGGAACACATGGAATCGAAAT
>CALUNK010000095.1 GCA_944321985.1 Candidatus Methanomethylophilaceae archaeon
GATGCACGACAGAGTGCCTGACATGGCACAAGACGAACCCCATCCCCACCTGTAACAACAAATACCTCAGTGATACGGAGTATTTGCTGTTCTTCCGTGAGCCTGGGGTCCATCTGTACGGCACATACGAGACCAAGAGGAAATGGTACGTTTCCGCCAACAACAAGGCCGACAAGGAAAGATTCGGACATCCGACGGTCAAACCGCTGGAAATCGTCCGCAACATTATCGGTAATTCCGCGCCAAGGGGGGGGGGGACCCAGTGATCCTTGATCCCTTCATGGGCTCCGGAACGACCGCCGTGGCAGCCGTCGAGCTCGGCCTTCACTATGTGGGATTCGAGATCGAGCCTGATTATGTGGCCGTCGCCGAACAGCGCATCCGTTCAGCCCGTCACACGTCTGGCCAGACTGAACTGACATCTTTCACCGGAACAGCGGACGCTCTCCGCTTCGAAACTTCACTCAGATACAGGAGACTGACAAATGGAAAGAATTGATTCGATTGATGAGGAGACGAGAGGGACCGTTTGGGATGAGGTCCTGGAGATGATGAGGGAGTGCGGGATGACCCCCGCTGAGGAGGCCATCGCGCAGATCAACACGGTATCTGCGCTGTCCTGCGCGGTCGCATCCATTCTCGCCGTCATGCAGAGGACGGCGGAGGAGTTCGACAACGAGTTCGGGGACGCAGTATCGGGATGGGTCATCGGAACGACCGCACGCCTGACCGACCTGAACGGAATCATTGACCGCGCCACCGAGGACATCAGGGGAGGTGATGCGGAATGATGCGTGCCGTGATACCCAAGGCGACGCTCCAGCGCATTATAGTGCAGGCCAGCATCGTCAGCAACGACGACCTCAACCTGGAGTATCAGCCTGAAGGATGGCTCATCGAGGGGGTTGATGCCGCCCACGTCGCGATGATCCGCATGTCCGTCGATAGGAAGGCGATGGATGAGTACGAACTGAACTCAGAGTCCGATGCCGACAGGTACACCCAGATCCCGTTGAGGAAGCTCTCCGAGGCTCTGAGCACCATCACGGAGGATGGATCGGTCAGCATCACGGATGACGGTGCATTCGTATGCGTAGATTGCGGAAGAATGCACCGCAAGATCCGCAAGGAGGGCGAGTACGGCCCAGACAGGAAGCCCAGAATCCCCAAGCTGGATCTGGCATGCTCCGTGATGTTCGACACCAACGAAATCTACGCGATGATGAAGAAGGGCTCCAGCATCAGCGATCACATCATCATCACATGCGGTCCCGACGGGCTGAAGATCTCCTTGGTGGGTGACACGGAGTCCGCCAGCTACGAGAACCCGGACATAGTGACCGATGATGGGCAGACCTACACCTCGATGTTCCCACTGGACTACATCTGCGATGCCCTGAACGGATTCCGTGGAGAGGTGGTGATGGAGCTCGACACCAACTACCCGCTGAAGCTGATGACCATGGACCCGTTCGTGTCCGTCTATCTCCTGGCTCCGAGAGTCGAAGAGGGAGAGGACGTGGAGTGAGGGGTGATCCGCATGAGCATAACATTGGATGAGGTGTTCGAGCGTATCCGCACCGGCACGGACCCGAAGGCCCTGGCCCACGAGCTGGGTGTCAGCGAGAGGACCCTCAGATACCGTGCGACCTCTGCCGGACGTCTGCCAGAGTACAAGGCCGTCGTGGACGCATACCACGCGGGAAAGAGATCCGAGGTGGACGTGGACAGACTCATGGCCCTGGCCGACGAGGGCCGGTCCCTGAACTCCGCATGTGTGGAGGTCGGATGCGCCCGGTCCACCGCCACGGCCCGCCTGGAGAACGACGGGAGACTGGCCGAGTTCTACATGAGATCCCAGGAGGCTCGCCGGGGGAAGACCATCCCGCAGGTGTCCTCCGAGGAGTACCACCAGGGTCCGAGAACGGTCCTAATCGGAATGATGGCTCAGATCCCGGAGGACTCCAGGGACGAGTACAGGTCGGCAATACTCAGGATCGACGGGATGATGTCCGACGCTGACAAGCTCTCCAGACTCTGCGGGGGTGGGGCACGATGAGGACGCTGATCCGCTCGTTCTGCGACTACGACCTGTACGCCGACGACGTGAAGGGCCAGGACAGGTTCGTGATTGTTTGCAGGTCCACGAAGAAGCCGATCTGCTGCTCCAGAGACTACGACGACGCCTATCGCATTGCCATTTCGAAGCAGGAGGAGGCGAACAGGAGCACCCGCCCGCAGGGATATGCGCTGATCCGTCTGGTGAGAATGGACAACTTCGAGGTCGTGAGGACGACAGCAAAGACGAAGGTCGGTCTGATCTGGATCTACGAGATCCGCGACGTCCGCAACGGTGGTGTCCTGGAATCGTCGAAGAGCTACAGCAGGATCTACCAGCAGGCCGTCCGCATGGCACTGAAGGAGGTGCCGGCATGAGCGTCAGCGAGACATCGATGCAGGCGTACTACTCCATCCAGAAGTGCAGCGCCGAGAGATGCTTGCAGGTACGCCAATACATCGAGGCAAACCCAAACGTCACCAACGAGGACATCGCCCAGGCCCTCGGAATAAGGATACAGGGTGTCACGCCCAGGACCCGCGAGCTGAAGGTCAACGGTCTGATCTGGATTACCGGTCGTGCACGCACGTCCACCGGGCGCACGGCATTCACCATGAGAGCCGCCACGTGCCCGCACTGCCTGTCTACGAAGCTGGAGGCGACGCCTGAGACCACGGATACGGTGTCATACTACTGCTACACATGCGGAAAGCGGTTCATGGCACGCACCGGAGGGGAGAAGTCCGAGGTCGTGGAGGTGATCGGATGACGGAGGACCTCCTGTCCAACAGGACCTATCTCATGAGCCCCCGCGCCAAGAGCGTGGTGGACAACGCCTCAATCATGCTTCCGGGCTACTCCAAGACAGAGGTCGTCAACACGGCCATCTTCCTCCTGGGGAGCGAGATCAGAGCGCGTCGCAGGACCGATTCAGGCAACACGTCCATCAAGGCCGCATTCGAGGAGATCCGCGAGGAGCTCAACGACATCGGATACGGCGAGATCATCTCCAGCGTCCTCCCGGACCGCAGATCCCAGACTAAGCTGGACAAGTTCCTGGACAAGGATGGGGACGATGAACTCGCCGAGCTCATCGTGGACCTGATCAACTCGTCCGACGAGTCCGAGACAGGGGGCGATCACCATGAGTGAGATCGTCATGAGCATGGACGAAAGGTGGATCCCCGACATCGAGAGGGGAGACAAGACGGCCACCACGCGCACCGAGCGCAAAGGTTCCGTCGGAGACACCTTCGTCCTGAACGGGCGCAGGTACGTCCTGACCCGCGTCCTCCCTCAGCCGTTATGGGCTGCCACGGGGCTGTTCTATGAATCCGAGGGATTCAGGTCTGCGGACGAGTTCAAGGACGCTCTCCTCAGCTACTACCCGGACATAGACGACGGGACCGTAGTCTACATCCACTTCTTCAGGGAGGCGATGGAATGAGGGGGAACCGTGTTCTCAGACGGAACCTCGACACCGTCGCCTCTGGGAAGGCCCTCCCAGAGATGGCCGACCCTCCGAAGAAGAGCGTGAAGAGTCAGATCCGCCACCCTCCGAAGAAGGCGTTCGACTACCGCGTGATCATGGAGGATGGCATCGCCTACTTCGTGGTCGCCGCCACCATCTCTTCGGACAAGGCGGCGGAAATGTTCCGCAGATTCCGTCCGAAAGCGGGACCAATGGAAACCTATGCGTTCCGCTACTGTCGGTATAACGTCTCCACTCAGGAGTACGAGCTCTGTGACGACCAGCCCGGTGCATTCCCCGTGCACACCTTCTACATGGAGGAGTGAACATGGTCGAGAAGTTCACTCTGATCCGTTACAGATGCGAGTTCTGCTCCAAGTCGTTCGAGACCCTCCATGATGCGACCGAGCATGAGACAATCTGCCGTACCAACCGTTACAGGATCCCTGACCTGATGGGGAAGTGGGTCCGTGCGGACGGCGTGGTGGGCATGGCCACCCAGATACGCAAGGCGGACTCGTTCATCGGCATTTCCACGCCGTTCACCCCTGCCGTGACGTGGGTTTCACCGCAGAGAGTGGAGGAGGTGGACCCCGACACCGCAAAGAGATTGATGTCGGAGACCCTGGAAGCGAAGATCCATGGGTTTGAGCTCAGCATCGATGACTACAGGAGGGGATTCTGATGGACGTCGCGTTCTATGCGACCAAGATCATCCGCTCCGAGTCGTTCGGCATCTCCTATGGAATCGACACCACACCCCATCGCACGATAGAGGAGGCCCTGGTCCACGCCAGGGAGATGGCGCATGACCAGATGGAGTTCGACAGGGACTGGACCGTCCTCATGGAGCGGGGTGATTCATCATCGGTGAACATCCCCGAATGCGTCCTCGATTTCCTGAAGAAGGTGATCAGATGATTCAGAGAGCGATCTCCGTAACCGGAGAGGAACTGTTCATCATCAAGGGCAGCATTCATCTGAGACATTGCTCGGAATGCCTGAACCTCGTAGCATACAACCGCTTCTTTCCGGGCAACCAGATCCGCCCGGAGGTCTACCGTTGCCTGGCCAGGGACAAGATGATCGATGACCCTGACGAGCAT
>CALUNK010000096.1 GCA_944321985.1 Candidatus Methanomethylophilaceae archaeon
CCTTCTCCTCCATCTTGGCGATGAGCTTCTCCCTGGTCTTGTGGGTGGTCATGTACCACTGGTCGGCGTGGAGCTGCTTCGCGATCTCCTCCTGCTTCTTCTTCTGCGTGGCGTACTTCCGGTACTCCTTCTCCATCCTGTCCAGGTCGATCATCTTCTTCATGATGAAGTCGGAGTAGTTGCCCTTGTATTCGCGGGACTTCCCGTGGTCGATCTCCAGCATGCGGGTGGCGATCTTGTCCAGGAAGTACCTGTCGTGGCTGATGACCAGGACGGAGCAGTGGGAGTCGATGAGGTAGTCCTCCAACCACTCCACTGTGGTGATGTCCAGATGGGAGGTGGGCTCGTCCATGACGAGGATGTCGCAGTCGTTGGCCTGGACCACGATCCTGGAGAGCATGACCTTGGTCCTCTCCCCTCCCGAGAGCGTTGACATGGGACGGTCCATGAGGTCCGTGGACAGTCCGACCTTCTTGAGAGCGGCTATCTTGTTGTCCTCGTCGTCCATGTCCGACTTCGCCAGCTGGGCCTCGAGGGCAGCGTTCTCCTCAGCCAGGGCGTTCCAGTCGACGTCGCCTCCGGCCATCATCTGCTCCTCGATCTCCCTGAGCCTGCGCTTTATGTTCTCTATGTGGCCGTACGGTCTGCCGAGGACATCGCGCACGGTCACGTCGGGGGAGTCCTCGGCGAACTGCTCCAGATATCCGACGCGCTCGGTGTTGCGGGTGAGCTCGCCGGTGTCCGGCTTCATCTCGCCCAGCATGATCTTGAGGAAGGTCGTCTTGCCCGCCCCGTTCACACCGATCAGGCCTATGCTGTCCCCCTCGTTGATCTGGAGGCTGACGTCCTTGAGGACCTTGTGGGGTCCGAAGGCCTTGGTGATGGACTGGGCTTTTATGAGCATACGGGTACCGAACAGCTGATGATAGTTATGGTGTTCGGTCGAAGAATCACGGTATCGGTCGCGCCTTGAGAAGTCTCAGCGAGTGAAACGGATGTAAGGGGGATCGTGCGGGATCGCCATGCAAGACTGTTTGCTGATCTACTGAATCCCGAGGAACGGGACCGGCATCGAGGATGCGTTAGGCAGCACGTCGGGGTCGATCCGACGGGAGGATGTCAGATGTACTCGTCCTTCAGCCTCATCAGCCGCACATGTCTCTCGGTCAGGTCGGTGATCCTTCTCTCGAACTCCTCGTCCCTGCCGATCGGGATCCAAGCCCTCACATCCACCTTGTCCGAGTATTCGCACACGGGCTTCTTGGCCATCATGTCCCGCATCTTGGATTCGAACTGACTGTAGTAGGGGTAGTCCAGGGTGAAGATGTAGACAGCACTCGCCCTACGGGTCACCGTCCTGACATGCTGCAGCGCCAGCTTGGAGGTCTCGCCGTAGGCGTGGACCAGCCCGCCAGTTCCCAGGAGCGTTCCTCCGAAGTATCTGACTACTATGCACATGATGTCTGACAGTCCCGTCCCCCTGAGTGCGAACAGTATCGGCTTTCCCGCCGTGCCAGACGGCTCCCCGTTATCGCTGCTCCTGTCCCTCATCTCGGAACCGTTGAAGACGGCGGCCCAGCAGTAGTGGGTGGCGTCTCTGTACCTGTTCATGACGGCTGATATGTTCTCCTGGATGCAGGACTCATCGGGACAGGGCATGACGATGCCTATGAAACGAGATCCCTTCAGGGTCATCTCGTCCTCGCATACGCCTTCGACGGTGCTGTAGTCTGAGATCCCGGCCATGCGTCGTACATGAATGACCGATTATTTCACACTTTGACAGAACGAACCGTTGGAAGCGTCACGTCCGGATCCAGAATGGGAAAGGGACCCCGACCGCGGTTGGTCGCGGCGGGGCGGTTATTTCAAATCAGTTTGCTCGGGATCACTGGGGCTCCTCGTCGTAGGCCTGTGCGGCGTCGAATTCATCGACGATCTCCTTCACAGGTGCGGGGGTGAGGAGGGCCACGATTATTCCCATGGCCATGGATATGATGAATCCAGGCAGCAGGGAGTAGATTCCGGTGAAGTCCATGAACGATTCCCAGAAGATGATGACGACGAATCCCGTGATCATCGAGGCGATGGCGCCCTGGAGGTTCATGCGCTTCCAGTACAGGGACAGGAGCATCAGGGGACCGAACGCGGCTCCGAACCCTGCCCATGCGTACGAGACGAGGCCCATGATGTTGTCGTTTCCGACCATGGCCAGGACGAACGCGATTATGGCCACCACGATGACGACAACCCTGGATATCCACATGAGCTTGGCGTCGGACAAGTTGAACCTCTTGCTCTTTCCGAGGACATCGTTGGTTATGGACGAGGAAGCGACCAGGAGCTGGGAGTCCGCGGTGGACATGATGGCGGCCATCACGGCGGCGAACAGAAGTCCGGCGACGAAGGGCCACAGGGAACCGACGAACACCTCGCTCACAAGGGTGATGAAGATGTTCTCGGAGTTGTATCCCTCCAGAGACATGTCGTTGATCTGGAAATAGGCCCTTCCGACCATTCCGATTAGGATCGCCGCGGACAGGGCTATGACGATCCAGACGAGGGAGATGCGGCGGGCAACCTTGACCTCGCGAGGACTCCTGATGGACATGTACCTGACCACGATGTGCGGCATGCCGAAGTATCCGAATGCCCATGCCAGCAGAGAGACGATGGCGATGGCGGATAGCGGGCTGCCTCTGTCCCAGAAGAGGTTGGTGAACTCCTCCACTCCGACCTGGTCCCAGGCGTTGGAGACGTTCTCCCATCCGCCCAGGTTCATGATGACGGCCAGGGGCACGACGACGACTGCGATGACCATGAGCATTCCCTGGAGGAAGTCGGTCCAGCAGACGGCCTTGTACCCTCCGAGGAAAGTGTAGACGATGATGATGATCGCGCCGACCGCCATGGCAATCGTCAGGGGCAGTTCGGGGAACACGGTCTGCATGACGATCCCGCAACCCTTGAATCCAGACGCGACGTAGATGACGAAGAAGAACAGGATGACTACGCTCGCGATGAGCCTGAGGTATCCCTTCTCATCCCTGAAACGGTTGGAGAAGAATTCAGGCATCGTCAGGGCGTTGCCGGAGACGACCGAGTGTTTTCTGAGTTTCTTGGCCACGATGAGCCAGGATATGTACGAACCCGCTGCGAGTCCGATACCGATCCAGGCCTCTCCCAGCCCCATCAGCATCACTGCTCCGGGAAGACCCATCAGCAGCCAACTGCTCATGTCCGAGGCCTGCGCGGAGAGCGCTGTCACATAGGGGTTCATCTGACGTCCGCCGAGGATGTACTCCTCCATGCTGTGGGATCTCTTGTAGAAGAGGAATCCTATCGTTAGCACGATGGCGAAATAGACGATGAACGCCAATAAGATTAGGTAGTCCAATCTAGCACCGCCCCCTGGTCTGTGTTATACGGATAAAATTATGTTCCCTGAACACCACCCATATCAACGGCGTTACGAACAGAGGCCCTCATGCTCACTCTGGGTCGAACTGACTGTTGTAGAGGTCAGCGTAGAACCCTCCTCTCGAAAGCAGTTCGTCGTGCGTCCCCTGCTCCACTATGTTGCCGTCGTGCATCACCAGGATGAGGTCCGAGTTCCTAATCGTCGAGAGCCTGTGGGCGATGACGAACGACGTCCTGTTCTCCGTGAGCCTGTCCATGGCCTCCTGGATCACCCTCTCGGTCCTGGTGTCGACCGAACTGGTCGCCTCGTCGAGGATCAGCAGGGGCGAGCCGTCCACCATCGCACGGGCGATGGTCACCTGCTGCCTCTGGCCGGCGGATAGGTTGGCGTTGTCGCCCAGGACCGTGTCGTACCTCTCGGGGAGCGTCTGTATGTAGTGGTATAGGCCGACTGCCTTGCAGACCTCGTCCAGCCTCTCGTCGGTCACGCCCTCCTTGCTGTAGACGATGTTCTCCCTGATGGTGCCCTCGAAGAGCCAGGTGTCCTGTAGGACCATGCAGAACAGGTCGTGTACATCCTCGCGTCTCATGTCCTTCGTCGAGACGCCGTCTATCAGGATGTCCCCGCTGTTCACCTCGTAGAAGCGCATCAGCAGGTTCACCATGGTGGTCTTGCCGGCGCCTGTTGGGCCGACGATGGCCACCTTCTGTCCCGGGAGAACCTCTGCGGAGAAGCCGTGGATGATCTCCTTGTCTGGCGAGTAACCGAAGTGGACGTCCCTGAACTCCACGTGTCCCTGGACAGTTTGCAGCTTCACAGACTTCTCGGACTCATCCGCCATCTCCGGTTCGTCTAGGAACTCGAACACCCTTTCCGCGGCCGCCGCAACGGACTGCATGGAGACGATCGCCTGGGATATCTGGGTTAAAGGCTGCGTGAACAGGCGGACGTAGATCATGAACGCGACTATGACCCCGAAGGAAATCCTCCCGTCGATGCACAGGAGGGCACCCACTATGCAGACCATGACGTATCCGAAGTTGCCGATGAAGTTCATGAACGGCATCATCATGCCGCCCAGGAACTGCGACATGAACCCGGACCT
>CALUNK010000097.1 GCA_944321985.1 Candidatus Methanomethylophilaceae archaeon
CGTACGTGTACTGCGGTAGTCTGTCGCTCTCGGGTTCGGACCTCGGGGCTCGCTTGGCCTTTGCATTTGATCTTTGAGAGGGCCGTCCTCGGCCCGACCGAACCATGGGGAATTGACGTGGACTGCGAACTATTAGGACGCGCCGACGCGAGGAGGCGCGTCGGCGCGAAAAAAATGTGCCTAAAACACTTTACCAATGATTCCATTCGCCGATCAAGGCCAAATGGAATTTGGTTCCGCTGACTTCGAACTCGTGTATGTGGGTGGCAATTCCGACAATGTGTCCAATGGTAACGCTGGTCCTTCGTACGTGAACTGCAATAATCTGTCGAACTCGAATTCGAACAACGGGGCTCGCTTGAACTTAACCTAAGTCCCCAGTGTGGGCATCCTCGATTACGCTCCACTTGGCCGCACCTCTTGGTGAAACACGAAAAACGAACACTGACCTAGTAGACAGGAAAGGCCCTGGGCGAACGGTCGGCAAATAGGTAAAGGCGAGAAGATGGTGAAGAGATATGGCAATCTCTGGGAGAGGGTGGTGTCCATCGAGAACATCACACAGGCTTACCACGAGAGCAGGAAGGGGAAGACCTCGAAACCCGGCGTTCGCCAGGTGGATGAGGATCCCTCGACCTACATCCTGGAAATCCAACGGCTGCTGGTGACCAAGGAGTACAGAAGCGGAGCGTACCGTGAGTTCCAAATCCACGAGAGAGGAAAGGACAGACTCGTCTATGATGTGGACTACTTCCCGCACCGGATCGTCCATTGGGCGTTGATGCTTGTCATCCGCCCGATCCTCATGGACAGCATCGGGGACCATTCATATGCAGCCATGCAGGGGCGCGGGTCGCACCAGGCCCTGACAAAACTGAGAGGATACCTTCGCAAAGATCCAGAGGGAACCAGATTCTGCTTCAAGATGGATGTGAGAAAATTCTTCCCGTCCATCGACAAGGACCTGATGATGGAGAAGCTGGAGAGGAAAATCAAGGATCCCGATGTCCTTTGGCTCTGCAGGGAGATCATCTACGGATACCCCGGACCGGGACTCCCTATCGGCAACTACACCAGCCAGTATTTTGCCAACTACTATCTGGCGAGCATAGACCGCCACATGAAGCAGGTCATGCACTGCAAGCACTACCTGCGGTACATGGACGACATCATAGTCTTAGGCAAATCGAAGTCCTGGCTGCGTAGGGTCAAGAAGCGCATGGACCAGCTGCTTGCCGAAAACGGCCTCACGATGAAATCTAACTGGCAGATCTTCCCGGTCGAGAGCCGTGGGGTCGACTTCGTGGGATACCGGACATTCCATGATTTCTGTCTGGTCCGGACGAGAAACAAGAACAAGATGAAGAGAGCCATGAAAAGGCTTGAGGCAAAACTCGATGCCGGACATGACCTCGACGAGCACGATCTCGGATGTCTCGCTTCATGGAGCGGCATCCTAGGATGGTGCGACAGCTGGCGTCTGGCGAAGAAGACAACCAGACGTGTCAAAAGAAAACAGGAGGCGAAGAATTGGATGAAGTCACCGCGTCATCAGAGGTCCGTCCCGTCGAGCTCGTGACGGGACCGACCATGACCCTGTATCGCAGGGATGTAGCATCGAGCACAGAGAAGGACGACAAGGACGTCGAGAGGACCGTCTACACCTATCGTGAGATCAGATTCCCGACTGGAGAGTATGAGCTCGTAAGAGCTGGGATGCTGCCTCCCGGAATCGAGGAGTGGACGGCAGACCTCAGGCGCATACAGCGCAGCGCGATCCTCGACGAAGCTGACAAGCTCATCAATGAGGCAAACGACAACATCTCGTGCAGCAAGGTACAGAAGACAGTGGACTCATGGGAGGCATACCGCACCGCCATGAGAGCCTACAAGATGCAGGTCCGCGACACCGTCAACCAGGAGGGTTTCCCGCAGACAGTCGCCTATCCTGACATCCCAGCCCAGCCGTGAGACGGGTCGATTGTCCTTTATAAACCGCTTCCCAATCTCTTTTTGTTGAGGTCAGACAATGAGCTCAACGATCAAGACCATGATTCTCGCTGCGGTGATCCTCGCCGCAGCTTTTGCCGGGATTCTCGTCAGCGAGGATTCCGACGCCACCGGGGAGACTACCTTCTCGGTATCCTATGTGGTCGGGGAGGGCGAGAACGCCAGGACGTACATGTTCCAGGCCGACGAGTCCAACAAGATCACACTCAAGACCCTAGAGGAGCTGGGAGCCACAGCTCCCGATGGAAAGGCCTTCGCTGGATGGAGCGATGGCAGCACGACCTACACTGCAGGATCCGTCCTCACACTCGACAAGGACACGACCCTCAACGCTCAGTTCACCGCAATGGAGTTCACCATCACCTACGTTGTCGACGGGCAGACCGTCAGCACCGAGAAAGGAGAGTACGGAGCCGCGCTCACCGGACCTGAGGCTCCCTCCAAGGAAGGTTTCATCTTCAAGGGATGGGACGCCGGAGACGGCAAGATCGTCACCGAGCTCCCGACGATCTCCGGAGACGTCACCTACACCGCCGTGTTCGCCGAGGACTTCGAGGTCACCTTCGTGGTCGACGGCACCACCATCACGACAACCAACATCAGCGACCTGCAGATTCCCTCCGACCCGTCCAAGACCGGAGCGGAGTTCAAGGGATGGGCCCTCACCGACGGAACCGTCGTCGATCCCGAGACCTACGAGTTCACCGCCGACACCACATTGACCGCGACATGGAGGGCCGACACTCTGACCGTCACCTTTGTCATGGGCGAGAAGAAGGTCGGAGATGTCCTGGTGGAGTACGGCTCCATCATTTCCGCCAATACCGTCCCCTCCCTCGCCGAGGGATACTCCGGATGGGACAAGGACCTGTCAATCCCCGTCACCGGGGACATGACCGTCACAGCCCTGCTCGAGAAGCTGACCGTCACCTTCGTCATCGGAGATGAGACCAAGAAAATCACCGTCGAGTACGGTTCGGTCATCCCTGAGGATGAAATCCCCGCACTTGACAAAGATGTGTACTCCGGATGGAGCTCCGACCTCACCCAGCCTGTGACCAGGGACATCACCGTCACCGCCCAGGAGATCGTGGTTCCCGAGGAGAAGGAATGGCTCGATGACACAGGGAACCAGATGATCCTCCTGATCGTCGGAGTCGTCGTGGCCTCTGTGCTGCTCTACTGCGCCTGGATGATCCATGAGGGGACCTTCCCGTACTCGATCTCCAGGAAGGGCAAGGAGTGATGCAGATGGACCAGACAATCACCGACGCGGTCGACATGATCGTCCGCTACCAGACCCCCGAAGAGTTCGTCATAAAGCTGGCCATCCTCGGGCTGATCTTCACCTTCGTGTTCACATTCCTCTATAACAAGAGGGATGCCAACGATACGAACAAGAAGAGGGGTGAGGGGGGTGAGGAGCTCCAGACATACGGCAAGGACTATCTCGGAGGAGGCATCTGCAACGTCATCATAGGTACAGTGCTCGCGGTCTACATCCCCGGGATCTTCCTGGGGTTCGTCAACCAGGCGGGAGCTCCCTTCGAGGTCTACGCCCTCTGTGCCATCGTTATCGGCATCCTCTGGGGACTCTTCGGCAGGAACATCTTCAACGTCCTCGTGGACGTCATCAGAGACAAGGCGAAGCTCGCCGCTTTTCGCGGGGATGATGCTTCGTCTGCTGATCAGAGTGCTGTGACCGTGACCAAGAACGAAGAGTAAATCTGACCATAATCCGAAATAAACACCTTACCTCTCCCCTCAAGGAGAGGAAATCTTCTGAACATTCATTCATACCTCTTTATATAAACAAATCAAGCTCTATTTGACATATTATTTGGAATTCCTAATAAATTGTTTATACAACGTATAAACATAAATACCACTACAGACATGACGTCTCCACAGGGCGGAAACGCCTGGGAGGAATAATGAGACGCAAGCAGGTTACGTTTGCAACTGAAATCAAGGTCATTGGAAACGGTTTCTTCATCCCAATAACAAAGAAGGATGTCGAACGGATGGGTTTGAATCCGGGGGATGACGTGGATGTGACAGTCACAATCCCGGAGATGATCGATGATGACAGATGACGTGGATCTGTTCACATCGGGGCGCGGGTTTCCAATGGATCACCTCTCTCCGAGCTTCATCTCGCGGTTCGAGGAGTGCCCGTTGAAGGCTCTCTACTACCGTGAGGGCCGTCCAGCGGAGTACGACATCAGATACGCCGAGATAGGAAGGCACATCCACTCGATTATCGAGAAAGAGTACAATCCGAACGCTGAGATCTACGAGCCGACATGTGGTATGGACACCATGATGGCACTGCGCCGCAACCAATCCATCGATGGGTATAGGGAGCTTCGCAGGCAGGATCGCAGGTTCGACCCCAGGGAGGGAACGCAGCATCCGGAGGTCCACGTGCGCTCGGAGATCCGCGGTGTGCCGATCATCGGGTTCATCGACCTGCTCTCCATCAG
>CALUNK010000098.1 GCA_944321985.1 Candidatus Methanomethylophilaceae archaeon
GCGGCAGGGGATGTGCGTCTTGAACTTGTTGTGCCTTCCCTGTGCCGGTGTTCCCTTTCCCATGATCAATCACTCCTCTTATGGTGAAATGTAAATTACATTGTCCCCGCGGACAATCACAATGTTGAGCCTTCTCCTCAGCTGTCCGTCGGTGTACTCCTCGGCGTTCTTGAGCACCACGTTCATGTGGGGGTCGTATCCATCGAGGACCCCGCGGTACTCCTTCCTGCCCTTGAGCTCAACCATGACGTTCTTGCCGACCGCCTGGTTAAGGACGCTAAGAGGCTTCATCATTGTGGCTACCTCTGACACGATAAGGGATGCACTATAAGAAGCTTACGAGTTCGCCTATGTATCCGCGCGTACGTGGGACCTCAGACGAAGGCACCTATGGTGGGGGCGTCCAGGCGGTCCATGTCGTAGAATATAATGGCCTCCCTCATCGCGTCGGCCCCGCATCCGATACCCATGAAGTGGTCGAGCATGGACATCCTCCAGAGCAGGTCCATCACCGTCACCGAGAGGCAGCCGTAGTAGGCATTGGACATGTCGTCCTCGTAACCGTTCTCGTCCATCAGGGAGAACACGTTGCCCATGAAGCTGTCCCTGCCGTTCAGCGTCTGCACGTACTCCGACAGGACGTGCCTGCCTGCCGCGTCCGGGATCCTCAGCCTTATGTCCATCGGGTCGGCCTCACCCTTCAGGTGGAGGTCCCCGTCGTCGTCCATGACGTTCCACACTACCTTCTCGTCCATGGCCATGAACATGTTCCAGTTCCACTGCGGGTCGCAGTAGACCGGGACGCTGAGCGGGTCATCGGACGACATGGACTCCAGGGCGGAGTCCCTGCCCGCCTCCTCCAGCGAGGGGATGTCCAGGTTGCGCTCGGGCTGGATGCCTGCCAGAGACATCAGGGGCTCGATCTGTGCCATGTCCATTATGCGGCTGAGATATGCAAGATCCGTGAACATCGACAGGTTCTCGGAGACAGACATCCTGAGTCCTGACGGGACTGCCATCACCCCGGCCTCCCTGCAGTTGGCGTAGAACTCGCGGTAGACAGCGGTCGACTCGGCCAGCGCGGAGACGATCCTCTTGTCTGCCCTGGCGACGAGATCCTTGGCTTCGGCCAGCGCATCGACACCCGTACCCGTCCACGCACCCCTGCACGAGAGGTCCAGCTCCACCTTGATGCGGTCACTTGCATAGAGGTGAAAAGGGAACTGCCTACAGTACGCGGTCCTGTGATCGTACACCTTGCATCTCCTGCCGTCCAGGAACACGCAGGAACCGCACCCCTTCTTCAGGGCCAGGGCGAAGTACGGCACGGGGCCATTGGCCTTCACCAGGGCGTCCGGGTAATTGGTGCGGAAGAACGCACGCTCCTCCGGCAAGACCTCCGGCTGGCAGAGGCAACACATACCGCACTCGCTGGGGCAATCCACTTTCCTTCCGGTAACCTCGGAGTAATCCACTTCGTAATCAGCCACAGACATCCCTCCCGAGGGGCTCTCCGCAGAACTCCCCGTCCTCCACCTGCACCTCTCCCCTGACCATAACCGTTTCGGGGAAGACGGCCCCGAAACCGCCGTAGGGGGAGTGCCCGCACTTGCTGTGAAGGCGCCTGACGTCTATCGTCGAGGAACCCCTCATATCGAAGACCAGGAGGTCCGCATCGTAGCCGACGGCGATCCTCCCCTTGGGCACGGAGAACAGCCTGCCGGGGTTCTCGGCCCCCATGCGAACCGCCTGCGACATTGGGATGACGTCCCTGCGGACCATGTCCATCACGATGGGCATGGTCGTCTCGACTCCGGGTATGCCCCCCGGCGCGGCGTCGAACTCCTGCGCCTTCTCCTCGGCGGCGTGCGGGGCGTGGTCCGACCCGAGCATGTCGATGTCCCCTGCCAGGAACCTCTTGAAGAGCCTGTCGCGGCAGCCTATGTCCCTCAGCGGCGGGTTGACCTTGTACTCCGCCCCGGTGCAGCGGTCGACCTCGAACATCATGTGGTGCATGGTCACCTCGGTCGTGAATCCAGCGGCCCTGGCCATGTCGAGGCCCTCTGGAGTGGTGAGATGGCAGATGTTGATCTTCGCTCCCCCGAAATTCGATGCCAGCCTGCGGATGGCGTTCCACTCCGCCTCCGCGGGGCGGTTCCTCAGATGGTCTCTCGTGCAGTGCTCGACCTCCCTGGCTATCAGATGGTCGTCCTCGGCGTGGACGCTCATCCTCTTGCCAGTGGCGAGGACGTCCCTCACGGCGGGAATCATCTCCTCATCTTCGTCCAGGAGGATGTTGCCCGTGGTGGATCCCATGAAGAGCTTGAAAGCCGGAGCCAGCGGGGCGATCATGCCGGCGTTGACGTTGGCGGTTACGGCCGCGAACAGCCCGTAGTCGACGTTCGCCCTCCCCTTCACCGACGCCTTCTTATCCAGAAGGGTCTGCACATCCGTGACGGGGGGCTTGGTGTTCGGCATGTCCAAGACGCAGGTCACACCTCCGTGGACAGCTGCCATGGTGCCGGTGTCGAACGTCTCCTTGTTCGTCATGCCGGGATCGCGGAAATGAACGTGAGGGTCCATGAACCCGGGCAGGATTATCCTGCTGGACCCGACGTCCACCCTCTTGTCCCCTCCGGAGACGAGCCTCCCCACGGTCACTATCCTGCCTTCGCTTATCCCTATCTCGGCGTATCTGAGCTCGCCGTCGATGAAGGCCCTCCCCTCGATGACTTTCTCTATGTCCATGTCATCTCTCCGTGATGTCCCCATACGGGGTGGCCTCGGTGTAGATCTTTCCCCTGAACGCACTTATCCTGGCGCCCTTGTAGGTCCAGGCGTCCGGAGGGAGACCCGCCTTCAGGGAAAGGTGCGCGAGGAATTCCCTCGCATCCCATCCCCATTCCACGGGGACCTGCGGAAGCAGAAGCCCCCTGTGTCCGCCGTACTCTATGATCAACCCGTCGCGCCCGATAACGACCTCGGACACGAGCTCGTCTGGGCCGTCGGCAACTATCCCCTCCGGGACGGTCAGAACCGTGACCTCCACGGTCACGCTGTCAAGCTCCCCCTCCCTCAGATCCGGGAAACGGGGGTCATGGCATGCCGCTCTGGCGGCCTCCTCGATGGCCCTGCCGAGCTGGAAGAGCGGCATCGGGAAGCCTATGCATCCGCGCAAATCGTGGCCGGGATACGTGCTGAGAGTGACGAACGCGCCTGACGCGTCCGCAAAACGGTCGTCGGTCGTCCCGCAATCAATCGGGGTCCCGCGGACCTCCGATTCTATTGCCGCCCTGGCGAGACCGACGGCCTCCGATCCGAACGACATCGGATCACTCCGTCTTAGTGTAGTCTGTTACCTTGATCTCGGACGGGACGTCCTCGGCCCCCTCCTTTTTGATCTCGACCTTCTGGACCTTGGCCCTTCCGCATTGGTCATTGGCCTTGCATGCGCTGTCCTTCCAGTTCCTCTCGGTGCTGCCCACAGCCTCCTTCATGAAGTCCGGGACAGGGGCCTTCTGAACCATCGCGGAAAGACCCATGAACAGTTCCATCCCCATGGCCATGAAATGCTTCTGGACCTCTGGATCCATGAACATGGTGTATGTGGCCTTGGCGAACTCCTCCGCCTTCACCCTCGCGTCATCCACGGCATGGACGGCCTCGTGGGCCGCATCCCTCCCTGCGGATGTCACCTCTATGACGCCCTCCTTCTGGAGGAACATAATCTTCTCTATGAGTTCCCTGTTCTTAGCGACGAAATCCTGGAATTCCTCTTCAGTGCCTGCCATGATCAGTCCCTCTTGAACTTGATAACGAGTTCATTGTCCTTGAAATCTGCCCCGATTACTTGGGAGTGCACCATGGCATCCGGGAGCTGGATGTTACGCTTCTGGCTGCCGACGTGGACCATCACTGTGCTCTGGTCTAAGCGGAACAGCTCAACCTTGCTGCTGTCCACAAAGGGCATCTTCATGATAATCTTGTCCACCCCGCCCTCGGTGACGAATACCATCGGGCTCCTCTTAGAGTATATCTTGTAGGGATCCTCGTCCCCGTAGATCATGTCCGCCATGATCTTCAGCTTCTCCAGCCCGCGCAACTCCGTCCTCATCATCTCGCAGTACTTGATCTCCATCGGATCGAAGGCCTGGTGAATCAGCTCCATGTTCTGCTTCTGCTCCTCCAGCTTCTCCTTGAAGAATCCGCCCTCCCCCGCCTCTTCGGGAAGGACCCTGTTGACGACCAGAGTCTCTACATTCTTGTTGTAGAGGCACAGGTAGGTGTAGGCGCGCATGGTCTCCCTTATGACCATCATCTCCGGATTGAGGACGAGCCTGACCGTAGTCCTGCTGGGATCCTCCAGGAGGACTTTCACACGGTCCATGTTGTCCTTTATGTCCCCTACGCTCTCCAGAACCTCGTTGGACGGTAGCGGCATGTCCATCACCCTGCCTACAGTCGCCCTGGCGATG